>CAMFLW010000108.1 GCA_945957575.1 uncultured Aeromonas sp. | reverse complement strand
CGGCTTCGAGCGTGAGCTGAAAGACCGGGTGCTCTCGGTCGTGCCGCAAGGGGAGTTGGATGCTGTCGAGCGGCCGCTGCCGGATTGGCCCCGTCTGCGCGACTACCTGCTTGCTCAGCCGGGGGTCGAGGCGGCCGCGCCAGTCATTCGCCTCAACGGCTTGCTGGAGTACGGCTCTGCCCTCAAGGGGGTGCAACTGCGCGCCGTGCTGCCGGATCTGGAAGCCAATCTGTCGGATGCGGGCAAGTACATGACGGGTCGCGGCCTGCGTGAGCTGCAACCGGGCGAGCATGGGGTGATCCTCGGCAAGACCATCGCCGACAAGCTGGGGGTCAAGGTAGGGGACGCTGTCGCCCTGCTGTTGCCGCAAGGGGGCGATCAGGCCGGGATCAAGAATCCCAGGCGCGAAGCCCTGACCGTGGTCGGGCTGCTGGAGATCGGCGGTCAGCTCGACGGTCTGCTCGGCTTTATGCATCTGGCTGATGCGCAAGCGATCACCGGTATGGGCAGCGATGTAGAGGGCTTCAGCCTGCGGGTAAGCGATGTGCTCAAGGCGCAGTCCATTACGGTCGCGGCGGCCCAGCGCTTCCCTCATCACGTCTATATCCGCAGTTGGATGAACAGCCAGGGTTACCTCTATCAGGACATCCAGATGGTGCGTACCGTCATGTATGTGGTGATGCTGATGGTGGTGGCCGTCGCCTGCTTCAACATCGTTTCCACTCTGGTGATGGCGGTAAACGAGAAGCGCAGCGAGATTGCCATCCTGAAAACCATGGGGGCGAGTCCCGGCCAGATCCGGCTCACCTTCGTCATTCAGGGGATGGTCAATGGCGTGGCCGGTGCCTTGCTTGGTGCGCTGCTGGGGGGGCTGCTCTCCAGCAAGCTGACCCAGATCCTGAGCGTTGTCGAAAAGCTCATCGGCCACCGCTTCCTCAATCCGGATATCTACTTTATCGACTTTTTGCCGACCGAGTTGCATATGCAGGATCTGCTTATCGTGACGGGTGCTGCCATCCTGATGAGTCTGATGGCGACCCTCTATCCCGCCTGGCGAGCGAGCGGTCTGGTACCCTCCCGCGAGCTGGGTCACTGATGCGCGGCATCTGATCCACTGATAAAGACGAAGAGCCCGCCGGTGTGAAACCGGCGGGCTCTTCTGTTTTTTGCCTGTGTGTCGATATGGTGAGCGGACTTAGTGGGCGTTCAGTTCATCGAGCGGCAGGGAGAAGCTGGCTACGAAGGTGTCGATAAAGTAGCGCATCTCCTCGCTCATCCGGGCTGCCAGCATCGCCTCGAGGCGTTTGCGAGCCGGTTCGAACTCCCGGTTGCCGGCGTTGATCTCCTCCAGGCACTTGGTATAGGCGCAGAGGGTGTCGGCATCTTTCACCAGTCTGGCCAGCTCCTCATCCTGCATAGCCGAGTCGAGTAGCGGGCGAAAATCCTCCACCAGTTCCGCTGGCAGCATGCCGAGCAGACGCTGCTCGGCGGCCAGCTCAATCTTCTTGTACTCGCGGGCAATCTCGGGATTGAAGTATTTGACCGGGGTGGGCAGATCGCCGGTCAGCACCTCACTGCTGTCGTGATAGAGGGCCATCACCGCGGCGCGGTCGGCATTCACCGTGCCGCCAAACAGCCGGTTTTTGATGATGGCCAGAGCATGGGCCACCATGGCCACCTGCAGGCTGTGTTCGGCGATGTTTTCCGGCTGGATGTTGCGCATCAGTGGCCAGCGATAGATGAGTTTCATGCGGGCGAGATTGGCAAAAAAGTGGCTGGGGAGCATGGGATGCCTCGAATGGATGCAATGAAAAAGGGCAGACCCTAGTCTGCCCTTTTTTTGCAATACAGGCACCGCCTGCCATCCGATTTTTAACCTGCTCAGCGGATATAGCGGCCTGATTCGGCTTCCTGATTGGTCACGATCATCTGGCCGATGGGGGCCAGACTGATGATGGCCAGCTTGAGGTGCTGGATACCGAACGGGATACCGATAATGGTCACGAAGCAGGCCAGCGCAGAGGCAATATGGCCGATGGCCAGCCAGACACCGATCAGCACAAACCAGAGGATGTTGCCAATCAGCCCCAAAGTGCCGGTGCCGATGTCGCTCTGGCCGGTCATGGTCTTGCGATTGACCGCCTGCTTGCCAAACGGGAAGAAGGTAAAGATGCCGATCACGAAGCAGGCTCGTCCCCAAGGGATGCCGACCAGCGAGATAAAGCAGATAAGACCGGCCAACCACCAGGCCAGGCCCATAAAGACACCTCCCAGTACAAACCAGAGCAGATTGAACAAGAAGCGGAAAAAGGCCATGTGAGTGACTCCAGAACATCAATTTGGTTGCCACCATAACGAGGGAGGGATAGGGACGCAATGGTTGATTGGCCCAATCGCCATTTGGCTGGACAAATTAAGTCGCCCTCCACAATCGTGGCCTGTTTTGCGGCGAAAGATGGGCAATAAAGCGGCGCTCGGATGAAAAAAGGTGAGCAAACGCAAAATTATCGTCATCGGATGGTTGAAGTCGGGAGCCTATCTCCCCATATAAAGGGCAGTTTTGCACGAATTGTGCCTGCACGCCGCTCAATGTGGGGGATGTGTGGCTCGACTCGACCAAAGTGCGCCGCTATAATGCCGCGTCATATTTTCTCATCACAAAGACATATCGTTGTCTTTATAAACAGGAAGACTCCGGGCTTTGCCCAGGGGCAATAAAGGGTCAGCACCCAGTGCTGAGTTGAACGAGGTAGAAGAATGCAAGTTTCTGTAGAGACAACCCAGGGTCTGGAACGCCGTCTTACCATCACTGTACCGGCCGCTACCGTAGACGCCGCTGTGCGTAAAGAATTGAATGGCCTGGCCAAGACTCGTCGCATCGACGGTTTCCGCCCTGGCAAGGCTCCGGTTGCCATCATCAAGAAGATGTTCGGCGCCATGGCTCACGCCCGCGTTGCTGATGAAATGATGCAGAGCAACTTCATCAAAGCCATCATCGAAAACAAACTGAGCCCGGCCGGTGCACCGACCATGGACCCGAAAGAGATCCAGGAAGGTCAGGATTTCGAATTCACCGCCACGTTCGAAGTGTATCCAGAATTCGAAGTTGCCGGTCTGGAGACCATCAAGGTCGAGAAGCCGGTTGCTACCGTGAAGGACGAAGATCTGGCCAACATGATCGACACCCTGCGCAAGCAGCACGCTACCTGGGCTGAAGCTGACGTTGCCGCTGCCGATGGCATGCGTGTGACCATGGACTTCGTCGGTTCCATCGACGGTGAAGAGTTCGATGGCGGCAAAGCTGAAGGTTTCAATCTGGTACTGGGTGCCGGCCGCATGATCCCGGGCTTCGAAGATGCCATCCTGGGCAAGAAAGCAGGCGACGAGTTCACCATCGAAGTGACCTTCCCGGCTGACTACCACGCTGAAAACCTGAAAGGCAAAGAAGCCAAGTTCGCTTCCAAGCTGATCAAGGTTGAAGAGCAGATCCTGCCTGAGCTGACCGAAGAGTTCGTGAAGCGTTTCGGTATCGAAAGCGGTTCTGTTGAAGAGCTGAAAGCCGAAGTGCGCAAGAACATGGAGCGCGAACTGGCTCAAGCCCTGAAAAACAGCGTGAAAGAGCAGGTTCTTAACGGTCTGGTTGAAGCCAACCAAATTGACCTGCCGAAAGCAGCTGTTGCTCAAGAGATCGACGCACTGCGTCAGCAGGCTCTGCAGCGCTTCGGTGGCTTCCAGGGCGGCAACGCTCCCGAGCTGCCGGCTGAACTGTTCCAGGCTCAAGCCGAGCGTCGTGTACGCGTAGGCCTGCTGCTGGGTGACGTGATCCGCACCAACGAGATCAAGGCTGACGATGCCCGTGTAAACAGCATCATCGAGTCCATGGCGACTGCCTACGAAGATCCGAAGGAAGTGATCGAGTACTACCAGAAGAACGAACAGATGCTGAACGGCGTTCGTAACCTGGCAGTAGAAGATCAAGCCATCGACCTGATCCTGTCCAAAGCGCAAGTGACCGAAAAAGAAGTTGCCTTTGACGAAGTGATCAACAAGTCTGGCGCCGCTGCCTAAGAACATTTGACTTAAGGTCAAGACTGTTAAGTATAATGGCTCGTGTGATCTCCACTCGGGCCATTTTATTTTAGGGACAATGCCTTATGTACAAGAACTATAACGATATGACCGATTCTCCCAGCAATGCGCTGGTCCCCATCGTGGTCGAACAGACTGCCAAGGGTGAACGTTCCTACGATATTTACTCCCGTCTGTTGAAAGAGCGGGTGATCTTCCTGACTGGTCAGGTTGAAGATCACATGGCCAATCTGGTGGTTGCCCAGTTGCTGTTCCTCGAGTCCGAGAATCCGGACAAGGACATCTATATCTACATCAACTCGCCGGGTGGTTCGGTGACTGCGGGCATGTCCATCTATGACACCATGCAGTTCATCAAGCCGGATGTCAGCACCGTCTGCATGGGGCAGGCCTGCTCCATGGGGGCCTTCCTGCTGGCCGGTGGCGCCAAGGGCAAGCGTTTCTGCCTGCCGAACGCCCGCGTGATGATCCACCAGCCGCTGGGTGGCTTCCAGGGCCAGGCATCTGATATCCAGATCCACGCCCAGGAGATCCTGAAGATCAAAAATACCCTGAACGAGCGCCTGGCGTTCCACACCGGTCAGGACATGGCTACTATCGAGCGTGACACCGATCGTGACAACTTCATGTCCGCCGAGCAGGCCGTGGCCTATGGTCTGGTAGATGGTGTCCTGAGCCAGCGTAGCTGAGCAGGGTGTCCCGGTCTGTTGTAAACTCAACAGGCCGATCCATCCTCTATTGATAAAACGAGGTTGCTGAATGACAGAGAAACGCAAGGGTGAGGGTGATAAGCTGCTCTACTGCTCTTTTTGCGGCAAAAGCCAGCATGAAGTGCGCAAGCTGATCGCTGGCCCTTCCGTCTACATATGTGATGAGTGTGTCGAGCTGTGCAACGACATCATCCGCGAAGAGATCCGCGAGATCTCTCCCAAGCGCGATGGTAATGAGCTGCCGACCCCTCATCAGATCCGCGCTCATCTCGATGACTATGTGATCGGGCAGGAGTACGCCAAGAAGGTGTTGGCTGTTGCGGTTTACAACCACTACAAGCGTCTGCGTAACAGCGGCGAAAACAGTGGTGTGGAGCTGGGCAAATCCAACATTCTGCTGATTGGCCCGACCGGTAGCGGCAAGACCCTGCTGGCCGAGACCCTGGCCCGTCTGCTGGATGTGCCGTTCACCATGGCCGATGCGACCACCCTGACCGAAGCCGGTTATGTGGGCGAGGACGTGGAGAACATCATCCAGAAGCTGCTGCAAAAGTGCGACTACGACGTAGAGAAGGCCCAGCGTGGCATCGTCTACATCGACGAGATCGACAAGATCTCCCGCAAGTCGGACAACCCCTCCATCACCCGCGATGTCTCCGGGGAAGGGGTACAGCAGGCCCTGCTCAAGTTGATCGAAGGGACCATCGCTTCCGTGCCGCCGCAAGGTGGCCGCAAGCATCCGCAGCAGGAGTTCTTGCAGGTTGATACCTCCAAGATCCTCTTCATCTGTGGTGGTGCCTTTGCCGGTCTGGACAAGGTGATCGAGCAGCGTTCCGTCAAGGGAACCGGTATCGGTTTTGGCGCCGAGGTGAAGTCCAAGGATGCCAAGGCGACCCTGAGTGAGACTTTCGCCAAGGTGGAGCCGGAAGATCTGATCAAGTATGGTCTCATCCCCGAGTTCATCGGCCGTCTGCCGGTGGTGGCGACCCTGACCGAACTGGACGAAGCTGCGCTTATCCAGATCCTGCAAGAGCCGAAAAACGCGCTGACCAAGCAGTATGCCGCGTTGTTCGATCTGGAAGGGGTTGAGCTGGAGTTCCGTGAGGACGCGTTGCACGCCATTGCCCGCAAGGCGATGGAGCGTAAAACCGGTGCTCGTGGTCTGCGTTCCATCGTGGAAGCCGTGCTGCTCGATACCATGTATGACCTGCCTTCTCTGGAAGGAGTCAGTAAGGTGGTGATCGACGAGACCGTGATCAAAGGGGACTCTGCGCCCTTGATGATCTACGAAAATCCCGAGACTCAAGCTGCCGCATCAGAGTAAACGTCTGATTTTTAATCAAATGAAAGGGGCTTTTTGCCCCTTTCATGCTTTTTGCGGTCTCGGCGATTGAATCTCATCTCAGCGCCCCCATATACTCAGCCAAGCGCTTTGCCAACGGTATAACAAGCCGAGAGGACATATATGAACCTAGAGCGTTCAGAACGCATCGAGATTCCCGTCCTGCCTCTTCGTGACGTGGTGGTTTACCCCCACATGGTCATTCCACTCTTTGTGGGGCGGGAAAAATCCATTCGCTGTCTGGAAGCGGCCATGGAGCAGGACAAGAAAGTTCTGCTGGTGGCCCAGAAGGATGCGTCAACCGATGAGCCGACCGTGGAGGAGATCTTCACCGTCGGGACAGTGGCCAATATTCTGCAGATGCTCAAGCTGCCGGATGGCACCGTCAAGGTGCTGGTAGAGGGGGGGCAACGTGCTCGCCTGGAGCGGATGATCGATGACAAGGATTTCTTTGTCTGTGAGGCCCAGTACATCCCCTCCCAAGCCATTGAGGAGAAGGATCAGGAAGTACTGGTTCGCTCCGCCATCGGCCAGTTTGAAGGCTATATCAAGCTCAACAAGAAGATCCCGCCCGAGGTACTCACCTCGATTTCGGCGATCGACGATGCTGCGCGTCTGGCCGATACCATGGCCGCTCACATGCCGCTCAAGCTGGAAGACAAGCAGAAGGTGCTGGAGATTGTCTCTGTCTCCGAGCGCATCGAATTCCTGATGGCGATGATGGAGTCGGAGATTGACCTGCTGCAGGTCGAGAAGCGCATCCGCACGCGCGTCAAGAAGCAGATGGAGAAGAGCCAGCGCGAGTATTACCTCAACGAGCAGATGAAGGCCATCCAGAAAGAGCTGGGTGAGCTGGAAGATAGCCCGGATGAGTTCGAAGCCCTCAATCGCAAGATTGAAGAGGCCGGCATGCCGGAAGATGCCCGTGAAAAGGCCCAGGCCGAGCTTGCCAAGCTGAAGATGATGTCTCCCATGTCTGCCGAGGCTACCGTGGTTCGCAGCTATGTGGACTGGATGGTACAGGTGCCGTGGAAGGCGCGCTCCAAGGTCAAGAAAGACCTGGGCAAGGCGCAAGAGGTGCTGGATGCCGATCACTATGGCCTTGAGAAGGTCAAGGATCGCATCCTCGAATATCTGGCGGTGCAGGCGCGAGTGAACAAGCTCAAGGGCCCCATCCTCTGCCTGGTAGGCCCTCCCGGTGTGGGCAAGACCTCGCTGGGCCAGTCCATCGCCAAGGCGACCGGCCGCAAATATGTGCGGATGGCCCTCGGTGGGGTGCGTGACGAAGCGGAGATCCGCGGTCACCGTCGTACCTACATCGGTTCCATGCCCGGTAAGCTCATCCAGAAGATGGCGAAAGTTGGCGTGAAGAACCCGCTGTTCCTGCTCGACGAGATCGACAAGATGAGCTCGGACATGCGCGGTGATCCTGCCTCTGCCTTGCTGGAAGTGCTCGATCCCGAGCAGAACAACAGCTTCAACGATCACTACCTGGAAGTGGATTATGACCTGTCGGACGTCATGTTCGTGGCCACCTCCAACTCCATGAACATCCCGGGTCCGTTGCTGGACCGGATGGAAGTGATCCGTCTCTCCGGTTACACCGAAGATGAGAAGCTCAACATTGCCAAGCAGCATCTGGTGGCCAAGCAGATCCAGCGCAACGGCCTGAAAGAGTCCGAGATCACCATCGAAGATTCTGCCCTGGTCGGAGTGATCCGCTACTACACCCGCGAGGCGGGGGTGCGGAGTCTGGAGCGCGAGATCTCCAAGATCTGTCGCAAGGCGGTCAAGCGCATCCTGCTGGACAAGAGCATCAAGCATGTTCAGGTCAATCAGGCCAACCTCAAGGAGTTCCTCGGGGTGCAGCGCTTCGATTACGGCAAGGCCACCGATCAGAACCAGATTGGTCAGGTGTGTGGTCTGGCGTGGACCGAGGTGGGGGGCGATCTGCTCACCATCGAGACCACCAACATGCCGGGCAAGGGCAAGCTCACTTATACCGGTTCCCTCGGTGAAGTGATGCAGGAGTCCATTCAGGCGGCGATGACGGTGGTGCGTACCCGTGCCGAGAAGTTGCGCATCAACGCCGACTTCTACGAGAAGCGCGATATCCACGTACACGTACCGGAAGGGGCGACCCCGAAAGATGGTCCGAGTGCCGGTATCGCCATGTGTACTGCGCTGGTCTCCAGCTTGACCGGTAATCCGGTTCGTGCTGACGTGGCCATGACAGGTGAAATTACCTTGCGTGGTGAAGTGCTGCCCATCGGTGGTCTCAAAGAGAAACTGCTGGCCGCTCATCGTGGTGGTATCAAGCGGGTGCTTATTCCGAAAGAGAATGAGCGTGACCTTGAGGAAATCCCGGCAAACGTCAAACAAGACCTTGAAATCTATCCGGTTCGCTGGATTGACGAAGTGCTGGAACTGGCGTTGCAGGATAATCCGCAAGGGTTTGAACGCGTTTCTGTCGTGTAAATGTTGATGCGCCGCAAATTTGGCGCATTCGGCGGGTGGTTAAGGCTTGCATGCGCCCGATAACGGAAGTAGCCTTGACCACCGATCGGGTACTCGTGATGAGTCGCAATGCTTTGTGTGGCGCGGGTTTGCGCCAGATTGTCACTTGCAACTGATCAGGAGGCTTGCTATAAACCTCCACTTGTTGTGGCCAGGGAAATCAGCGCCGCAGCGGTGTTCGATAAAAGGGGAATACAAGAGTGAATAAATCTCAACTGATTGACAAGATTGCAGACGGTGCCGATATCTCCAAAGCTGCCGCTGGCCGTGCGTTGGATGCCTTCATTGATACTGTAGGTGAAGCGCTGAAAGAGGGTGACCAGGTTGCTCTGGTCGGTTTCGGTACTTTCGCTGTACGCGAGCGTGCTGCCCGTTCAGGCCGTAACCCGCAGACTGGCGCGACCATCGAAATCGCTGCTGGTAAAGTTCCTGCCTTCAAAGCCGGCAAGGCCCTGAAAGACGCTGTTAACTAAGTCGGTCGCTGATATCCGTCGGCTATCGTCCTTGGTCGCAGACCAGACAAGTTAGAGAGTTTTCTCTCATACTGATTGACCAAGGCGCATCGCAATCGGTGCGCCTTTTTATTGTTTACGCCCATCGAGTTCGGGAGCATAAGTACAAACATGATGTTGGATAAACTAC
>CAMFLW010000107.1 GCA_945957575.1 uncultured Aeromonas sp. | reverse complement strand
CGATAACGTCGCCCATGTAATCTTCCGGAGTTTCAACTTCTACTTTCATGATCGGTTCGAGCAGAACCGGAGTGGCCTTCATGAAGCCAGCCTTGAAGGCCATGGAAGCAGCGATCTTGAACGCCAGTTCGGAAGAGTCGACATCGTGGTAGGAACCGAAGTGCAGACGCACGCCCAGATCCATTACCGGATAACCTGCCAGCGGGCCGGACTTCAGCTGCTCGCGGATACCCTTGTCAACACCCGGGATGAACTCACCAGGAATGACGCCGCCCTTGATGTCGTTGACGAATTCGTAGGCTTTGCCTTCTTCCAGCGGGTACATGTCGATCACAACGTGACCGTACTGACCACGACCACCGGACTGCTTGGCGTGCTTACCTTCGATATCCTTGACGGTGTTACGAATGGTTTCACGGTAGGCAACCTGCGGCTTACCTACGTTCGCTTCTACCTTGAACTCGCGACGCATACGGTCAACGATGATGTCCAGGTGCAGCTCACCCATACCGGCGATGATGGTTTGGCCAGACTCTTCGTCAGTCCATACGCGGAAGGACGGGTCTTCTTGAGCCAGACGGCCCAGAGCCAGGCCCATCTTCTCTTGGTCAGCCTTGGTTTTCGGCTCAACCGCGATGGAGATTACCGGTTCCGGGAATTCCATACGCTCGAGGATGATCGGCGCTTTTTCGTCACACAGGGTGTCACCGGTGGTCACGTCTTTCAGACCGATGGCGGCAGCGATATCGCCTGCGCGAACTTCTTTGATCTCTTCACGCTTGTTGGCGTGCATCTGAACGATACGGCCAAAACGCTCGCGCTTCTCTTTAACGGAGTTCAGCACGGAGTCACCGGAGTTAACCACACCGGAGTAAACGCGGAAGAAGGTCAGGTTGCCTACGAACGGGTCGGTAGCAATCTTGAATGCCAGAGCAGCAAACGGCTCGTCATCAGAAGCATGACGCTCGTCTTTGGTCTCGCCATCCAGCTTCAGACCGTCGATGGCTGCTACGTCGGTCGGAGCCGGCAGATAGTCAACCACGGCATCCAGCATGGCCTGTACGCCCTTGTTCTTGAACGCGGAGCCACAGGTAACCAGGATGATTTCGTTGTTCAGAACACGCTGACGAAGAGCTTTCTTGATCTCTTCCTCGGTCAGTTCTTCACCACCCAGGTATTTTTCCATCAGGTCTTCAGACGCTTCAGCAGCGGCTTCAACCAGGGTCATGCGCATTTCTTGCGCTTTTTCCAGCAGCTCAGCCGGGACGTCTTCGTAATCGAAGGATACGCCCTGGTCAGCTTCGCTCCAGTTGATGGCTTTCATCTTGACCAGGTCGATAACGCCCTTGAAGTTCTCTTCTGAACCGATGTTCAGTTGCAGCGGAACCGGGTTACCTTTCAGACGGGTCTTGATGTGCTCAACGCAGCGCAGGAAGTTGGCACCGGTACGGTCCATCTTGTTGACGAACGCGATACGGGGAACCTTGTACTTGTTAGCCTGACGCCATACGGTTTCAGACTGTGGCTGTACGCCACCTACGGCACAGTACACCATCACGGCACCGTCCAGAACACGCATTGAACGCTCTACTTCGATAGTAAAGTCAACGTGGCCCGGGGTATCGATGATGTTGATACGGTGCGGTTGGAACTGTTTACCCATACCGGACCAGAAAGCGGTGGTCGCGGCGGAGGTGATGGTGATACCACGCTCTTGTTCCTGTTCCATCCAGTCCATGGTGGCAGCGCCATCGTGAACTTCACCGATCTTGTGACTTACACCGGTGTAAAACAGTACGCGCTCGGTAGTAGTAGTCTTACCGGCGTCAATGTGAGCGGAGATACCGATGTTACGATAACGCTCAATGGGGGTTGTACGAGCCATTGTCATCCTCTTACTAAGGCGCTTGTCCCTAGATAATTAAAGGTGCGCAGAGCCAAAAGACCCTGCGCAAGCGGATTACCAGCGGAAGTGAGCGAAGGCTTTGTTCGCTTCAGCCATACGGTGAACGTCTTCACGTTTCTTGACAGACGAACCCTTATTGTCAGCGGCATCCAGCAGCTCGCCAGCCAGACGCTGAGCCATTGATTTTTCACCACGTTTACGAGCGGCATCAACCAACCAGCGCATTGCCAGAGCATTGCGACGTACCGGACGAACTTCTACCGGTACCTGATAGGTTGCACCACCGACGCGACGAGATTTAACCTCGACCGCCGGACGAATGTTATCCAGAGCGACTTCGAACAGGGCCAGGTGCTCTTTGCCAGATTTGGTGGCAATGATGTCCAGGGCACCGTATACGATGGCTTCTGCAACAGATTTCTTACCGTCAACCATTACTACGTTGACAAATTTAGCCAGCAGCTCTGATCCGAACTTGGGATCTGGCAGGATTTTACGCTGACCAACAACACGACGTCTTGGCATTTCAAATTCTCCGTAACTTCAGGGATTACCCAAAACTAGAAAGCTATCTAACTAGAAACGAATTAACGTTTGGCCTTACTTAACGGAGAACCATTAAGCTTTAGGACGCTTCACGCCATACTTGGAGCGAGCCTGCTTACGGTCTTTAACACCGGCACAGTCCAACGCACCACGAACGGTGTGATAACGAACACCTGGCAAGTCTTTTACACGACCGCCACGGATCAGAACAACAGAGTGCTCTTGCAGGTTGTGACCTTCACCGCCGATGTAGGAGGTGACTTCGAAGCCGTTGGTCAGACGTACACGGCACACTTTACGCAGTGCAGAGTTAGGCTTCTTCGGGGTGGTGGTATATACACGAGTGCATACGCCACGCTTCTGAGGGCACGCTTCCAGCGCCGGCACGTTGCTTTTCACAACGAGCTTGATGCGTGGCTTGCGAACCAACTGGTTAATAGTTGCCATCAAAAGGCTCCTGATAATGACTTCATAAACATGTGAAAAATCCTCCCCGCAGATACGGGGACGCGAAATTTTATGCCCTGTTGTCAAGGGAGTCAAGATTTATACAATCCGAGCCAGGAAAGGCAGTGAGAATGCCTTGGAAAATATCGCTAACAGGCTGAAATAATTATATAAAACTGGCAGTTAGCCAGCCCAGGTCTGCGGCGAGCCTTTTTCCGCGATCAGAGCCACCAAGCCGGCCATGTCCAGATCCAACCCGATCCGTTGTTGCAACCCCCTCGCCTGCAGGTCTTCCCGCATGACATAAAGCGGCACTCCAGCCAACCGTGCACACCACTGAGGGGCCGTGGCAGCGACGACGGCATCCTGCATCAGCACCAGCACATCCTCCGGCTGGCGGTAGGTCAGCGCCTGCTCCAGGTCCTGGCTCTGGAAGGGAGAGGTCAATATCAGCTGTATCATGGTCACCTCAAAAGCAGATGTGGGTCGCACAGGCATCCCACTGGTGCCGGATGTCGGTACGGGACAAGCCGGTCACGGGGATCAGCAGGTCAGCCACCGTCAGGCCACGCTCGGCCAGCGAGTCGGTGCACACATAGACCTCCTCGATGTCGTAGAGCTCAAGCAGTTTGAAGGTCGGCGCATAGTGACGCTGCAAGATGGCCTGCGGCTGCTGCTCCCCGAGCAATTGCAGCACGCCATCTCCGATGAGGAACAGGGCCAGCGACTCGGTCATGGCCGAAGTGGCCAGCAGGGCATCCAGACCTTCCCGTCCGGCGGCGGTACCGTGCGGCCCGCGCCGGCAAATAAACGCTATCTTGTGCATCGCAGCCTCCTAAAACTGGACGAATCGATCGGCGGTCAGGCTGGCCTCTGCCAACTGACCCAGCCCGCTCAGACAAAATGGCGGCTCCAGGTTGAAGTGTGCCCTGCCCAATCCTTTGGCCTCCTGCTCATCCAGCACACCGCGCCGCATGGCGGCGGCGACGCATACATCGATACGGATCCCTTGCTGGTTGGCCAGTTCACGCCACAGAGCGACCAGGTTGCTCTCATCGGAGGCAGGAGCATGCAGCCCGTTGCCGTTGCAGACCCCATCCTGGTAGAAGAACAGGTGAGACAAGCGATGGCCCTGCTCGATGAGGCTCAAGGCAAAACGATAGGCGGTGCTGGCCGACTGGGTGCCATAGGCGGGCCCCGTTACCAGCAGGGCAAAATTCAGACTCATATCCGTACTCCTGCGCATGTGTTCGTCCATTCTACGCCAAACACAAAAAAGCCCCTCCAGAGAGGGGCTCTTCGTGCAGCCTTGGATCAGACGTAAGCGATGGCTTCGACTTCAACCAGCACATCCTTCGGCAGACGCGCCACTTCCACGCAGGAGCGGGCAGGAGCGGCTTCACCGAAGTAACGGGCATAAACCTGGTTGAAGGCAACAAAGTTGTTCATGTCGCTGAGGAAGCAGGTGGTCTTCAGTACCTTGCCGGTGTCGGCTCCCGCTTCCTTCAATACTGCAACCAGGTTCTTCATCACCTGCTCGGCCTGCGCTTCGATACCGCCAGCCACTATCTCCATGGTGGCCGGATCGAGCGGGATCTGCCCGGAAGTGAAGACCAGCTCGCCCAGTTTGGTGGCCTGAACATACGGGCCAATTGCGGCAGGAGCCTTGTCGGTTGCAATAACTTCTTTAGCCATTCTTGTCTATCCCCTTCTATGGCGCTTACTCGTTTTCGTCTTCACCCTGCTTGCGCTGTCGGATGTACAGATAAACGGTATGTTTGGAAATGTTCAGCTTGTCGGCGACCAGGTTGATCGAGTCCTTGATATCAAATATGCCCTTCTCGAACAGCTGGGTCACGATAAACCTGTTTTTAGCATTGTTGGCAACGGTCGGATCGCGGTTGATCTCGTCGATGGTGTTGTCCACCGTCTGGGCAACCAGCTCTTCCACGCTGTTGGCAAAGGTCTCCGGCGACTGACGCTCGACTTGTTGCGGCGTCGGGAAAAATTCGGCGACGAACTCGTGAAAAGGCGCGTTGATGTGCAGGTTGATACAGATGAGGCCGATCACCTGCTTGTCGCTGTTCCTGATGGCGATGGTACTCGACTTCATCAGGGCACCGGTACGGCTGCGAGCAAAATAGCTCTGAGTGTAATCCTGGCCGGTATTCTCGATGTCCTTGAGCATACGCAGCGCGAGATCGGTAATGGGGGCCCCCTCATTCCGTCCCGTATTGAACCCGTTGGCAATCTTGATCACGGACTCGTGCAGATTTTCCAGGGAGTGAAGCACCACTTCACAGTGCTTGCCGAACAACTCGGCCAAGCCATCGATCAGCCCATCGTATGAGCGCAACAATTCCCTGTCTTCGTCTGTAAAAGTGCGACCGATCAGCTGCTCTTCGGGAAGCATCACTTCCTCGATACCGACAGTCATGTTCTACCCCTGTAATACCCATTCAACTTTCCCGAGTTTTCAGTTGCGAGGAGGCAATGTCAACTTTTTTTGATTTTTTACTCTGCAACCTTGCTCTGGATCATCCGAATATCCGCGTGGCGTCTGGCTTTGACGAGAAAATCGACAATAAAAAAGGGCCCCATGAAGGGGCCCTTTTCAATCGCTACAGCGGAAGATTACTCTTCGTCAAAACTGCCGGCTGCGTTGAGCAGATCCGCCAGGTTTTGCTGGGCTTCATCGGCAGTCACCTGCGGTACGCCAACAGCACGAGCTGCGGCGGCACGCTGGTTGATCCGGCCGTGGTGGTAGGCAAAGCCGGTACCAGCCGGGATCAGACGACCCACGATCACGTTCTCTTTCAGGCCACGCAGTTCGTCACGCTTGCCGCCAACGGCCGCTTCGGTCAGAACACGGGTGGTTTCCTGGAAGGAAGCCGCGGAGATGAAGGACTCGGTGCTCAGAGATGCCTTGGTAATACCCATCAGAACATGACGGTAGGTCGCAGGGGTCTTGCCCTCGGCAACCAGCTTACGGTTGGCAATCTTCACGCGAGCCACTTCAACCTGTTCGCCTTCGATCAGATCGGTGTCGCCAGCAGTCAGGATCTCGCACTTGCGCAGCATCTGACGAACGATGACTTCGATGTGCTTGTCGTTGATCTTAACGCCTTGCAGACGGTAAACGTCCTGCACTTCGTTGGCGATGTAGTTGGCGACCGGGCTGATACCGCGCAGACGCAGGATATCGTGAGCAGACTCAGGACCGTCCGCCAGCACTTCACCCTTCTCAACTTTTTCACCTTCGAACACGTTCAGGTTACGCCACTTCGGAATCATCTCCTCGTAGACGTTGCCACCATCGGTCGGGGTGATGACCAGACGGCGCTTGCCTTTGGTCTCTTTCCCGAAGGAGATGGTACCGGAGATCTCGGCCAGAATAGCCGGTTCTTTCGGTTGACGTGCTTCGAACAGATCCGCAACGCGCGGCAGACCACCGGTGATGTCCTTGGTACCGCCGGACTCTTGCGGGATACGCGCTACCGCGTCACCCACGCCCACGTTGGCACCATCTTCCAGGTTCACGATCGCCTTGCCCGGCAGGAAGTACTGGGCGGCTACATCGGTACCCGGGATCATCACGTCGTTGCCGTTCAGGTCGACCAGTTTAACGGTCGGACGCATCTCTTTACCGGCGCTCGGACGCTCGTTGACATCCAGCACGACGATGGAGGAGAGACCGGTCAGCTCGTCGGTCTGACGAGTAATGGTCACGCCATCGATCATGTGTTCGAAGTGCAGACGACCCGCTACTTCGGTGATGATCGGGTGAGTGTGCGGGTCCCAGTTGGCGACGGTTTCACCGGCGTTCACGGCCTGGCCATCTTTCACTTCCAGCACAGAACCGTAAGGCAGCTTGTGGCTTTCCTTGGTACGGCCCATCTCGTCCATGATGGTCAGTTCGGTAGAACGGGAGGTGATAACCAGTTTGTCGTCACTGTTGTGAACGAACTTGGCGTTCTGCAGCTTGATGCTACCGGTGTTCTTGACCTGGATGCTGCTCTCGGCAGCAGCACGGGATGCGGCACCACCGATGTGGAAGGTACGCATCGTCAGCTGGGTACCCGGTTCACCGATGGACTGGGCGGCGATAACACCGACAGCCTCACCCTTGTTAACCAGGTGACCACGGGCCAGATCACGGCCGTAGCAGTGAGCACAGTTACCGAAGTCAGTTTCACAGGTGATGGCAGAACGTACCTTCACACGGTCAACGGAGTTGCGTTCCAGCAGGTCACACAGCTGCTCGTCGAGCAGGGTGTTGCGAGCAACCAGGATCTCGTCCTCGGTACCCGGCTTGATGACATCTTCTGCCACCACACGACCCAGCACGCGCTCACGCAGCGGCTCGACCACGTCGCCACCTTCGATCAGCGGAGTCATCCACAGACCTTCGGTAGTGCCGCAATCGTCCTCGGTGATCACCATGTCCTGCGCCACGTCTACCAGACGACGAGTCAGGTAACCGGAGTTCGCAGTCTTCAGTGCGGTATCCGCCAGACCCTTACGAGCACCGTGAGTGGAGATAAAGTACTGCAGTACGTTCAGACCTTCGCGGAAGTTCGCGATGATCGGGGTCTCGATGATGGAGCCATCCGGCTTGGCCATCAGGCCACGCATACCGGCCAGCTGACGGATCTGGGCTGCGGAACCCCGCGCACCAGAGTCGGCCATCATAAAGATGCTGTTGAACGATGCCTGCTCTTCTTCATCACCCAGCGAGTTGACGTTACGCTCTTTGGACAAGTTCTCCATCATGGCCTTGGAGACGCGCTCGTTGGCGCTGGCCCAGATATCGATAACCTTGTTGTAACGTTCGCCCGCAGTTACCAGACCGGACAGGAACTGGTCCTGGATCTCGGCAACTTCGGCTTCGGCAGAAGCGATGATCTCTTTCTTGGCATCCGGGATGACCATGTCATCGATACCAACGGAAGCACCGGACAGCGCCGCGTAGTGGAAACCGGTATACATCAGCTGGTCAGCGAAGATAACGGTGTCCTTCAGCCCCTGCTTGCGATAGCAGGTGTTCAGCAGACGGGAGATGAGCTTTTTGCCCAGCGCCTTGTTGGATACGGACTTGATCCAGTTCTGCGGATTGGCGTCCAGATCAGCCTGCTCGGCAGCAGTCAGCACCTTCGGCTCGTCGATCAGGGCGTATTCCATGCCTTTCGGCAGGATCAGGCTCAGGATCGCACGACCAACGGTGGTGTTCTTCATCTCGGTGTGTTCACGCAGAGAACCGTCTTCCTGACGCAGGTATTCGGTAATGCGTACTTTCACTCGAGCATGCAGATCGGCCAGACCGGCACGGTACACTTTCTCGGCCTCTTTCGGGCCGGACAGCACCATACCTTCACCCTTCGCATTGATGCGGGCGCGGGTCATGTAGTACAGACCCAAGACCACGTCCTGAGAAGGAACGATGATCGGCTCACCGGATGCAGGCGACAGGATGTTGTTGGTAGACATCATCAGCGCACGCGCTTCCAGCTGGGCTTCCAGGGTCAGCGGTACGTGAACAGCCATCTGGTCACCGTCGAAGTCCGCGTTATACGCAGCACAAACGAGCGGGTGCAGCTGGATTGCCTTGCCTTCGACCAGAGTCGGTTCGAATGCCTGGATACCCAGACGGTGCAGGGTCGGTGCACGGTTCAGCAGAACCGGGTGTTCGCGGATTACTTCGTCCAGGATATCCCAAACGACAGCTTCTTCGCGCTCCACCATCTTCTTGGCGGCCTTGATAGTGGTCGCCAGACCGCGGGTTTCCAGCTTGCCATAGATGAACGGCTTGAACAGTTCCAGCGCCATCTTCTTCGGCAGACCGCACTGATGCAGACGCAGGGTCGGGCCTACGGTGATAACGGAACGACCGGAGTAGTCGACACGCTTACCGAGCAGGTTCTGACGGAAACGACCCTGCTTACCCTTGATCATGTCGGCCAGGGATTTCAGCGGGCGCTTGTTGGAACCGGTGATGGCACGACCGCGACGGCCGTTATCCAGCAGCGCATCGACGGACTCTTGCAGCATGCGCTTTTCGTTGCGCACGATGATGTCCGGAGCAGCCAGATCCAGCAGACGCTTCAAGCGGTTGTTACGGTTGATCACGCGACGGTACAGATCGTTCAGATCGGAAGTCGCGAAACGGCCGCCGTCCAGCGGTACCAGCGGACGCAGGTCCGGCGGCAGCACAGGCAGCACTGTCATGATCATCCACTCCGGCTTGTTGCCGGACTGCAGGAAGGCTTCCATCAGCTTCAGGCGCTTGGTGGTCTTCTTGCGCTTGGTCTCGGAGTTGGTCTGATCCAGCTCTTCGCGCATGGTGCGCACTTCGCCTTCCAGATCGATGGCGCGCAGCAATGCCAGGATTGCTTCGGCCCCCATCTTGGCGTCGAATTCGTCGCCCCACTCTTCCAGTGCGTCCAAGTACTGCTCTTCGGACAGCATCTGGCTGCGCTCGAGGTTGGTCATGCCGGGTTCGATCACTACATAGGATTCGAAATACAGCACGCGCTCGATGTCACGCAGGGTCATGTCCAGCAGCAGACCAATACGGGACGGTAGGGACTTCAGGAACCAGATGTGGGCAGTCGGGCTGGCCAGCTCGATGTGGCCCA
>CAMFLW010000106.1 GCA_945957575.1 uncultured Aeromonas sp. | reverse complement strand
TGTTGGGGCCTTTTGGCAAGAAAGCGGGGGTGGCTCAGCCCTTGCCACCCTTGTTTCCAGCGAGGGCCTGCTTTCTGGCGCGCTGCTTCTGGGCCGCCTTGCTGTTGCGGCGCGGCTCGGGCTCAAAGCGAGTCAGATCCGGCTCAAAGCCGGGGAACCACTGCTGGGGCAGGCGAGTGTCGAGCACCGCTTCCACCTTCTCCAGCAGCGGTGCATCTTCCGGGCTGAACAGGGTAATGGCGAGCCCCTTGTTGCCGGCACGGCCGGTGCGCCCGATACGGTGGACGTAATCCTCGGCCACAAACGGGAACTCGAGGTTAATCACATAGTTGAGATCGCTGATATCGAGGCCGCGGGCCGCCACGTCGGTGGCGACCAGCGCCTGCAGGGTACCGGCGCGAAACTCCAGCAGCACTTTTTCCCGCGCGCTCTGCGACAGATCGCCGTGGAAGGCCAGCGCATTGATGCCCGCCTTGCCAAGCTGCTGGGCCAATTTGTCGGCCCCCTGACGGGTGCGGCTGAAGATCAGCGCCGGTACCCAGCCTTTCACTTTGAGCATGTGTTCGACCAGCGCCAGCTTGCGATCGCTATCCACCGTATAGACCCGCTGCTCCACCTCGGCCGCCGTGGTGTTGCGCGGCGCCACTTCAATCAGCTCGGGGTCACGCAACAACACCTTGCTCAAGGCAAACAGGTTGTCATCGCAGGTGGCGGAGAAGAGCAGGGTCTGGCGATCCGCCGGGATCTGTTTGAGCAGCGCCTTGATCTCGTCCATAAAGCCCATGTCGAGCATGCGATCCGCCTCGTCAAACACCAGATGGCGCAGCGCCGCCAGACTCAACGCCCCCTGCCGCAGATGGTCGAGCAGGCGGCCCGGGGTGGCGATCAGGATATCCACCCCGGCTTGAAGCGCCTCCACCTGTGCCGCAATGCTCACCCCGCCGTAGACTTGCGTGCTGGTGAGACCGGTCCCTTGGCCGTAACGCGCCACACTCTCGGCGACCTGCACCGCCAGCTCGCGGGTCGGCACCAGCACCAGCGCGCGGATCGGGCGTTGGGACTCCATTTGCGGCTGCGCCAGCAACTGCTCCAGCAGCGGCAGCACAAAGGCGGCGGTCTTGCCGGTGCCGGTCTGGGCCCCCGCCATCAGATCCCGCCCCGCCAGAATGACCGGGATGGCGCGCGCCTGAATGGGGGTCGGTGCGGCATAGCCCAGTTCGGTCAGGGTCTGCTGCAAGCGGGGGGAGAGGGACAGTTCGGCAAAAGAGGCAATGGACATAGAGGGCACCAGTCGGGGTTATCGCGGCCTGCGGCCACGATGCAGTGAGTGATCGTGGCGCGATGGTAACAGAAGCTGGGGGATTGGCAGAAGGCGGCTATGCCCCCGCGTCATCCGGTAACGGGCGGATCAGCCGGATCGTCTTGCCCTCGTAGCAGGCGATGTTGTGTTTGCCGTGTCGCTTGACGTGGTAGAGCAGCTCGTCGGCCAGCTGCACCGCCTCGGTGACGGTGAGGTAGTCGCGAATGCGGATCACCCCGGCGGAGAAGGTGATGGGGATGGGCAGTTCGGGGATCAACAATGGCCGATCCAGCAGCCGGCCAGCGGAGTGGATCATCATCCCGTCATCCGCTATCCCCTTGAACAGCAGGATGAACTCCTCGCCACCCCAGCGGATGGCGGTATCTATCTTGCGCGTATTGGTCTCCAGGTGGCGGGCGAAGGCGGTCAGCGCCTGATCTCCTGCGTTATGGCCATAGATGTCATTGATCGACTTGAAGTCGTCGATATCCAGCAGCATCAGGTAGTCGTGTTCGTGCAGTCGTGCCAGGTTGAGCATATCGCGCCTCGGCAAACGGGTCAGCTGATCGGAATAGGCCTGGGCGAGCAGGTGCTGGTAGAGCTGCTTGCCGATGATCATGGTCAGCAACAGCAGGATCAGATAGACCTTGAAAGCGAGGCTATGCAGGGTCAGTTTGACGAAATCGAGCCAGGAGTAGGACCACTTCAGATAAAGCACTTGCCCCGCCTTGGTACGCATAAAGGGCTTGCTCAAGCAGAAGAGCCCGCGCTGACAGGACTCGGTAGGCTTAAACGAGATTTTGGTGCGGGTCGGGTTGATGGTGTCAAAGGGGTGAAGTACATCCCGAAACGCCTCATCGACGGCGATGTCGATGCCGAGTAGCCCGTATTTGTAGCCATCGCGTCCCGACTGAAGGGTGAAGGGAAAGTACATCACAATGGTGTTGCGCAGGCTGAAGCTGTCGATCTCGATCTCGGAGACAAAGGCTTCATCGTTGCTGCAGAAGGGGCTGCCTGGCGCAAAGCTGGCACAACCGAAGTAGTGATACCAGGCCGGCAGGGTCATCAAATCCACCTTGATCGGCGTCAGTCTGGCGGGTCGCACCTTGTTGTCGGTCACCATGCCGATCAGCCGGTAGTCGCTCCAGATGGTGTAGATGTTGAGCACTTCCGGGTAGGAGAGGGCATAGCGGAAGGTGTTGAGGATATTGGCGGCCGGGTATTCCAGGGGAACATCGGCAGAGCGGTACTTGCTTCTCAGGTCGTAGTCATAGAGGTAGTTGCTGTTTTGTGTGTTGCGAGCACGTTGAACTGGGCTATTCAGTGACCGCTGGTAGGCAAGGTAGCTGGTGATGTTTTCCGCCTTGAGGATCTTGGCTCGCAGATAGAACTCATCGAACACGTTCTTCTGTCTGGTGGTGATGAGATCCATGTCGCGCTGGATACCGAGATAGGTGTAGTAGAAGACACCACTCAGCCCGACCAAGGCGAGCAGGGTCAATCCGAGCGCTTTGAAGATGAACGGACGAGCAAACGTCGGTGGCCGGTGACGGGCAGAGTGAAGGCCTGAAAATGGAATCATAGAAGTCTTGGTGCGGTACCAATAGAGGCGCCATCTCCATGCGAGCTAGTAAACGCGAAAGAAATTTCGACAGGATCCACCAACAACCCTTGCCAGAAGCTGAAGCACTCATCACTTATTCGCGCTAATTCCACGAACAGCACGCTCTCGCTGGTCAAATGGCTCTGCCACGGGTTGGTCAGCAGCACGGTGGCAAACCTTCCCTCCCGCGGCAACTGGCTGGCGGTGAGGCGCCATGGCGGAGCGGTGTGCATCAGTTCATCCTCTACCACCATGGTCGCCTGCACCCGTTCGAGTGGCGTGGCCGGGGCAGACCTGACAGCGTAGCTCGCCCTTTTCCAGTAACAATGTGTTGCCTGGGGAGGGATTTATGGTGTGAGACGCTGATTGTGCAGGACGTGACAACCCTTGGTTGGCATAGGCTTTGACCAGCACGATTTCTGCCGCCTGCGCTCTGTTTTGCGAGCGGTGGCTCACTTTGGTGCCAACACCTTGCAATAAATCTCGATTGTGGCAGTCTGGATGGCTAAATAGGGAGTTATACCTACTCACACCCACCGTTTCAGGAGTTCAGATATGGATATTCGTTCCGCTCCCCGCGCCATCGCGCTCGCTCTCATGCTGGCCAGCGGCATCGCCGCCGCCAATGAGGCGTTGGTGATCCAGACCGATTTCGGGCTCAAGGATGGCGCCGTCTCGGCCATGAAAGGGGTCGCCTTCGGGGTGGATCGCACCCTGCCGCTCTATGATCTGACCCACGAGATCCCGGCCTACAACATCTGGGAAGCCTCCTACCGCCTCTATCAAACCCTGCAGTACTGGCCCAAGGGCACTGTGTTCGTCAGCGTGGTGGATCCCGGTGTCGGTACCGATCGCAAGTCGGTGGTGCTCAAGACCAAGAGCGGCCACTACATCGTCAGCCCGGATAACGGCACCCTGACTCTGGTGGCTGAGCACTTCGGTATCGACACCGTGCGCCAGATCGATGAGAAGACCAACCGTCTCAAGGGTTCCGAGAAGTCCTACACCTTCCATGGCCGTGACGTCTACGCCTATACCGGCGCGCGGCTCGCCTCCGGCGCCATCAGCTACGAGCAGGTGGGGCCCAAGTTGCCTGCCGAGGTGGTGACGATCCCCTATCAGGCTGCAGTGGCCGAGAAGGATGGCACTCTCAAGGGCACCATCCCGATCCTCGATGTGCAGTATGGCAACGTCTGGACCAACATCGATGATGTGCTGCTAACCAAGGCCGGGATCAACAAGGGGGATACCGCCTGCATCAAGATCAGCGAAGGCTCCGCGGTCAAATATGACGGCAAGGCCCCTTACGTCAGCAGCTTTGGCGATGTGCCGGAAGGGCAACCGCTGGTCTACCTCAACAGCCTGCTGCAGGTGTCGGTGGCGCTGAACATGGACAGCTTCGCTGCCAAGCATCAGGTGCAATCCGGCGCCAATTGGCATATCAGCCTGAAGAAGTGCTCCTGAAGATGGTCGGTCGGGCTTTCGACAAGCGGGTTTGAAGCAAGAGAGGGCAGCCAAAGAGGCTGCCCTCTCTCATTGGGGTGGTAAGGCGTTGCAGATAAGGAGTTGTTGTCAAAAAACATATTAATTGAATGCAATTGATAATGATTGGCGTTTAATTGGATAATCGCGCACTTGTCTGACCACCCAACCATACCGAATGAAAACCAGCCTTTTACTGCTCAGCCTGCTGGCCCTGACCGCCTGCAATGACAATCACAGCAATACGTCGGTGGCCCCTTCGCCCGAGGTGACCCCGCCGGTCGTCAAGCCGACCGAACCGCCAATAACGCCACCTATAGTGCCACCCATAGTACCGCCGGAAACCCATACCCGGGTGCCCCTGACCATAGAGGTCAATGTGGCCGATCGGCTGGGGGCGGGAGCACAACTTGAGGTGAGACAGGTCGCCACCGGGATCCGCGTGCAGCAGGCCATCGAACCGGGCCAGCTCACTCGCATCACCTTGCCCCCAGGCCTGCAACTGGATCAGCCGCTGGAGCTGCTCGCGAGCGACGAGGGCTATCTGCTGCGCGCGGTATCGGTGCGGGTGGCGGATCTCTCGGCCGGGATCACGCTGGCGCGCCGCAACAACGTGCCGCGGCTGGAGTTGAACGAGGAGGAGACAGCGCTCTTCCTGCTGGCGGATCAGAGCGGGGATGGGTCCCTCAGTCAGGCCGAGTGGGGCAGGGCAGAGGAGATCCGCCTGCAGCAACAGGCAGCCATTCAGGATTACGCTGCCTTTCTGCTGGCTCAGCGCCAGCCGGGCGCCGTGCTCGACTATGCCGACAGTTGGCAGATGTTGCTGGTCCTGCGCGATGACAAGCAGGCGCGCAGCTGGTATCAGCGCAGCAACAGCGCCCAGATCCAGTCCGCCCGCACCCAACTCTATCCCGCCAACCCCAGCCAGCCGGATGAGCCGGAGACGGCGGATCTGCTGCGCCTCGATGAGCAGGGGCTGCTGGTGGTGCGCGGCCCCTGGCAGTGCCTGCACGATGTGCGCACGGTCAGCGGGGTCAAGGGCAGCCAGTACTGGCTTTATGGCAGTGACGCCAGTGCGTTGACGGTGGCCAATCGGCCACAACTGACGGCGCCGAGCGGTTGTGGCCGTAGCGACTGGCGCCTGCCGACCCTCACCGAATTCGAACGGCTGCTGAGCAGTGACAAGTCGGCATGGCGCTACCCTCATACCTTTGCCGTTGCTCTGCCCGCCCAAATCTGGCTGCAGGATGGTGCGGGTCAGCCCCGCCTCTATCAGTTGGCGACCCGAACCTGGCTGGATGAGGGGGAGGGCAGTCTGCTCTGGTATGCGCTGGCACCCTATCCGGTGCGTCCCTCTGTGGTGCGCGACAGCAGCAAGCCGGACATGGCGGTTCTGCGCGCCCAGTACAGCGGTTCATCGGCCCAATGGCCTGCCGCCCGGGTGGATGAAGGGGTGGAATGGCAGGAGCTGGGGCCGCTGCCGGCGGTTCCCTTCCCGGCCGACAACCCCTATAGCCGGGCCAAGGTGGTGCTGGGTCAGCAGCTCTTTTTCGACAAACAGCTCTCGAAGGGGCGGGATATAAGCTGTGCCAGTTGCCACGATCCGCAAAAGGGGTGGAGCGACGGCCTGAGCGTCTCGGTCGGTCATCTGGGCCAGAAGGGCAATCGCAACGCTCCTTCCATCCTCAACAGTGCCTTCAGCTCGACCCAGTTCTGGGACGGGCGGGTCGCCACGCTGGAGGAGCAGTCGCTTCACCCGATCCAGAACCCCATCGAAATGGCGCTGAGTCATGAGGAGCTGCTGGCCCGCTTGCAGGCCAGCCCCGGCTATCAGGCTGCTTTTGCCACCGCCTTTGGCGATCAGGGGATCACGCTGGAGCGGATCGCCAAGGCGATCGCCACCTTCGAGCGTACTATCATCAGCCGTGACAGCGACTTTGAGCGCTTCGTCAAAGGGGATAGTCAGGCGCTCAGTGACAAGGCGCTGTGGGGGATGCACCTCTACCGCACCGATGGCCGCTGCATGAACTGCCACTCCGGCCCGCTGCTGAGTCAGCACGGGTTCGAGAGTGTGGGGCTCACCTATTACGGTCGTGGCAAGCTGGAAGATCGCGGTCGCTTCCTGCAGACCCGCAATAAGGCGGATATCGGTCGCTTCAAGACCCCCAGCTTGCGGGACGTCGCCTTTACCGGCCCCTATATGCACAACGGCATCTTCCCGATCCTGGCCCAGCGCATCGGCGGCTCGGTACAGGGCGTAGTGGCCATGTACAACTTTGGTGTGACCAAGTGGAGCAGTGGGGTCGGCTTCCCGACCGGCGCGGATCAATATGATCCCTTCTTCCCCAAGGCCTCCGATCACCTGCATGCTCTTGGCCTCAGCAATGACGAGCTGGATGCCATCGGCGAGTTTTTGCGCAGTGCCTCGGCCGAGCCGCGTCGCACCCCGGCCACGCTCGCTGAGCTGGGAGTGAGTGAGGCGGATGACCCGACCCCGGTGGGGGCGGTGATCACCGGATTGGCGCTGCTGCCTGCCCAGCCTCAGCTGGAAGTGGGGCGGACGCTTCCTCTGCAATTGCAGTGGCAGCTGAGCGATGGCTCTCTCGGTCCGCTCGATACGCCTGTTGAGTGGCGCAGCGAACAGCCGGAGTTCGCTACCGTGAGTCCGCAGGGCGAGGTACGCGGTGTGGCGGCGGGTTCGGCCGGGCTGGTGGCGATCACGGCTCGACACACGTTGACTGTGACGGTGCAGGTGGTGACTGCCCAGCCCGATTTTGCCAGGGGCTGCCGTCAACCCGAGCTGGTGGCGGGCAAACTGGCCTTTGTCTGCCAGCTGACCAGAGACGAGGCGGAGCGTCTGTCTATCTCCTATGACGGTGTGAGCAGTGACCGCGATGGTGACTACAATCCCTTCCCGCTGGAGTATGTGACCATGGGTCAGGCGCGGGCGCGGGATTACTGCCAGCAGCTGGTGGCGCGCGGTCATGATGATTGGCGTCTGCCGACCCGAGCCGAGCTGGAGCTGCTGTTTGCTGCCTACAACAAGGATGGCGCGACGGATCAGTTGCTCCAGCAGCAGGGTTGGCCGCTCTACAACCGTTACTGGAGCAGCGATGCGACGACCAATGATGATGGTGAGTTGCCGCTGCTCGATCTGAGCACCGGTGACCCGCTGTGGGATCTGGCGGATGAGGCCCATGCCGCTACCTGCGTCAGAGCCATCTAGTCTTCATAGATAGTCAGATGAAAACGGGCGCTTCGGCGCCCGTTTTGTTCTCTGGTAATAAAGAAAGGGCTCAGAACTCGTTGGAGAGCGCCTTGTACCCTTTGACCAGGTCGATATTGGTGTGGGCCACGTCCTCGGAGAACTCGGCGGCATCCACTGAAACCCGCGGGAAATCGAGGGCTCAGAACTCGTTGGAGAGCGCCTTATACCCTTTGACCAGATCGATGTTGGTGTGAGCCACATCTTCGGAGAACTCGGCGGCATCCACTGAAACCCGCGGGATATGGGTCAGATCGCTCTGCTGGTTGATGCGGGTGGTGGAGGGAACGTAGAACTCCGGCGGCAGATCGCAGCCATCGATCACCGAGTTGTGACGCACCACGGCACCATCGCCGATATGGCAGTTAAACAGCACGCTGTTGAAGCCGATAAAGACCCGGTTTCCCACTTCGCACGGTCCGTGGACGATGGAGCGGTGGGCGATGGAGGAGTATTCGCCGATGGTGACGGCGGCGCCGGATTTGGAGTGGATCACCACGCCATCCTGGATGTTGGAGTTGGCGCCGATGATGATGGGTTCCATCTCGCCGTTGGCATCCACTTCGTCGGCGCGGATCACCGCATAGGGGCCGACAAAGACATTCTCCTTGATGATCACCTTGCCGCAGATGATGGCGGTCTTGTCGATATAGGCGGATTCGTCGATGACCGGCAGATGGCCGGAGGGATTCTTGCGGATCATGTTACATCCTGTGGTTGCTTGAAATGATTCGAAGGCGGACGTTGCGCCAAAGTGCCAGCTTACGCTTCGTCCTTGTTCGGGGAAACCCTGAAGTGGTCTGACCCTTGTCGCGAGCCTTGGCGGGAGCACTGTTTCCGCGCGCTGGAATATGGGAGCATTGCAGCCATTCCCGAGTTGGTCGAAATGGACATATATAGATGAAGAAGATGATGGCCCTGCTGGCGGGTGGTTTGCTGCTCTCCTCTGCGGTGCAGGCGAAAGGGGTGGCGGGAGACTTTGATTACTATGCGCTGGCGCTCTCCTGGTCGCCCGAGCACTGCGCCGTCAAACCGGCCGATCGGGACCAGTGTTCCCGCAAGCTGGGGTTTGTGCTGCACGGTCTCTGGCCCCAGTACGATCGCGGTTATCCCAGCAACTGCACCCGCGAACGGCTCGACGCCAACATGGAGCAGAAGTTTGCCGGCCTCTACCCCAGCCGTTTCCTCTATCGCCATGAGTGGGAGAAGCACGGCACCTGCTCCGGCCTGAGTCAGCCCCAATTCCATCAGTTGGCAAGCGACCTGCGCCAGAAGGTAAAGATCCCGGCGGCCTATCAATCTCCAGAAGAGCCGTTGCGCAAAAGCAGCTTCCAGCTCAAGGCCGATCTGGTGAGCGCCAACCAGTGGCTGACCCCCGGCAACATCACGGTAGCGTGCGCCGATGGTGGCCGCTTCCTGCGGGAGATCTATATCTGCGTCAATAAAGAGGGGGCGGATGCGGTCACCTGCTCCGCCGAGATGCAAAAGCGCGAGCGCCGCTCCTGCGGTCAGCCGGATTTCCTGCTGCGCAGCGTGCGTTAAGCCTTCACTCTCTTCATCGGGCCCCTTGCGGGCCTGATGTGTAACCACGGTTATCGGAGAGGTGTCTGGCTGATGGATGGCAATATCAGATTTGGCTCGACCGAGCCGGCACCCCTATATAGATAATGTCGTTGAAACTGCGGGTCAGGTACGAATGGGCAGTGGTGATGGATGGCGCCAGTACCCTTGTAAGGCATTTATCCGGTGTAAAACGTCCTCACTTCACCCTTGTCTGTGGATAAGTCTGTGCAAAGCTTGTTGGTTGATATGAATAACCAATAAAGTGCAGTTTTTTGCAATTTTATTGCATTCAAGCCCTTGCCAATGTGATCAATCTCTCTAT
>CAMFLW010000105.1 GCA_945957575.1 uncultured Aeromonas sp. | reverse complement strand
CCGCCATGGCGGACGAGTCGATCATGGTCAGGGAGCAGGCCACCATCTTTCTGGCGGGCCCGCCGCTGGTCAAGGCCGCCACCGGCGAGGAGATCAGCGCCGAGGCGCTGGGCGGGGCCGAGGTGCACTGCACCCACTCAGGGGTGGCAGATCACATGGCCCGTGACGATGCCCATGCGCTGGCCATCGCCCGCACGTTGGTTACTCATCTGGGTAACGAGCCGATAGAGAGCAGCCCTGGTTACGAGCCCCCCTGCTACCCCATCGAGGAGCTCTACGGTCTGGTGGGCACCAGTCTCAAGCGCCCTTACGACGCCCGCGAGCTGATTGCCCGACTGGTGGATGGCTCTGACTTTGACGAATTCAAGGCGCTGTTCGGCACCACACTGGTGACCGGCTTTGCCCGCATTTGCGGCATGGAGGTGGGGATCCTCGCCAACAACGGCGTGCTGCACAGCGACAGCGCCCAGAAGGGAGCCCACTTTATCCAGCTCTGTAATCGCCGCGCCATCCCGCTACTCTTTTTGCAGAACATCACCGGTTTTATGGTGGGGAGTAGCGCAGAAAAGGAGGGGATCGCCAAGCACGGCGCCAAACTGGTCACTGCAGTGGCCTGCAGCCGGGTGCCCAAGATCACCCTGATCGTCGGCGGCAGCTTTGGTGCCGGCAACTACGGCATGTGTGGCCGCGCCTATGAACCCGATTTTCTCTTTAGCTGGCCCAACAGCCGCATCTCCGTCATGGGGGGCGAGCAAGCTGCCGGGGTACTGGTGCAAGTACGTCGGGACAAGCTGGCAGCCGAGGGCAAGGACTTGAGCGAGCAGGAAGCGGCCGCCATCCGTGCCCCGGTGATCGAACAGTATGAGCGCCAGGGTCACCCCTACTACGCCAGCGCCCGCCTCTGGGATGATGGCGTCATTGACCCGGCCCAGAGTCGCATCGTGCTGGCACTGGCGCTTGCCGCCTGTCAGGGTGCCCGCATTGAAACCGAACAGTACGGCATCTTCCGGATGTAAGGAGCAAACCCATGTCAGATCCACTCAATTCCTCCCAGACCCCGTTTCGGCTGGAACGGCATGGCCCGCTGGCCGAGTTGGTGCTGTCGCGCCCGGCCCGCCACAACGCCTTTGATGCCGACCTGATGCTGGGGCTGCTCGACTGCCTCGATGATCTGGCCCATCTCCATGGTCATGATCTCGCCGAACGTCCTCACGCCCTGCTGTTACGGGCCGAAGGCAAACACTTTTGCGCGGGCGCCGATCTCAACTGGATGCGTAATCTGGCCCACGCCGATTTCGAACATAACCGAGAGGATGCCCGGGTATTGGCGCGGCTAATGCAGACCTTGGACGAGCTCCCCTTCCCTACGGTGGCACTGGTACAAGGGGCCGCCTATGGCGGGGCGCTGGGCCTCATCTGCGCTTGCGATCTGGTGCTGGCCAGCGATGATGCCCGCTTCTGTCTCTCCGAGGTGAGCCTGGGCCTGGTACCCGCAGTGATCAGCCCCTATGTGGTGCGCGCCATGGGAATGCGTCAGGCGCGCCGCTACATGCTCAGTGCCGAGCCATTCGATGCCATCACCGCCTGTCGGCTTAATGTAGCGCACCAACTCTGTAAGCCGGATCAACTACTGTCAGAGGGGCGGGTGCAAGCCCTGCGTCTGTGCCGCAACGGGCCGGAGGCGATGAAAGAGACCAAACGGCTGCTGGCGGCGATAGAGGCCCATCCCTCTCGCCTTCATGAAGAGAGAACCGTCGAGACCATCGCCCGGGTGCGGGTCGGTCTCGAAGCCCAGGAGGGGATGCAGGCCTTCTTCGACAAGCGCCCTCCCGCCTGGCGCCCCCGTTTCAAGGACGAAGCATGACTCAATACCACCTCATCAAGCGCCTGCTGATCGCCAACTGTGCTCAAGATAACGGGAGTGTGGATCAACACGCTTCGCACTTGTGCGCCTTGAACAACAGGGAGCCAGCATGACCCATCACACTCCAATTAAGCGCCTGCTGATCGCCAATCGCGGCGAAATCGCCGTGCGCATCATCAAGACGGCGAAACGCCTCGGCATCCACACCATTGCCCTCTACTCCGATGCCGACGCCCACGCCATGCACACCCGTCTGGCCGATGAGGCCTGGCATCTGGGGCCTGCACCGGCCAGAGAGAGCTATCTGGACACCGGCAAGGTGCTGCAGATTGCCCAAGAGGCGCGCGCCGATGCTATCCATCCCGGTTACGGCTTTCTGTCGGAAAACAGCGATTTTGCCACCGCCTGCGAACAGCGCGGCCTGCGCTTTGTCGGCCCAAGCGGCGCCGCCATTCTCGCCATGGGCGACAAATCGGGCGCAAAGGCGCTGATGCAGGCCGCCGGTGTACCTGTGCTGCCCGGCTATCACGGCACGGATCAACGGCCGGACTTTTTGCGCGATCAGGCGAGCCAGATTGGCTTCCCGCTCCTTATCAAGGCCGCCAGTGGCGGCGGTGGCAAGGGGATGCGTCGGGTCGATCAGCTGGCCGACTTTGACGAGTCGCTGGCGGCAGTCAAACGGGAAGCCAAGGCCGCCTTTGGTGACGATCTGGTGCTGCTGGAACGCTATCTGCCCCAGGCTCGCCATGTTGAGGTGCAGGTCTTTGCCGATAGCCTCGGCAACGCCATCTATCTGGGGGACAGGGACTGCTCCTTGCAACGACGCCATCAGAAGGTGATCGAAGAGGCGCCCGCCCCCGACATCCCTCCGGCTCTGCGCCGCGCCATGGGGGAGGCAGCCGTGGCCGCAGCCAAGGCCATCCACTATCAGGGGGCTGGCACCATCGAGTTCCTGCTCTGCAAGGATGAGTTCTTCTTTATGGAGATGAACACCCGGCTGCAGGTAGAGCATCCGGTCACCGAAGCGGTGACCGGGCAGGATCTGGTGGCCTGGCAGCTGGCCGTGGTCGAGGGCAAGCCACTGCCACTGACTCAGGATGAGGTGGTACTGCGCGGCCATGCTGTGGAGGCGCGCCTCTACGCCGAGGATGTTGCGGCCGGTTTTCTGCCTGCCAGCGGGCCTATCCACTGGCTCCACTGGCCGGATGGCGTGCGCATCGACACCGGCGTTACCGTTGGCGATGAGGTGAGCCCCTATTACGATCCCATGATCGCCAAGCTGATCGCCCACGGCCAGAGCCGCGCCGAGGCGTTCGCCCAACTGGCCGATGCACTGGCTGCGCTGGATCTCGGCCCGCTGGTGCATAACGGCCAGCTGCTGCGGCGCCTGTGTGAAGAGCCTGATGTCTTGGCCATGCGCCACCATACCCAGTGGCCCATCCCCATCACAGCGCAACCCATTCCTGAACTTGCCTGGCCGCTGGCCACCCTCTGGCTGGCGAGCCGCCCTGTCGGCACCTCCCCCTGGCAGCAAGCCTGCGGATTTCGGCTGGGACCGGATCGCTGCTGGACGGCGGCGGTGCGCATCGGTGATGAGCACCGGGTATTGACCCTTAACGATCATGGCGGCCAGTTTGAGTGGCAAGGGGAGACCCGTTGCAACCAGCGAGGTGACGATCATATCCGGCTGCAACAGGGTGGCTGCTGGCAGCAGATCCCCATTCAGACTGTCCCAGACTCGGAGGCAACCTTCATCATGACCCTGGCGGGCCAGCGCATCCGCTTCGCAGCCGCTGATCAGCAGCACAGTCACCACCATGATCAGGCAGATGAGAAGGCGCGGGGCGCCATCGCCCCCATGCATGGCATCGTAGTAGCGGTACTGGTCGAGCAGGGACAAGCTGTCAACAAGGGGCAACCCCTGCTGGTGCTGGAGGCGATGAAGATGGAACACCAGTTGCGTGCAGAGCGGGACGGGGTAATTGAAGCCCTGCAGTGCCAACAGGGTGAGCAGGTGAGCCAGGGGGCTGTGCTGGTGCGCTTTGCCGAAAAGATAGCGTCACAGGAGGAACACCCATGAACCGAGCTCAGGAGAGCCGGGATGACAAGGTCAGTCTGGTGGAGATGGGGCCGCGAGATGGCCTGCAAAATGAAGCCAGCCAGCTGGCACTGATCCAGCGGCTGGAGCTGATCCAGCGCCTTACCGACAGCGGTCTGCAGCGTATCGAGGTCGGCGCCTTTGTCTCTGCCAAAAAGGTGCCGCAGATGGCGGACTCCGCCGCACTTTTTCAGGCTCTGCCACGCAAGGGCTCAACCCGTTACGGTGCCCTGGTGCCCAATCTGCAAGGCTTGCAGGCTGCCATTGCCGCCCACGCCGATGAGATTGGCCTCTTCACCGCCTGCTCCGACGGCTTTACCCGGGCCAATATCGGCATCAGCGTGGAGGAGTCGCTGGTACGCTTCGCCCCGCTGGTGCAGGAGGCGCGCCGCCTCGGTATCAAGGTGCGCGGCTATCTCTCCACCGTCATCGCCTGCCCGTTCGATGGCCCGACCCGCCCAAAACGGGTCGCCGCCATGGCCGAGCAGTTGCTGGATCTCGGCTGCCACGAAATTTCGCTGGGGGACACCATCGGCGTCGGCACCCCGGGCACGGTGGCCCCCATGCTGGATGCGGTGCTGCACGAGATCCCGGCAGGGCGACTCGCTGTCCATTTTCACGACACCTACGGCCAGGGTCTGGCCAACCTGCTGCCCGCGCTGGAGCGCGGTATTCGCACCATCGACTGCTCGGTGGCAGGCCTTGGCGGCTGCCCCTATGCCCCGGGCGCCTCCGGCAATGTGGCGTCAGAAGAGGTGGTTTACCTGCTGCACGGCCTTGGCATGACGACGGGGGTGGATCTCGACAAACTGGCCGCCACCGGCCAGTGGGCCAGCGAACAGCTCGCTCGCCCCAACGGCTCGCGGGTCGGTCAAGCCCTGCACGCCAATGCCGAACGGCTGCGCGCCCGCCTCTGCCAGCCACTCGCCCACCCACAGGAGTGATGACCATGTCCCGTTCCCTGCCCGGCAAGGAGATCACCTACAGCATTTCGGAGCTGGCCCACGAGTTCGATGTCACGCCGCGCACCATCCGCTACTACGAGGACGAGGGGCTGCTCACCCCGCAGCGGGAGGGGCAGACCCGCATCTACAGCCACAAGGACAAGATCCGGCTCAAGCTGACTCTGCGCGGCAAACGGCTGGGGTTCAGCCTGGCCGAGATCCGCGAGCTGTTCGAGATGTATGATACTGACAAATCGAGCAAAACCCAGCTCCACTCCATGATCCAGCTGATCGAGCAAAAACGCTGTGCCCTGCGCCAGCAGCTCGAAGATATCCAGATGGTAATGAACGAATTGAGCGCAGCCGAACAACGCTGTCTTAATTCTCTTGACTGCTTGAAAAGCGATACAGATTAACCGAATCTGGGATCATGTCATTACCCTGGTGATCTCATGAAATATTGGTGCTGGTTATTGCTGTTACTCAGCCTGCCTGGTTGGAGCCATTCCCTCATCAAGGTTGGTGGCTATCCCTATGCCCCCTTTGTGGTCAAACTCTCTGACTCACACTATGAAGGACTGACCCTGGATCTTATCGACCAGCTCAACGCCATCCAGAAAGAGGTCAGTTTCGTCTTTGTCCCCACCTCGGCCGCCAACCGTTACAAGGCGCTCGAGCTCGGCCGTTTCTCACTGATGCTGTTTGAAGACAGTAAGTGGGGCTGGAACACCGATAAAATAAAGGTGACAGCCCCCTTTCTCGGTGGTGGCGAGGTCTATGTAGCCCTGAGCAAAGCGGGCCGTACTCAACGCTTTTTCGATGACCCCTCCCAACACCATCTTATCGGGGTGGCCGGCTATCACTACGGCATCGGTCAGTTCAATGCCGATCCTGTCTACCTGCAGCGCAAGCTCAATATCACCCTGGTCAAAGACAACGTCAGTGCCCTGCAAGCCCTGCTCAAAAGGCGTGGCGATGTGGCTATTCTCAACGTCTCATACCTTAACCAGTATCTGCTGGCCCATCCCGACACAGCCGGCCAACTGCTAATCTCGCAAAAATGGGATCAACAGTATCAACACCGTGCCATTCTTCACCCTGAAGCCCCCATTACCCCTGCCCAGCTGGAACAGTGGTTGGCAGCGCTGCAACAAAAGGGTGAACTGGATCGCCTTTGGACAAAGTACGGCGTACAACAGCACGCAACCCCATGATTACTATCCAGCTTTTCTGTACCATGGCGGGAACCGAATGGGAGTGCACCACATGAACACCACCGAGCCCGCGTCCCCCAAGCTTCGCTTGCTGCGCTACCTTGCCTACGCTTTCCTGCTGCTTCTTATCCTGTTCACCCTGCTGCTGTGGCAAACCCCCCGTCTGATCCAGCGCTATCTGCCCGGCTGGCTGGCCGAGCACTATGGCCTGCAGGTGACGCTGGGGGAGATTGACGTAGGACTGCGCAACCCTTCTCTTACTCTCGGCACGACCGCTCTGCTCGATGCCAAGCAGCAGCCCATCATCCGTTTTGAGCAGCTCTTTATCAGCCCCGACCTGCAAGCCAGCTGGCAGCAGAAAGGAGTAGTCCTCTCCGCTGTCACCCTGACCAAACCCGTGGTGCTGCTGCAACGGCTGGCCGACAAAAAGGGGGATGTTCGACTCAATCTGACCGATGCGCTGGCCACCGTGCTCGCCCCTGCGCCCTCCCCCGAGCCCGAGACAGCGAGCGCCCCGCTGCTGGTCGACATCGCCAGCATCGCGGTCACTGACGGCCATGTGCGCTATCAGGATCAGCGCAAGGAGAGCGAACCCGGCTGGCTGCCGCCCCTCAATCTGGAGAACGTGACCCTCAAGCTCGATAACCTGCGTACCGCGGCAAACCACCCGACTGCCTATCAGATGAGCGCCGCCATCAACGGCAACAGCAGCCTCGCCGCCCACGGCAAACTCGATGTGATGAGCGGCATGGGTCAGGGCAAGGTGAGCCTCAAGCAGGTCGAGCTGAAACCCTTCGCCCCGCTCTGGGCTCCCTACCTCAAGCTGGATCTGGCCAAGGGCCACGCCAATGCAGAGGTGGAGTACCAACTCAAAGAGGGCAAGCAAGGGGTGCAGTGGCAATTGTCCAAAGGCAAACTGACGCTGGACAACTGGCAGCTTAAAAAACACAAGGGCGACGAGTTTGCCCGCTTCAGCCAGCTGGCTCTTAGCGATCTGGCTGTCGATGGCCAGAAACAGTCACTGCAGATCGGCAAGGTCACCCTGCAGCAACCCCTGCTCAAGGCCACCCTTAACCCACAGCAGCAGCTGGATCTGGCCGAGTTGCTGATCGAGCAACCGCCAGTCAAGCCGCTAAAAGAAACGAAAGAGGCCAAACCCACTAACAACAAGCCATGGTTGTGGCAGATCAAGCAGATCGCCATCGACAAGGGCGATCTCACCTTTACTGAATCGAGCAGCGGCAAACCACTGGCACGCCAACTCTCCGGCCTCAAGCTGGCGCTGGGACCACTGGGTAGCAGAGGGGCGCAACCGAGCAAGCTGACTCTGACCACCCACTTCAACCAGAGCAGCCCCCTCGCCTTTGATGGCCAACTGACCCTGAGTCCCTTCACTCTAAGCGGTGACATCAACCAGCAGGGGCTGCCCCTGACGCTGGCACAACCCTATCTGGCCGATCTGGTACGCATCAAGGTGCAAAACGGGCTGCTGAATAGCAAGACCCGCCTTGATCTCGCCACCACCGCCCAAGGAGATCTCAGCAAGCTGACCCTGCAAGGAGGGCTCGATGTCAACGGGCTCAAGGTGGTCGATCGGGCAGACAATCAGCGACTGCTGGCGTTCAACACCCTGGCTCTCACCGGTCTGACGTACGACGGCATCAGCCAGCAGATGCGGATCAAGGAGATTGCCCTGAACAAGCCCTTCGCCCGTATCGAGATCAATGAGGATGGCACCACCAACCTGCAACAACTGCTGTTGCCGCAACCGGTGGCGACCAACAGCACCCAAGCGGCAGCAAGCAGCAAGGGCCCAGACTTTCGTTTCACCATCGACCAACTGCGCACCGAGCAGGGCAACCTGCGCTTTGCTGACCGCAGCCTGAGTCAGGAATTTGTGGCCGATATCGCCTCGCTGGGCGGCCAGAGCCGTCATATCAGCAATATTCCGGGCCAACGCTCCGATCTCGCCTTCAACGGCAAGGTGGATCGCTATGCGCCGGTGACCATTCGCGGCGGCACCAACCTGCTGGTGGCCAACCCGATCCTCGACATCGCGGTGGCCTTCAACAATCTGGAGCTCACCACCTTCACCCCCTACTCGGGCACCTATGCCGGTTATGCCATCGACAAGGGGCAGCTCTCCATGAAACTGCACTACAAGCTGGAGGGAAACCGGCTGGAGGGGGATAACGACATCACCATCAAGAAGCTGCAACTGGGCGAGAAGATCAAGAGCGATCAGGCCAAGGATCTGCCGCTGGGGCTGGCCATCGCCCTGCTGAGCGATGCCAACGGGGTGATACAGATGAACCTCAAGGTGAAGGGGGATCTCGATCAACCGGACTTCAGCATCGGCAATATCTTCTGGGATGTGCTGGGCAACACCCTGAGCAAGGCGATCACCTCCCCCTTCTCCCTGCTCGCCTCGCTGGCCGATGGAACTAAAGATCTCGACGAACTGTCCTTCCTACCGGGGGAGTCCGATCTCACCCCCACCCAGCAGGAGAGATTGATCAAGCTGGCGCAGGCCCTCAAGGAGAGACCCAAGCTCAGCATGAACATTCGCGGCAAGGTCAACTTCAACGAGGAGCGCCCCATCCTGCAGCGGCAAAAGCTGGAGCGGGTACTGGCCAAGCTCACCGGCAATCAGGTTGATCTCGATCTGCTGGAGCAGGACCCCGCACTGCAAGAGGCGCTGGCCCAGGCCTATGAAGATCGCTTTGGCGAAGATCTAAATGATCTGGCGGACCGCCTCCATCTGGATGAAGAGAGCGCGGCACTGCGGGCACAGGCAGTGATCCTGCTGCGGGATCAACAGCTCATTACCGCCAAATCCCTGCGCAATCTCGCCATGCGCCGGGCGCAAAATACCAAGGAGTTTCTGGTCGACAGTCAGGGGATCGCCCCGGAACGGCTGTTCGTGCTCGACAGCCAGGTCAAGGAAGAGGACAAGGAAGCCAAAGTGATTCTGACGCTGGATCAGTAACACCGACGCACTGTGCAAAAAGCGTAATAAAAATACGACCCCTCCACTATTTTGACACCTTTTGCTCACCAAACAGCCTGTCTTAGTGAGCATTTGGCCTATAACGCAAATAATTGCGTAGTTTTTTTACGATTTATCCCCCTTGCCCCCTTGCGGGCGCGCCATTGCCTGCCTAAAATCGCGCGTCTTTTGTTAACCCCCCACCTCTAATTTTGGAGAACGCTACGTGAGCGAAAAATTGGCCAACCCTGCCCCTCTGGGTCTGATGGGTTTCGGTATGACCACCATTCTGCTGAACATCCATAACGCAGGTTTCTTCCCCATCAGCGCCATGATCCTGGCCATGGGCCTGTGCTATGGCGGTCTGGCCCAGATCATCGCCGGCATCATGGAGTACAAGCGCGGCAACACCTTCGGTGTGACTGCCTTCATCTCCTACGGCACCTTCTGGTGGAGCCTGGTGTTCCTGCTGGTAATGCCGACCATGGGGCTGGCCGAAGCCACTCCGAATGCTTACATGGGTTGGTATCTGCTGCTGTGGGGTGTTTTCACCCTGTTCATGCTGGTCGGTACTGTCAACTACCCGCGTGCCAAGCAGTTCGTGTTCGCCTCACTGACCGTGCTGTTCTTCCTGCTGGCTGCCCATGACTTCACCGGTAGCAAGCTGATCGGGGCCATCGCCGGTTTCGAAGGCATCATCTGTGGTGCCAGCGCCATCTACCTGGCCATGGCCACAGTGATCAACGAGCAGTTCGGCCGCACCGTAATGCCGATCGGCGATCACAAGAAAGCTGCCGCCGTACAGCTGAAAGCAGCCTGATAGGCAAGCCATCCCGATGGTGAAACGGCACCGTTTGGCTGTCTCTTATACAGAAATCCCCAGCATCGGCTGGGGATTTTTTTGAATTTCTCTCCCATCCCGTGATCTGAACCTTTCATCACCTTCCATCAAGGTTCTAACATGCTCCTCACTCAATCGCCTTGCTGGGTGCAGGCCCAATTGTGGCCACGCCAGCCTCAA
>CAMFLW010000104.1 GCA_945957575.1 uncultured Aeromonas sp. | reverse complement strand
AAATTGCTGGGGTACGGGTTCTCTGAGCATGGCGCAGTCCATTTATTGACCATGCTGCAATTAGATCAAACCCCGGGATCGGCGTCCAGGGGTTTGTCAGCAATCTGAGGCCCCGTTATCGGGGCCTTCTGTTTATCAGTGCTTTTCTGTCGGTTGCTTCGCCAGATAGTGGGCGAATTGGGGCGTGTACTCGGCCTTGAACCCCTGTTCGGTCTTGATGATGAGATAGACCGCCAGCTTGTGCTGCTTGGCAAAAGCCATCGCCTGCTCGGGGCCCATCACCATCAGGGCGGTATCGAGGGCGTCGGCCTCCAGCGCGGTCGGGGTGATCACGCTGGCGGAGACCAGCTTGTGGGTGACCGGCTGGCCGGTGGCAGGATCGATGATATGGGAGTAACGCTGGCCATCCAGCTCGTAGTAGTTGCGATAGCTGCCTGCGGTGCTGAGCGCCATACCGTTGGGGATGACGATATCGGAAAACGCTCCCGGCTGATCGGAAGGCTCGACGATGGCCACTCGCCATGGCGAGCCCTTGCTGTTGTTGCCCTTGCTGCGCACCGCACCGGCCACTTCGATCAGGTAGTTGTGTACCCCCTTGCTCTCGAGCAGGGCGGCAACCTCATCGGAGGCGGCCCCTTCGCCGAGGGTGGATAGGTCGAGATAGAGCTCCGGAATAGACTTCTCGAGCAGGAAGTGATCCCCCTGCGGGGTCAGAGTCAGCTTGTCGATCCCCACCTTGTGGCGGGCGACGGCGATGGCTGCCTCATCGGGCCGCTTGACCGGGCGTTTGTCGGGGCCAAAGCCCCACAGATTGACCAGTGGTCCCACGGTCACATCCAGCTTGCCATCGGTCAGCCTACCGGCATCAATGCCCTGCTGGACTATGATGGCCATGGTGGGCGGGATGGCAAACGGGGTATTGGCGGGCCCCTGGTTGAAGCGAGAGATGAGGGAGCCCGGATCGTAGGTGGAGATCTCCTTGTTCATTCGGGCCAGCAGACTCTCCACGTCGCTTTTGAGGGCGGGTTCCCCACCGGGGTAGTTATCGCTCAGGGTCACCACATAGTAGGTGCCCATGGTCTTGCCCTGAATGCGGGTCTGGGCAGGCGGGGTGGGCTGGCAGCCGGCCAGCGCCAGCAGCAGGGTCAGCAGCAGGCCGCGCAGGGCCGCCACGGGGGTCATCGCAATCATCCGGCGCTCTCATCTGGAGAAGGTTCATATCGGGGCGCTAGCTTAGCCAAGGGGCGCCCGCCGGGCGAGCCCTGATGGGGGCAATCAGAGAAAAAAAGCAAAAATAAAACAGCTTTCTGATTACCCATGACACTTAGCCAGTTTCAATCGCTGAGATGGCATCGGAAGGCTTGCCACTGCGGTATGCCCCCATTTAACAGGATGCCCTTGGGGTCAACACGATGAGCAAACTGGAAGCCGTGTTTCACCAAATGTGTCGGAATATGCTGTGTTATGGCGTATGCCCCGCTCCGCGGAGCGTTCTTTACCTTCCCCGTAAGGGTATTCGCCCAGTTAAACGCCGAGTGTTGTAGCAAAATCAAGGTTGCCAACTGTGACCACTTACCGAGGGGCATGGTGTTGAATCCGGCAACCCCGTCCCCCCTATTTTGGCAGGATGGCTTTCCTTATTGGGCAGTCTCTCCTACAAAAATCCCCAGCATCGGCTGGGGATTCTTGTATGAGAAGCTGCGGGAGCCCTCTTTTATGTTGCGTTATCAGCGTTTGATCTTTTTGGGGTTGGTGTAGCCCCAGATTGTGTACATGTCCGCCAGCAGGGCGCCGTTGTACTCCTCCAGATCTGCCTGTTTCACTTCGGCGTCACCCTGACGGCCAAACAGCACCACCTCGTCGCCAGGTTTCACCCCTTTCAGATCCGTCACATCCACCATGATGGTGTTCATGGAGGTCTTGCCGACCACCGGCACCTTCTGACCCTGGATCAGCACATAGGCCTTGTTGCTCAGGGAGCGGCGATAGCCATCGGAGTAGCCCAGCGGCAGATTGGCGAGCCAGGAGTCACGCTTGAGAGTAAAGGTGCGGTCATAACCGACGGTGTTGCCCGCGGCATAGTGGTTGACCGAGGCGACCTGGGTTTTGAATGCCATCACCCGCTTGTATTCGGTATGGGAGGGGATGGAGTCGCCGTAGAGCAGGCCGCCCGGGCGCACCATGTCGAAGTAGGCGTCCGGCACGGCCAGAGTGGCGAAGGAGTTGGCGGCGTGGATGGTGATCTTGCTGCGATCCAGCTTGCCCGCTTCCAGCAGCCACTGGGAGTCCAGTTTGAACTGGGCCAGCCCCATCTTGACGTCCTCTTTCTCCTCCACCGGGAAGTGGGTCATGATGCCGACCGGGGTGATCCCCTTTAGCTTGAGCATGGCCAGCGCATCCTGCTTGGCATCGGCCAGACGCAGGTCGATGCCGTTGCGGCTCATGCCAGCGGAGTTGAGTGCAATATGCACCGGAATGGTGGTGTGGTGGCGCTGGGCGATATCGGCGATACCCTGGGCACTGACCAGACTGCCGATCAGCTCCTCCATCTTGTAGGGCAGGGCCTGCTCTACTTCATCCGGGGTGGCAGCACGCACCCGCATCAGACGGCCGGTAAAGCCCTTCTCGCGGGCGACGCGCGCCTCTTCGTTGCTGGCGATGCCGATGCAGGGGATATTGGCCTTGACCACGGAGGGGACCAGCAGGTCGATGCCATGACCATAAGCGTCGGCCTTCATGATGGCGCAGATCTGCGGGCCCTTGTCACCGAGGCGATCCTTGAGGGTCTGGATATTGTGTTCAAAGGCGCCCAGATCCACTTCCAACCAGGCGTTGCTGGCGGTTTGCTCCTGGCCGCTGCGATGATCCGTCGCAAGGGGCAGATAGGGAGCCGCAACGGCTTGGCCCGCGAGCAGGCCGAAGATCAGGGTAGCCAGCAGAGTTTTCTTGTGCATGGTGATTCCTTTTTGTTGTTCGCGTTGGATAGTTTGGACGGGGTCGGCCACATTGGTGGTGGTTTAACCACAACTTGTTGTTATTATTATGATCTTTGTCACTCTCAACAGGCGCTGACTGGTTGGGAGTCTACCGCAACACGGGTTCGGCCGACACTCGTCAGGGGAATAAAATGGTCAATCTTGAGTTACGTTTGCCACCACCGCTGATCTTCCTGCTCTGTGCCGGGGCCATGTGGTGGCTAAGAGGGGAGAGCCAGCCCGGCATCTGGGCAATGGCGCTGATGGCTGTGCTGGTCGTGGCGGGGGCCATCATGGGCTTTGGGGCACTGCAACGATTTCGTCACCACCAGACCACGGTCAGCCCCACCAAACCTCAGCACACCAGTCGTCTGGTGACCTGTGGCGTCTATCGTGTCAGTCGCAATCCCATGTATCTGGGGCTGCTCTGCTGGCTGGCCGCCTGGGGCTGTTATCTCGGTGGAAGTTGGGTCTGGGTTGCGCCAATCGTGCTGGTGGCCTGGCTGACCCGCTTTCAGATCATGCCGGAGGAGCGGCTGCTGCGCGCCCGTTTCGGCGACGAGTATGTGGCGTATTGCCAGCGCGTTCGCCGTTGGTGCTGACTGGCAGTGATCTTCGTGAGCTGAGGGATAAGTCGGGCCAGCCGTGCTGGATAAAGAGAACCCCGGGCTGGCCCGAGGTTCTCAAGGGACAGGTTAGAAAAAATCGCCCTTCTCGTCCTTGGTGGGTTCGAGGCTCCAGCCGGTGGCATCGCTGCTGCTGGCAATCTGTCCCTTCTCCTTCCACAGCTTGATCTTGAGGCGCAGGTTGTTGGCCGAGTCGGCGTTTTTCACCGCCTCTTCTTCCTCAATTACCCCTTCCACCACCAGATCAAACAGGGCGCTGTCGAAGGTGACCATGCCGAGGGCCTTGGATTTTTCCATCACCTCTTTGAGGCCGCCAAATTCGCCGCGCTTGATCATGTCGCGGATGGTGTGGGTGCCGAGCATGATCTCCACTGCGGCCCGGCGGCCGCCATCGGTGGTTTTCACCAATCGCTGGGAGACAAAGGCCTTGAGGTTGTTGCCCAGATCATTGAGCAGTTGTGGACGGCGCTCCTCGGGGAAGAAGTTGATGATGCGATCCAGCGCCTGGTTGGCGTTGTTGGCGTGCAGGGTGGAGATGGCAAGGTGGCCGGTTTCAGAGAAGGCCAGCGCATGTTCCATGGTCTCGCGATCGCGGATCTCGCCGATAAGAATGACGTCCGGCGCCTGACGCAGGGTGTTTTTCAGGGCAGCATGGAAGCTACGGGTATCTACCCCCACCTCCCGCTGGTTGATGATGCTCTTGCGGTGACGATGAACGAACTCCACCGGATCCTCGATGGTGATGATGTGGCCACCGCTGTTGCGGTTGCGATGGTCGATAAGCGCCGCCAGCGAAGTGGATTTACCCGAGCCGGTACCGCCGACAAACAGCACCAGGCCTCGTTTCTCCATGATGGTGTCGAGCAGCACAGGCGGGAGTTTGAGATCTTCAAAGCGGGGGATTTCGGTCTTGATGTTGCGGGCCACCAGAGAGACTTCGTTGCGCTGCTTGAAGATGTTGACCCGAAAGCGGCCGATCTGGGGCAGGGAGATGGCGAGGTTCATCTCCAGATCCTTCTCGAACTGCTGCTTCTGCTCGCCATCCATGATCTCGGCGGCGATCCGCGCCACTTCACCCGGTTCCAGCGGCGTTTCGTTGAGGGGGCGCAGGCCGCCGTTAAATTTGGCGCAGGGGGGCGCGCCGGTCGACAGATAGAGGTCTGAGCCATCCTGCTTGGCCAGGATCTGTAACATGTCTCGCAATTCCATTTTTTTGCCTCGTCGATCAATGAGATGCCATGAGCGGGATGATATTGAGTGTACAGCCTCAGGCGCCGGTCAGTTTCTCGCGAAAGACAAAAAAGACCGCACCGAGAATGCAGAGCCCTGCCCAGAGATAGTCCCATTTCAGATCTTCCTTGAGATAGAAGATAGAGAAGGGGACGAATACGGTGAGTGTGATCACTTCTTGCAGGATTTTAAGTTGGCCCACGCTCATCACCGTATGGCCGATGCGGTTGGCGGGCACTTGCAGCAGGTATTCGAACAGGGCGATACCCCAGCTCACTAGGGCGGCAATGATCCAGGGTTTATGGTTCATGCTCTTGAGGTGAGCGTACCAGGCGAAGGTCATAAAGACGTTGCTGCAGAGCAGCAGACCGATACTGGTGAAAATCGGGTTCATAGGGTTCTCCTTGAAAATCCGGCGCATTTTATCCCTGAACCACGGGTTTTCATACGTGGTGCGGGAGGGTATTTTTAACCAACAGGATAAGCCGTGCGAGGTATGCGACGGGATGGGCAAGTTATGCGGGATTGTGTTGTTACTGTTATTTGCCATGCCGGTGCGTGCGGCCCCGACGCTGACGGTGGCCACCGATCTGTGGCCGCCATTTCGCATCCTGCAAGCGGATGGCCGGTTGCAGGGGCTCGACATGGACATCCTGCGCCGGTTGCAGCAGGCGAGCGGCATTGAGTTGCAGGTACGGCGGATGCCGTGGGGCAGGGCGCTCAAGCAGATGCAGACCGGTCAGGTCGATCTGATGATTGGCCTCGCCTATACCGCCGAGCGGGCGCAGTTTATCGACTATCTGCAGCCTGCCTACTATCAGTGCTGGCCCGCGTTTTATGGTCAGCCGGTCAATGTGGCCCGGATCCACCAATACCGCGATCTGCAGGGGGTGAAGGTGGGCTATGTGCTCAACTCCGCCTACTTTGAGCCCTTCAACTCTGACAGCCGCCTCGACAAGCACGGAGTACCCACCGAAGATCAGCTGCTGCGCATGGTGCAGCGTGGTCACCTGCCGCTGATGATTGGCACCGACTGTCAGGTGGACTATGCCCTGAGTCAGGGAAATGCCAGCCGGATAGGCAAGGCGGACTACCGCCCCGCCACGCCGGTGACCCTCTATCTGGGGATGAGCAAGCACTCACCTCACCAGTCGCTGCGCCAGCCCTTGCTGGTGGCGTTGCAAAATCTGGTGGCCAGCGGCGAGATAAGCGTGATGGCCAAGCGTTACCAGCCTTGACCTTGGGTGGCAAGCCACTGTTATCATGCCCTTTTCCTGCTTCTCCCCCGGCGCTGCGACAGGGCCGGGGGGAAGCCTTGTTATTCGGGGATCCTCCTTGTACCTCTCCCTTATCGCCCGCCAGCAGCGCTGGCAGCGGCGCTGGCTCTGTGGCCTGACGCTGCTGACCTTGCTGCTGTTTCTCTTCTCCCTCGTCTGGGGCGAGTTTGTGCTGCTGCCCTGGCAGCCCCTTGGCGATCTCGAACAGCGCATCTTGCTGGAGCTGCGGCTACCCCGTGCTTTGCTGGCCCTATTGGCTGGCGCAGCCCTTGCCTGTGGCGGCGCCGTATTGCAGGTGATGCTGCACAATCCGGTGGCGGAGCCCGGGTTGCTTGGTGTCTCAAGCGGGGCAGGACTGGCTGCCATGGTGGCGATGGCGGTGGCCAAGTCCCTCGGCCTCTATCTGCCCGGCTGGGGGCTGTCGCTGGCGGCCTTTGGTGGCGCCTTGCTGGTGACCATGCTGCTCATTCGGCTGGCTCGCCGGGCGCGTCTCGGTCATGCTCGCTTGCTGTTGTTTGGCGTCGCCATCGGTATTCTCACCAATGCCGCCATGACCTGGTTGATGTACTTTGCCGACGACGGCTCCTTGCGTGAATTCATGTTCTGGATGATGGGGAGCCTCTCTTACGGCAGCCAGCAGTTTGCCTGGTGGTGGCTGGTGCTGCCGCTCACCCTGGGCTGGCTCTGCTGGCAGGGCAAGGCGCTGCAACAGTTGTTGTTGGGGGAGACCCAGGCCCGCCTGATGGGGATGGATGTCGACAGGATGCGAGTACGGCTGGTGCTGGCGGTCTGTCTGCTGACCGGGGTGGCGGTATCCCTGTGCGGGGTGATCGGTTTTGTCGGGCTGGTGGTGCCCCATCTGCTGCGGCTCTGTGGCGGTAGCGATCAGCGTTTCCTGCTGCCTGCGTCGGCGCTCGGTGGCGGGGCCCTGCTGCTGGCAGCCGATCTGGTTGCTCGATCCACCCTGAGCGCGGGGGAGTTGCCTATCGGGGTCATCACCGCCTCGGTGGGGGCGCCGCTCTTTATCTATCTGCTATTGAGGCAAACTGCTGATGGTTCTGCATGATTTGGTCGGGGCGCGCAGTCACCTTATTTACCCGTTGTTGAGGCAAGATGCCGATGTCGCCCGCTGATTACATGCCGGTTTCTTCTGGTGCTACTGCGCCGCTGCTGGAGGCGCGCGAGCTCGCCATTGCCGGACGGCTCTCTCCTCTCGATCTTCGCTGGCATGACGGCCAGCTGGTGGCGCTGCTCGGCCCCAATGGCAGTGGCAAGTCGACCCTGCTCGGTGCGTTGGCGGGGATTTTGCCCGCTAAAGGCACAGTACTGCTGAGGGGGGAAGTGCTTACTGACCTGAGTTGGCCCGAGCTTGCCAAACGGCGCGCTATGTTGCCCCAGCGTCAGCCCCAGCTGTTTCATATTCCGGTGTTTCAGGTGTTGAGCCTGGGGCTCGATGAGGCGGTTTCGCCCGCCAGGCAGAGCGAGGCGATAAATGCACTGTGCGAGGCATTGGAGCTGGAAGCCTTGTTGGCCCGGGACTTCAGCCGGTTGTCGGGGGGCGAGCAGCAGCGGGTGCTGATCGCCCGCACCCTGCTGCAGGTGTGGCCGAGCCTCAATCCGACCGGCAAGGTGCTGTTGCTGGACGAGCCGCTGGCGGGGCTCGACCTGCATCATCAGCTGGCGCTATTACGGCTGCTGAAAAAGCTGGCCGGGCAGGGATTGCTGGTGGTACTCGCCATCCACGATATCAATCTGGCTATCGACTGGGCCGACCGCATTCTCTGCCTGCAAGGGGGCGCTGTGGTGCGCGAAGGAGGTGTCGAGCTGGTGAATGAGGCCCTGCTGGCGCAGGTATTCCAGATCAGCACCGACCGCATCGAAGCGGCAGGCCGGGTGTGGTTTATGCCCAGTTTATAAGTAGGGTGTATAGGAAAGTGCGTGCATGTAGGGTCGATTAGCGAAGCGTAATCGGCCGATAGCAAGAAAAAGGGGCCAGTATCAAAAATACCGGCCCCTTTGGTTTTATTCGCAGTTCAAGCCTGTTTGCTCAGGCGCACCTGCCAGCATCGCCAGCAGGTTTTCGGTATCGCTCCACGCAAAAGAGACAGGCATCGGTGATGCTCTGGCCGAAGGGGGATATCGCAGTCGTTACCGCAGGTTTGCTTTGTTCAACCGCACCTGCGCCGCCTCTGCCAGCATCGCCAACAGGGTTTCGGTGTCGTTCCACGACAGGCAGGCATCGATGATGCTCTGGCCAAAGGGTGATGTCGCAGTCGTTACCGCAGGTTTGCTTTGTTCAACCGCACCAGCGCGGCTTCGGCCAGCATCGCCAGCAGGGTTTCGGTGTCGTTCCATGACAGGCAGGCATCGGTGATGCTCTGGCCGAAGGTGGCGGCACAGCCGTTCTCCACATCCTGACGCCCTTCCACCAGGAAGCTCTCGGCCATGATGCCGGCGATGCCGGTACGGCCGCGGCGCAGCTGATCGCAGATATCTTGCGCCACCAGCAGCTGACGGCGGTGATCCTTCATGCTGTTGCCGTGGCTGAAATCGACCACCAGACGCTCCGGCAGGCCCACATCGGCCAACGCTTCACAGGCTTCATCGACACTGGCGGTGTCGTAGTTGGGGCGGTGGCCGCCACGCAGGATCACATGACCAAAGGGGTTACCGGCGGTGCGGTAGATGGTCATCTTGCCGTCTTTGTCCGGTGAATAGAAGATGTGGCTGTGACGGGCGGCGCGCACCGCATCGATGGCGATGCGGGTGTTGCCATCGGTGCCGTTCTTGAAGCCGACCGGGCAGGAGAGGGCCGAGGCCATCTCGCGGTGTACCTGGGATTCGGTGGTACGCGCGCCGATGGCGCCCCAGGTGATCAGGTCGGCAATATACTGGCCGGTCACCATATCGAGGAATTCGGTGGCGGTGGGCATGCCGATCTCGTTGATGTCGACCAGCAGTTTGCGCGCCAGTTTCAGCCCTTCGTTGACGTCGAAACTGCCATCGAGTCGCGGATCATTGATCAGCCCTTTCCAGCCGACGATGGTGCGCGGCTTCTCGAAATAGGTGCGCATCACGATGCAGAGGCTCTCTTTATACTGCTCGCGCAGGGCGTTGAGGCGCTGGGCATACTCGCGAGCAGCAGCGGGATCATGAATAGAGCAGGGGCCGACAATGACCAGCAGGCGCTGATCGTCTCCGGCCAGAATGGCTTCCACTTCGCGACGGGCATCCAGCAGATTCTGGGCAATGGTATCGGTGATCGGAAACGCGTGTGCAAGCTCGCTCGGAGTGATCAGTGACTCCAGGCGACGGGTGCGCAATTCATCTGTGTGAATGGACATACAACTCAAGTCTCGAGTGGGTGGTGTCAGCCGCAAGGGGCGAAAAAGCAAAGAGATAAAATAAAGCAAAAGTCCCCTGATTGAAACCTTGGGGGGCTCTGATAGGATGTGAGGCCAAAATCGATTCCAAATGAGGTAGATAGCGTGGCAAAGCCAGGGGCAACCGGGGTCACCCGCATCATCAACGCAACCGGTTACAGCATGAAGGGGCTCAAGTCAGCCTGGATTAACGAGGCGGCTTTTCGGCAGGAGCTGATGCTGATCCTGTTGCTGATGCCACTTGCCTTCTGGCTGGGGGATTCTCTCAACCAGATCCTGCTGCTTATCGTCATCAGTTGGCTGGTGGTGATCGTCGAGATCCTCAACTCCGCCATTGAAGCTGTAGTTGACAGGGTTGGCTCCGAGCATCATGAGCTCTCCGGTCGTGCCAAGGATTTGGGCTCTGCCGCCGTCTTTATCGCGCTGGCCCTGAACGCCCTGGTATGGGGCGCGCTGGTGGGCCGCAATCTGTTGGGGTGGTGGTAAGCCATCACGCTGCTTTGAGGTTCTGCTTCATACAAAAGCCCGTCATCACGACGGGCTTTTTGCTGCGCAGATAAGGGGCTATCAGTGGAGGATGCGGGCACGGATGGTGCCGTTGATCTCCTTGAGCTTGGCGAGCGCCTTCTCGCTGTGCTCTGTCTCCACGTCGATCACCACGTAACCGATATGGCTGCTGGTCTGCAGGTATTGAC
>CAMFLW010000103.1 GCA_945957575.1 uncultured Aeromonas sp. | reverse complement strand
ACGAGCAGCAGAAAGCCGATGTGCTGATCGGCCGGATCAAAGAGGGCAAGAGTGTTGCGCTGGTCTCCGATGCCGGCACCCCGCTCATCAGCGACCCCGGTTATCACTTGGTCACTCGCTGTCGTGAAGCCGGGGTCAAGGTGGTGCCGCTGCCCGGTCCCTGTGCTGCCATTACTGCCCTGAGCGCGGCCGGTCTGCCCACCGATCGCTTTGCCTTTGAAGGCTTCCTGCCCGCCAAGAGCAAGGGACGTGACGATCGCCTGCAAGCCGTTATCGAAGATACCCGTTCGCTGGTGTTTTACGAATCGCCGCGCCGTGTGCAGGATACAGTGGAAGCGATTGCTCGCATTCTCGGCGAGCGTCAGGTGGTGGTGTGCCGCGAGCTGACCAAGACCTTTGAGTCGATCCACGGTTTGCCAGCCTCTGAAATGCTGACCTGGCTTGGCGAGGATGACAACCGCTGCCGCGGCGAGATCGTGCTGGTCGTGGCTGGCGCCTCCAAAGAAGAAGAGGATCTGCCTGCCGAGGCGATCCGCACTTTGGGACTGCTGGTGGCAGAGCTGCCACTGAAAAAAGCGGCCGCCCTGACCGCCGAGATCCACGGCGTGAAGAAGAATGCCCTCTACAAATACGGTCTCGAGCACTATTAATTGCCGTAAACGGGAATTGCCGGTTTACCCCGCCCGCATCACGAGGCTATAATCCGCGCCTCGGAGTTGGCTGGGCAATCGCTGCTTCGTCGTTGTGTCCCTCGGGACAGACGGGCGGAGGGGAGGAAAGTCCGGGCTTCACAGGGCAGGGTGCCAGGTAACGCCTGGGGGGCGCGAGCCTACGACCAGTGCAACAGAGAGCAGACCGCCGATGGCCCGCAAGGGATCAGGTAAGGGTGAAAGGGTGCGGTAAGAGCGCACCGCGCGACTGGTAACAGTTCGTGGCACGGTAAACTCCACCCGAAGCAAGACCAAATAGGCCCCTATTGGCGCGGCCCGCGTTGGGGGCGGGTAGGTTGCTTGAGCCAGCGAGCGATTGCTGGCCTAGAGGAATGATTGCTACCCGGGGCAACCCGGTACAGAACCCGGCTTACAGGCCGACTCCGACCCAATTCTGCGTGACCCGTCACGATAAATCCCGGTGCTTAGCGGCACCGGGATTTTTTACATGTCACAACATGATGTGGCGCGTGGCAGCATTTTTGAATTTGTAATAAAGTTCGGCCTCTTTTTGGTCGCTATGACCCGGTTGGATGAGTTGTATCTATCATGCTGCATCCCCCACCGAAGGGGCTGACGGCAAGGGAAGATGAAATGGTCAGGGTGGATTTTTAATGTCATCAAGCGGTGCAGTGCACACACCTTCCCGCCTGCTCGGAGCCGAGCAAGGCAAAGCCCTTCCTCGTTATGATCTGCTGGGTATCGATCGGGTAAACCGCACTCGTCTCAAGCAGGTTAACGCCCAGTTGAGCACCTTTTCTCTGCAGGTCGCCGGCTGCATGGCCCAACTTTTCAACAGTGCTGATTGCGAGCTGGCCTATGGCGAGTTCGCCGGCTCCAGCGTCGCTGATGTTGCCGAGCCACAACTCTGGGTCGAGGCCACCTCCCGGGTTGATCCCCAGCGCGCAGTCTATTTTTCCATCACACCTCTGGTGATCTACCGTCTGGCCGTCCTCTTTTTTGGTGGCACGCTCCATCAGAAAGAGGAGGCGCTTCCTGCCGGTAAAGGGGTGACTGATACCGAACAGCGCCTGCTGCAACGACTCTGTCACTATCAGGTCGATATCTGGTGCTCCTGCCTCGGGCTGGGAGATCTTGAGTGGCAGATCAATATCATCCCGCAGGATGCCATGCCGACCCGTCAGCTGTGGACTACCCGTGCCACCCTGCAAGCCGGCAATTGCATCCACCAGTGGCAGATGTGGCTGCTTCCGTCTGAAGAATCCGACTCTCAGGAAGGGATTGCCTTGCCCGAGGGAGAGCTGGAACAGGTATTGAGCCATGTTCCGGTCCGGCTGCGGGTGGTCATGGGGCAGCTGTCGATGACGCTGGCCGATCTGGAGTGCCTCAAGGTGGGAGATGTGCTGTCGCTGGATCTGCCGGAGATGGTGCCTGCCCTGATTGGTAACCGCCCCTGCTTCAACGGGCGCATAGCAGAACATAAAGGCAGTCTGGTCTACCAGGTTGCGACTGTGGTAGAGGAGTAAATCGAATCATGAGCGAGCACAATATGAATGACCCGCTGGATCTGGATGGACTGGATCAACTGTTTGGTGACGATATCAGCATGCCCAGTGCCGCCGACTACATGGCGCCGACCAGTAGCAGCAAGCAGCGGGATCTCTCTTTCTTCCGCCAGATCCCGGTCAAGGTGACCCTTGAGGTAGCCAGTACCGAAGTGCCTCTGGGCGATCTGATGCGGGTAGAAGAGGGCGCGGTGATTGAGCTGGACAAACTGGCGGGCGAGCCGCTGGATGTTCGGGTCAATGGCCGCCTGCTTGCCAAGGGGGAAGTGGTCGTCGTCAACGGCAAGTATGGCTTGCGTCTGGTTGACGTCATCGATGCCAAACTGCTGGGTGGCATGGACGACTGATGCGTTACCTGCTGCTGACCCTGCTGCTCTTCTCCCTGCCTGGCTGGGGGGCTGACATGACCCTGTTCTCGGTCACTCCGGGGGCAGCAGGTGGCGAGGATTACAACATCAAGTTGCAGATCCTCTTCTTTATGACAGTGCTGGGGTTGTTGCCGACCCTGTTGCTGATGATGACCAGTTTTACCCGGATCATCATAGTGCTGGCCATCTTGCGGCAGGCGCTCGGTTTGCAGCAGAGTCCTCCCAACCGGGTGCTGATCGGGATCAGCCTCATCCTGACTCTGATTATCATGCGTCCGGTCTGGACCGACATATACCAGAATGCCTTTGTCCCGTTTGACAGGGATGAGATCACCCTGTCGGAAGGGGTTGCTCGCGCAGAGAAACCGCTGCGCACCTTTATGCTGGCGCAGACCCGCGAGCCGGATCTGGAACAGATGCTGCGTATCTCCGGTGAACCCACAACGGTGGCCAAGCAGGATGTTCCTTTCGGGGTGCTGTTGCCCGCGTTTGTATTGAGTGAGTTGAATACCGCATTTCAGATCGGCTTTATGCTGTTTATTCCGTTTCTGGTGATCGATCTGGTGGTGGCCAGCGTGCTGATGGCGATGGGGATGATGATGCTCTCGCCGCTGATCATCTCCTTGCCATTCAAGCTGATGGTTTTTGTATTGGTCGATGGCTGGTCGATGACGGTCGGTACCCTTGCCGCCAGTTTTGGCGGGGGAGGCTGACATGACGCCGGAGCAGAGCGTTGCGCTGGTTGGCGGCGCCGTCAATCTCGTGGTGGTGATGGTCTCCGTGCTGATTGTGCCGGGGCTGATTGTGGGCTTGGTCGTCAGTGTGTTTCAGGCGGCGACCCAGATCCAGGAGCAGACTCTCAGTTTTTTACCCCGTTTTCTGGTGACCCTGATGACGCTCATCTTCACTGGAAACTGGCTGTTATCGCAGATCACAACCCTGTTCCATGACCTGTTTTTGAAGATCCCCGGACTCATCGGATGAACTCCCTCTTGTCCCTCAGCGCTGCCGATCTGACGGCTTGGCTGGGGCAGTGGTGGTGGCCATTCTTGCGGATTGGCTCCGCTTTCTGGGTCATGCCGGTATTCGGCGACGGTCGGGTGCCGCCGCAAGTTCGTCTGCTGCTGGCGTTGATCGTCAGCCTGCTGATTGCCCCCATGCTCAAGGGGATGCCTGTCGTTGATCCCTTCAGCACCGGTGCTCTGGTATTGGCTGTTGAGCAGCTGCTGTTCGGGCTGCTGTTCGGGCTCTGCGTCCAGATGCTGTTCATGATCATGACCATGGCTGGCCAGATCCTCTCCATGCAGATGGGGTTGGCGATGGCGGTGATGAATGACCCCAGCAATGGTGATACCGCGCCCATCGTCAGCCAGTTGATGCTGGTCTTCTGCTCATTGCTGTTTCTTGGTCTGAATGGCCATCTGGTGACGCTCGATGTGCTGGTGCAGAGTCTGCGCAGCTGGCCACCCGGCTCTTCCCTCGACCTGCTCGACATGAAAGGGGTGGTCGGTCTGTTCGGCTGGTGTATCGGCGCGGCACTGATCCTCACTCTGCCTGCCGTGGTTGCCATGTTGATGGTCAACCTGACCTTTGGCGTCATGAATCGCACGGCCCCTTCGCTGAACATCTTCTCGCTCGGTTTCCCCATGACGCTGCTGCTCGGGCTGCTCACCATGGCTATCTCAATCAGCGGAGTCCCTTCCCGTTACCTTGAGCTGGTGACTCACGTGCTGGAACAACTGCGAGCCCTGACCCCGTCATGAGCCAGAACAGCGCCCAGGATAAAACCGAAGAGGCCTCTTCCCAGAAACTGCGCAAGGCACGGGAAGAGGGTCAGATCGCGCGTTCCAAGGAGCTCAGTTCGGCGGGACTGTTGCTGCTCGGCGGTTTTGCCATGCAGTGGATGGTGCCCAGCTTTGGTCGCTTCTTCGCCGAGTTGATGAAACGGCCACAACGGTTCGACTGGCAAGGCGCCAGGGATCCGCAAATGATGGTGCACTGGACGGCGGAAGCCTTGCTCAATATGTTGTGGGTGCTGCTGCCGCTGTTTGCTTTTCTGGCTCTGATGCTGGTCCTGCTCAGCTCGTTGCCGGGGGGGATGGTACTGACCTGGAAGAAGCTCTTCCCCAGTGCCGAGAAGCTGAACCCACTCAAGGGGCTCAAGCGGATGTTCTCGAGCCACAGCCTGATGGAGCTGCTGAAGTCGGTACTGAAAATTCTGCTGATTGGCTCCACGCTGGCGCTGCTGCTCCAGCATCAGTGGCCCACGTTGCTGATGATGAACCGGATGCCACCCCAGGCCGCCATGGAGCAGGCGCTGCGGATCCTCTCCCAGGCATTCATCTTGCTTGGTGGCGTGCAGATGTTGATCGCCGTGCTGGATGTGCCCTATCAGCGCTGGTCGCTGAACAAGCAGTTGCGGATGACCAAGCAGGAGGTCAAGGATGAGCACAAGAACAGCGAAGGTCGTCCGGAAATCAAGGCGCGGATCCGTCAGGTGCAGGCCATGCTGGCTCGTGCCCGTATCGAGCAGCGCGTACCGCAGGCGGATGTGATCATCGTCAACCCGACCCACTACGCGGTGGCCATCAAATATGATCCCCAGCGGGCCAATGCCCCGTTCGTGATTGCCAAAGGGGTGGATGGGATGGCTGAGCGGATCCGTCAGGTGGCCAAACAGCACGACAAGATGGTGATGAGTCTGCCGGAGCTGACCCGTGCCATCTACTACTCCACCCGGATAGATCAGGAAGTACCGGCGGGTCTCTATACCGCGGTGGCTTATGTCTTGAATCATGTATTGCAGTTGAGGGCGTATCAGGCCGGCAAGGGGCGAAAGCCAAACCCGCTTGCTCCTTTGCATGTGCCGCCCGAATTACGTCAACCTGAGAGGTAAGTTGTGAACTGGCGTGTATTGACCCAATCCTATACCGCGATCCCGATGATGCTGCTGGCCATTCTGGCCATGATGATATTGCCGCTGCCGGGCTGGCTGCTGGATGCCCTCTTTACCTTCAACATTGTGTTGGCGGTACTGGTGCTGCTGGTCTCCGTATCGGCGCGTCGCCCTCTCGACTTCTCCGTCTTCCCCACGGTGTTGCTGGTGGCAACCCTGATGCGGCTGTCGCTCAACGTGGCCTCGACCCGTGTGGTATTGCTGCATGGCCATGAGGGCCATGAAGCGGCGGGCAAGGTGATTCAGGCGTTTGGCGAGGTGGTGATCGGCGGCAACTATGTCGTGGGTCTGGTGGTCTTCGTGATCCTGATGATCATCAACTTTGTGGTGATCACCAAGGGTGGGGAGCGGATCTCCGAGGTGTCTGCCCGCTTTACCCTGGATGCGATGCCGGGCAAGCAGATGGCCATCGATGCCGACCTCAATGCCGGTACCATGGATCAGCATCAGGCGCGAGCGAGACGGGACGAGATTGCCCGTGAAGCCGACTTCTACGGGGCGATGGATGGTGCCTCCAAGTTTGTACGCGGTGATGCGATTGCCGGCATGCTGGTGCTCATCATCAACCTGGTGGGCGGCCTTGCTATCGGTATTTTCCAGCATGCCCTGCCGGTTGCCGAAGCCTTCCAGCGCTATGCCCTGCTGACCATCGGTGATGGTCTGGTAGCCCAGATCCCCTCGCTGCTGATGTCTACTGCTGCCGCCATCATTGTGACCCGGGTCAGCGATGAAGGTGAGATGGCGGATCAGGTGGGTGACCAGATCCTGGCTTCTCCCCGTGTCATCTACACTGCCGCTGCCATCATGCTGGTACTGGGGTTGGTGCCGGGCATGCCGATGCTGGCCTTCCTCAGCTTTGCCGCCGTACTAGCCTGGACTGGCTGGAGCGTGAGCAAGCGGGCGGTCAATACCCCGGATCTGGATGCCGCGCAGGAACTGGCTCGCCAGATTGCCCAGCCGGAACCACAAGGGCTGGAGTGGCAGGATCTGCCGCCGGTCGATACCGTCGCCATCGAACTGGGCTATCGGTTGGTGCCGCTGGCGGAAGCTGACAAAGGTGCCGAGCTGCTAGCCCGGGTGCGCGGTATTCGCAAAACCCTATCGGAGCAGTACGGTTTTCTGCTGCCCGAGATCCGGGTTCGCGACAATTTGCAGCTGCAGCCCGATCAGTACCGGATCAAGCTCTCCGGTGTGGCACTGGCGTCCGGCAATGTTGATTGTCAGCGTCTGATGGCCATCAGCAGCGGCGAGACCTATGGCTCGCTGGATGGGGAGCTGACCCAGGATCCTGCATATGGCATGAGCGCAGTCTGGATTTCACCGGAGAGCAAGGCCAAGGCATTGAATCTTGGCTATTCGGTGGTGGATTCGGCAACGGTGATCGCGACCCACGCCAGCAAGCTGCTGCGTGAGCAGCTTGATGCCCTCTTTGGTCATGACGAGGTGGGCAAGCTGGGGCAACATCTTGCTGTCCAGTCGCCCCGTCTGGCGGAAGAGCTCAATCTGGCCCTGACCCAGATGCAGCAGTTGCGAGTTTTTCGGCAATTGCTAAAGGAACAGGTCAGCCTGACCGATATACGCACGGTGGCGACGACCCTGCTTGATGCCAGCGAGCTGACCAAGGATCCCGTGCTGCTTGCTTCCGATGTTCGTTGCGCCTTGAAGCGCCAGATTGTGAGACAGGCGATTGGCAGCCGTGATGTGCTTGCCACCTTCACGCTCGATGACCGTCTTGAGCAGACCTTGCTGGCGGCCATGAACCAGTCGCAGCAGCAGGGGAAAATCCAGCTGGACAGTTTTCCGGTTGATCCGCAACTGCTGGCACAGTTGCAGCAAAATATGCCGCTGGTTAAAGAGCAGCTGCAGCAGCAAGGATATGCCCCGGTACTGGTCGTGATGCCACAACTTAGACCCTTGATCGCGCGTTATGCCCGATCTTTTGCAAAAGGCCTCAAGGTGCTCTCATATAATGAAATACCGGAAGAGTTGAGAGTGGAGGTTATTGGTACGCTAGGCTGAAACAGGGTTGCCACGTTAATCGGTGAATGGGAAGAATATATTCCGCCTATCTACTTGAATTGTAATTATAAGTCGTTATGATGTGACGGTTTTTGACGCAGTCGGCCGTCAAAGATAAATAACAAATATAACAATTCACATGTGTCACTCAGCAGTCACCACTAATTTGGTGCTGTCTTGTCCAAATACGGGCAGTCGCATGAAAAAGGCAAACTGAACTGAAAAGTCAGGACGCAAAGCCTCCGGTCTAAAAGCAGGAATGCTCATGATAGCGGGGTTGCCAAGGCCATTGTTACCGCCTTGATATAACACTGGTTTGATTCAGGTGCTCGTTAGCAGCGCCAGCGTACCTGTGCGTCTTTTATTTCGGCATTTCAGTTCTGTTGATTGTTTTATCCACAATCACGGGTTCGGGTTCATATGCTTTCGGATGTATCTATCAAAAAAAGCTCAAGACCGGCCAGTCTTGGGAAAGATCCCCATTTATTGTTAATCAGTTCATCTATGGCCGATGGGAACGATATTGAAGGGATATTGGCTGCACAGGGATATGCTGTTTCCCGCTGTGACTCTATTCGCAAGTCGAAGTTAATTCTCGACAGTCGTTCCGTTGATTTAATCCTGCTCGATATGGATCTCATGACCGAAGTAGGTCCTCAATTGGTGCATAATTTTAGCGGCGTCGATTGCGTGATCCTGGTTAATGAGCGTCAGGCCTATCTTGCGGCAGAAGCGATGCGAGCCGGTGCCATTGACTACATCATCAAGCCCTTCGGGGGGCAGCAGATGCTGGATGTGGTGAAGGGTGCACTGCGTCTGCGGCAGGCAATTCCAGACCTGATCGCGGTCTCGAGCATGAGCCTGCAAGTGTTGCAGCTTGCTCGCCGGGCAGCCAAAACGGCAGCCACCATTCTTATCGGTGGTGAGTCTGGAACGGGCAAGGAGCGTCTGGCGCGTTACATCCACGAGATGTCCAGCCGTGCTCACAAGCCGTTTGTCGCCATCAACTGCGCCGCCATTCCCGAGTCCATGCTCGAATCCATTCTGTTTGGCCACAACAAGGGGGCCTTCACCGGCGCGACGGGTTCGCAGCCCGGCAAGTTCGAGCAGGCGCAGGGCGGGACCCTGATGCTCGACGAAATCTCCGAGTTGCCCCTGTCACTGCAGGCGAAGTTGTTGCGGGTTTTGCAGGAGCGTGAGGTGGAGCGGCTCGGTAGCCATCAGACCATAGCGCTGGATGTGCGGATCATCGCCGCCAGCAACAAGGATCTGCGCACCCTGGTGGTTGCCGGCCAGTTCAGGGAAGACCTCTTCTACCGCCTCGACGTGTTGCCGATGAACTGGCCGGCACTGCGCGAGCGTCCCGACGACATATTGCCGCTGGTTGAATATTTCATCGAACGCTATGCGCCCCAGCAGGGGTATCGCCTGAGTGAGAGTGCCCGCAAGCAACTGCTGGCTTATCAGTGGCCGGGCAACGTCAGGGAGTTGGATAACGTCATTCAACGTTCATTAATCATGGCTCGCGGATTGCATATTCAGGCGGTCGATTTGATGCTGCCCAGTTATGTCGCGGAACCCGAGCATGGATTGGCGGAAGTCCTTTCCGTCCCGGAAGGGTTGAGTGAGACGCGTCGGCATGCAGAATTTCAATTTGTACTAGAGACCTTGCGCCGCTTCCGTGGCCATCGTACCCGCACGGCAGAAGCACTCGGAATGACCACCCGGGCTCTGAGATACAAGCTGGCGGCGATGCGTGAGCAGGGCATTGATATCGAGCAGCAGCTTCAAAACTAAGGGATAACGGCGTGAAGATTGAAATGATGTCATCACAGGCAACGCTTCTGCAGCAGATGCAGGAGATGCAACGAGTTGCCACTCAGGCTCCTTCCATCGAATCCAATGATCTCTCGAATGTGTCATTCAGCGACGCCATGCGAGATGTGGTCGGGCGGGTCAATGAACAGCAAAACATCGCGTCGAAATTGATGGCATCCGTTGATGCCGGCCAGAGCGATGATCTGGTCGGGGCCATGGTGGCCAGTCAGAAAGCGGGTCTCAGCTTTTCAGCCCTGATGCAGGTGCGTAACAAGCTGATGACCGGTTTTGACGACATTATGCGCATGCCGCTCTGAGGTAACAGATGACTGAACTGGTAACCTCTCCTCAGGGGACCGCCTCTGATTCGCTCAAGATCAGGCTGCAAGAGGGATTACGCAATTGGCGTACCCTCTCCCATGACAACAAATCGATCCTGACCATTGCTCTGCTGGCTGCCATTGTGGCCGGTACCATTGTCGTTATCCTGTGGACCTCCAGCAAAAACTATGTGCCCCTGTATGGCAAACAGGAGCTATACGATACCGCCAACATCATGGAGATGCTGGAGAAAGAGCAGGTGCCTTTCCGTCTGGAAAAGAGTACGGGTCAGGTCCTTGTTCCTGAAAAGCAGCTGGCTCATGTCAGGATGGCGCTTGCAGCGCGAGGTGTGCGCGCGGCTATGCCGTCTGGTCTGGAAGGCTTGGACAACGTAACCGGACTGGGTACCAGCGAATTTATGGAAGGGGCGCGTTATCGTCATGCCCTGGAAGGGGAGCTGGCCAGAACCATCATAGCGCTAGATGTGTAAACCCACCAGGTTGTTCACAGATTGAAGACGACTGATGGGGGGCTGGTA
>CAMFLW010000102.1 GCA_945957575.1 uncultured Aeromonas sp. | reverse complement strand
CGGGCAAGCCCGGGGTTTTCAACAACAGGATTTATTTAGCCGGGATGTCGTTGGCTTTGTCGATATTGGCATCCGCAACCGGAGCACTCTCGTCGGCAACTGCCGGCTTGGGCTCGGCGGCAACAGTTGATCCGCCTTGTGGCGTATCACCGTGCTCGTCGTGCCAGTTGCTCGGAGCACGAACCTCGCGACGAGCCATCAGATCATCGATCTGCTTGGCGTCGATGGTCTCGTACTTCATCAGTGCATCTTTCATGCTGTGCAACACGTCCATGTTATCCAGCAGGATCTGCTTGGCGCGGTCGTAGTTGCGATCGATCACCTGCTTCACCTCGGCATCGATGATGCGAGCAGTGTCGTCGGACATGTGCTTGGCCTTGGCCATGCTGCGACCGAGGAACACCTCGCCATCTTCTTCCGCGTAAAGCATCGGGCCGAGACGCTCGGACATACCCCACTGAGTCACCATCTTGCGTGCGATGTCGGTAGCTCGTTCGATGTCGTTGGACGCACCGGTCGATACCTTCTCGGCACCGTAGATCAGCTCTTCCGCCAGACGACCGCCATACAGACTGGAGATCATGGACTCCAGATGCTGCTTGGAGTGGCTCCAGCGATCCTGCTCTGGCAGGTACATGGTCACACCCAGCGCACGGCCACGCGGAATGATGGAGACCTTGTAGACGGGATCATGATCCGGAACCACACGACCGATAATGGCGTGACCCGCTTCGTGATAAGCCGTCATCTCCTTCTCGGACTCTTTCATCACCATGGAGCGGCGTTCTGCGCCCATCATGATCTTGTCCTTCGCCTTCTCGAACTCGGCCATGGAGACCACTCGGCGACTTTCGCGAGCGGAGAAGAGCGCAGCTTCGTTGACCAGGTTAGCCAGGTCAGCGCCGGAGAAACCCGGAGTACCACGCGCAATCAGCGCAGGGTTGACGTCATCAGCCAACGGAACCTTGCGCATATGCACTTTCAGGATCTGTTCGCGACCACGGACATCCGGCAGACCGACTACAACCTGACGGTCGAAACGGCCCGGACGCAGCAATGCCGGATCCAGTACGTCAGGACGGTTGGTGGCAGCAATGACGATGATGCCTTCGTTGCCTTCAAAGCCATCCATCTCGACCAGCATCTGGTTCAGGGTCTGCTCACGCTCATCGTGACCACCGCCCAGACCGGCGCCACGCTGGCGACCGACGGCGTCGATCTCATCGATGAAGATGATGCAGGGGGAGGATTTCTTGGCCTGCTCGAACATGTCGCGTACCCGGGAGGCACCGACACCCACGAACATCTCCACGAAATCGGAACCCGAAATGGTGAAGAAAGGCACCTTGGCCTCACCCGCAATGGCCTTGGCCAGCAGGGTTTTACCGGTACCGGGAGGACCTACCAGCAGTACGCCAGTGGGGATCTTGCCACCCAGTTTCTGGAATTTGCTCGGGTCGCGCAGATAGTCGACCAGCTCCTTCACCTCTTCCTTGGCTTCATCGCAACCTGCAACATCAGCAAAGGTGGTCTTGATCTGATCTTCACTCATCAGGCGAGCCTTGCTCTTGCCGAACGACATGGCACCTTTGCCACCGCCGCCCTGCATCTGACGCATAAAGAAGACCCAGACACCGATCAGCAGCAGCATCGGGAACCAGGAGATGAAGATAGAGGTCAACAGAGACGGCTCTTCCGGCTTCTCGCCCATCACTTTGACATTGTGATTGAGCATGTCGTTGAGCAGCTGGGGATCCGGCGCAGGGATGATGGTGGTGAATCGTTCACCAGTACGCTTGACGCCATTAATGACCTTACCGTCCATCCGCACTTCACGGATCTGCTCTTGGGTCACCTCTTTAACGAAGCTGGAATAGTCCAGCTGGCGACTGGTGGTATCGCTGGGGCTGAAGCTATTGAACACCGACATCAAAACGACGGCGATGACCAGCCACAGGATTAAGTTTTTCGCCATGTCACTCAAATCAGTAACCTCGCAGACTGACAGTTAACGATGAAGGTTAGGGTACTACAGTTTAAAACCGGTAGCCACAATGTAGACTTCCCGTGAACGAGCGCGGGATGAGTCTGGTTTACGAATTTTGACAGCGGAGAAAAGTTGACGAATTTCATTGAGATAGGCATCAAAGCCCTCTCCCTGAAACACCTTCACCACAAAACTGCCGTCACTGCGCAATACCTGATTGCACATGTCCAGCGCCAGCTCGACCAGATACATGGCGCGAGCCTGATCCACCTGCTGGGTACCGCTCATGTTGGGCGCCATATCAGACATCACGACATCGACCTTGTCCGGGCCGACCCGTTCCAGCAAGGCGCCGAGTACAGTTTCCTCTCGAAAGTCCCCTTGCAGGAAATCGACACCGGCAATGGGATCCATCGGCAAAATGTCACATGCGATGACGCGACCCGAATCACCAACCTGTTCAACCGCAAACTGGGACCAACCACCGGGGGCAGCCCCCAGATCCACTACGGTCATGCCATTTTTCAGCAAGCGATCCTTGCCCTGGATCTCGTCAATCTTGAAAACAGCACGAGAACGCAGGCCCATTTTCTGGGCTTTTTTGACGTATTGATCGTCGAAATGTTCTTTTAACCAGCGAGTTGAACTGGGGGAACGTTTTTTCTGGGTCATGATAATCGACTTTAAAAAACCACAAGGGTTATTAGTATTAAGGGCTAAGTGGGGGTAGAATACGCCCCTTTCAACCCTGACTTATGAAGAAATTGCGATGATTCTCAACAATAAACAGAAACAGTACCTCAAGGGCCTTGCCCATAGCCTCAAGCCTGTCGTCCTGCTGGGTCAGCATGGTCTGACCGAAGGTGTACTGGCCGAGATCGATCTGGCACTGAACCATCACGAGCTGATCAAGGTTAAGGTTGCCTCTGAAGATCGCGAAATGAAACAACTGGTTATGGATGCTATCGTCCGTGAAACCGGTTCAGTCAAAGTGCAGAGCATGGGCCATGTGCTGACCATTTATCGTCAGGCCAACGAACCCAAGATCCAGCTGCCCCGCAAATAAAAGGAAAGAGCGCAGCTCTTTCCTTCTTCCACTTCTTCCCGAGTCGCTTGCCAAAGTAGTCGCAAAGCCCTTAACCTGCGATGAATACTTCCGGACACGCGCTATGGCTCACCATCAAATTCTAACCGACGATGAGCTGGCCATGCTGCGGGACTTGGGGAGCAATCAGGAGAGTCATCTCCTGAGTGGCCACCTCGACAGCCCCATGCTTGGCTTGCTGCAAAAAGCCGACAACCTCGTACTCGAAGCCCGCTTCGCAGGCCATCAGCTACGCTTTCCCCTCACCTTTACCCAAAGAGAAGATGGCTTTATCGAGCCACGTCTATCTGCTCCGGTGATCAGGGAGCTGGGGTTTGCCCGTCCTCGCGCCTGGCGACTCAGCCAGAAAGCGCGGTTGCGTACCGAGCAAGGGCACTATCAGGTGCTCAGCCTCTCCCTCAACGGGCTCATCGTCGAGAACATGCCTCTTGGCATGGTGGCGGATACACAGCTCAACGGCGAACTCTGTCTCGATGAGGAGGAACCTCTGCCACTGCAGGGACGATTGGTAAGGCGCATCAAAGCCAATGCCGACCATGCTACTTGGGCGCTGAGCTTTCAGTTGAGCGAGAGCAACATAGAACGGCTGCGTCACTGGTTGTTTCAACGTCATCAGGACGCCTTTACCGAGGCCTATCAGGCCGGGTAAAGAGAAACAGGGGAGCCCCCGCTCCCCTGTCCCATCAAATGCTACAGCGCTTAGAGATAAGCAACTTCCAGCACTTCATACTCCACGTCACCAGCCGGAGTCTTGACGATAGCGACATCGTCAACTTCCTTGCCGATCAGGGCGCGGGCAATCGGTGAATTGACGGAGATAAGGTTCTGTTTGATGTCGGCCTCATCATCACCCACGATGCGGTAGACAACCTCTTCCTCTGTCTCGCTCTTGAGCAGGGTCACGGTCGCGCCAAAAATGATGCGGCCATTATTGGTCATCTTGGTGACATCGATCACCTGGGCATTGGAGAGCTTGGCTTCAATCTCCTGAATGCGGCCTTCACAGAACCCCTGCTGCTCGCGGGCAGCATGGTATTCGGCGTTTTCCTTCAGATCACCGTGCTCACGGGCATCGGCAATCGCTTCGATAATCTGGGGACGCAGCTCGGTCTTGAGATATTCGAGCTCTTCGCGCAGCTTCTCAGCACCGCGAACAGTCATCGGAGTATGGTTCATAGTCGAAACCTGGGTTGCTTGAAAATAGAAGCTGCGGCGATCAGCAAGAAAGCCGCAGCAGTCGGTTCGGATAGGGCATCTTAATATGAAGCCGGCACAAAATCCATGTCAGCCCCCTGATGCAGATCCCACTTGCGTCATCGTCACTGCCCGTACTTACTTCCCTTCCGGTACTGAAATGGGGGCCGAAACGGTCGGTTTGCCCTGCAGGATGGCGATCTCTACCCGTCGGTTCATCCGACGATTTTCCGGGGTCGTATTGGGCACCAATGGTTGGGAATCCGCCATCCCCTGCACCACCAGCCGCCCCTGATCAAAACCGGGCACTTTGATCATCTGGTGAGCGACCGCTACCGCACGCTGGGTTGAAAGCTCCCAGTTTGACTGGAACAGCTCGTCATGAGTTGCCACGTTATCTGTGTGGCCGGAGATAGTGATCTCCCCCGGCACATCCTTGAGCAACTCGGCAACTTTACGGATAACCGGCCAGAACTGGGGCTGCAGAAACGCAGAACCGGCCGGGAACGACGCTTTTTCTCTGATCCGGATAATGATCTGCTGACCCAGCGCCTCAATTTCGATGGCACCATCCTGGATCTGCTCTTTCATCTGCTCGGCGAGCGCTTTGGCCAGCTCATTGGATTGTTGCTGCGCCTGGTGCGCATCCTGAGCCGTATCGCCACCGGTCTGCTTGCCATCGGTTTTGTCCTGCCCGCCAGCCTGATCCGACTCGCCGGGCAGAAACTCCAGCTCGGTCTGGGTCATGTCGATGGTCTGCTGCATGATGGTATCTATGGGGGTCGGCTCCGGCCGGCCCGGTCGAAACTCCTGAGCAATCACCGAGGTCCCCTTGGGAATATCCTTCACTTCCAGAATATTTTGCACGCCGAATGCCTTCTCCATGGAACCGGCAATCTGCTTGAACTTCTGTACGTCCATCTCGGCAAACGAGAGCAGCAGCACGAAGAAGCACATCAATAGCGACATCAGATCGGCGAAAGTCCCCATGTAACCGGGCAACCCCGGCGGCGGACATTTGCATTTGGACATAAAGCCCCCTACTCCGCGCCGTTATTGCGTTTGGACTGGTGCAAATAGTTCTGCAGCATGGTCTGGATCACCCGTGGATTCTGGCCATCCTGAATGCCCATGATGGCATCGAGGATCAGGGTGCGGCTAAGCCGCTCCTCGCCACTGCGCAGCTCCAGCTTGTCGGCAATGGGAATCGCGATCATGTTGGCCTCGATGGCACCATATAGCGTTGTGAGCAATGCCACCGCCATGGCCGGGCCGATGGACTTGGGATCACTCATGTTTGCCAGCATGGCCACCAGCCCCACCAAGGTCCCAATCATTCCCATGGCAGGACCGAGATCACCCAGAGTGCGGAACACCTTGATGGCGATGACATGACGCTCAGAGGTCAAGTCTATATCCTTCTCCAACACACCGCGCACCACATCGGCATCGTGGCCATCCACCAGCATATCGATGCCTTTTTTCATAAAGGAGTTGGGGATCTCGGCAGCCTCCAGCGCCAGAAAGCCCCCTTTACGAGCCGCATCAGCCAACTCGACAGCTTTGGCAATCAGGTCTTCAAGCTTGTCGCCCTTGTACATAAAGGCTTTACCAGCGACCTTGAATGCCATCAGGAACTGGCCAAGGTTGAACTTCATCATGGCGATAAAGATGGAACCAAAGATGGTGATGTAGACCGATGGCATGTCCACATACATGGTGACGGGGCCACCCAGCAGCATGCCATATATCACTACCCCGAAGCCCAGCACTATGCCTATAAGACTGCCTAGATCCACGTCCCTACTCCTGTCACCGGTTCTTATGTCTATTTATAGTTTGTTGAATTTTCTGCTATTGCGACCCATGCGGCAAGCATGCATCCACCGAGAATGATGGCTCATTATCGGCCAGTTTAGCGAGAGTTTGAGGTGCCAGTGCTTTTCTGCCTCCCCCCTGTGGACGGTCGATGTTAATATAAGTCGTTTTTTTCAATCCCCGAGGATGGACATGGCCAGTAAAAAAATCGACCGTCTGAGTTTTGATGCCACTCTGGAAGAGCTGGAAACCATCGTTCATCAGCTGGAGCAAGGTTCCCTCCCGCTGGAAGAGGCGCTCAAGCAGTTCGAGCAAGGAGTCCATCTGGTGCGTGCCGGCCAGCAGAAGCTGGAACAGGCAGAACAGAAGATCCAGATCCTGCTGAGCAAAGCCGCTGGCAGTGACCAACTGGCCCCCTTCCAGCCAGAACAAGGAGAAGAGTGAGTGGCGCTGGACCATTTTTCCCGTCTGCATCGTCAACGTATTGACGACTGTTTATCAGCACAACTTGAATCCTTGCCCACCATGGCACCTCGCCTGCGTGATGCCATGAAATATGGCTTGCTGCTGGGCGGCAAGCGGGTACGTCCTTTTCTGGTCTACGCGGTCGGCGAGATGCTGGGGGTAAAGAGTGAACTGCTCGATGGTCCGGCCGCCGCAGTGGAGTGCATCCACGCCTACTCGCTGCTGCACGACGATCTGCCCGCCATGGATGACGACGATTTGCGTCGCGGCCAGCCGACCGTTCACAAGGCCTTTGACGAAGGTACCGCGATTCTGGCCGGCGATGCCCTGCAAACGCTGGCGTTCTCCATTCTGGCCGATCACCCCATGCCCGAGACACTGCTGGCCAACCGGGTCCGCATGCTGAGCACCCTCGCCCGCGCCTCCGGCTATCTCGGTATGTGTGGCGGTCAGGCGCTGGATCTGCAAGCGGAAGGTCGCCGGATCACGCTCGCCGAGCTGGAGCAGGTACACCGCCACAAGACGGGGGCACTCATCGAATGCGCCGTCACCCTTGGCGCCCTGTGCCAGGAGAATGTGGACGAAACGACCCTGACGGCGCTGCAAACCTATGCCTCCGCCATCGGCCTCGCCTTCCAGGTGCAGGATGACATCCTCGACATCACAGGTGACACCGCCACCCTGGGCAAACCGCAAGGCTCCGATCTGGCGCTGGAGAAGAGTACCTATCCGGCCCTGCTCGGACTCGAAAACGCCCGTGAGCTGGCTCGCGAACTGCACGGTAAAGCCTTAACAGCCCTGCAATCCTTGCCCTACAATACCGACATTCTGGAAGCGTTCGCCGATTACATCATCGAGCGAACCCACTAAACGCTGGATAACAGTTAAAAAATGAGCGTTGATATTAGCAATTTCCCCAACCTGGCCCTCGCGGACACCCCGATAGAGCTGCGTTCCCTGCCCAAAGAGCGGCTACCGGTGCTGTGCAACGAGCTGCGCGAATATCTGCTGCGCTCCGTCAGCCGCTCCAGCGGACACTTTGCCTCCGGTCTCGGCACGGTCGAACTGACCGTGGCTCTGCACTACGTCTACAACACCCCGTTCGATCGCTTGATCTGGGACGTGGGCCATCAGGCCTATCCCCACAAGATCCTGACCGGGCGCCGTGACCAGATCCACACCATCCGTCAGAAGGATGGTCTGCACCCCTTCCCCTGGCGTGGCGAGAGCGAGTACGACGTGCTCTCCGTCGGCCACTCCAGCACCTCCATCGGTGCCGCACTCGGTATGGCGGTTGCCGCCGAGAGTGAAGGGCTGGGCCGCAAGGTCGTTGCGGTGATCGGTGATGGCGCCATCACGGCGGGGATGGCTTTTGAAGCGCTCAACCACGCCGGCGACGTCCATAAAGACATGCTGGTGATCCTCAACGACAACGAGATGTCCATCTCCGAGAATGTCGGCGCGCTCAACAATCATCTGGCCCGGGTCATGTCCGGCAAGCTCTATACCACCATCCGCGAAGGTGGCAAGAAGGTGCTGGCCGGTCTGCCACCGGTCAAGGAGCTGGCCAAGCGGGCCGAGGAACACCTCAAGGGGATGGTGGTGCCCGGCACCCTGTTCGAGGAGTTCGGCTTCAACTACATCGGCCCCATCGACGGTCACGATATCGAGGCACTGGTCGAGACCCTGCGCAACATGCGCAATCTCAAGGGTCCGCAACTGCTGCACGTCAAGACCAAGAAGGGCAAGGGCTACGAGCCGGCGGAGAAAGACCCCATCGGTTATCACGCCGTGCCCAGGTTCAATCCGGACGAGTGCGCCCTGCCCAAGGCAAGCGGTGCCAAACCCACCTTCTCCGCCATCTTCGGCCAGTGGCTGTGCGATATGGCGGCCAAAGACGAGAAGCTGGTCGGCATCACCCCTGCCATGCGCGAAGGCTCCGGGCTGGTGAAATTCAGCCAGCAGTATCCGGATCGCTACTTCGATGTGGCTATTGCCGAGCAGCACGCGGTCACTTTCGCCGCTGGCCTCGCCATCGCCGACAAGAAGCCGGTGGTCGCCATCTATTCGAGCTTCCTGCAGCGCGCCTACGATCAGGTGATCCATGACGTGGCGTTGCAGGAGCTACCGGTGCTGTTCGCCATCGACCGGGCCGGTCTGGTGGGCGCCGATGGCCCGACCCATCAGGGTGCGTTCGATATCAGCTTCCTGCGCACCGTGCCCAACATGGTGATCATGACCCCCTCCGACGAGAACGAATGCCGTCAGATGCTCTATACCGGCTATCGCCATCACGGCCCTGCCGCAGTGCGCTATCCGCGCGGCAGCAGCCTGAGCGAGGCCCCCATCTCGTCAGAAATGCAGGCACTGGAGCTCGGCAAGGGACGAATCCTGCGAGAGGGCAAGGGCACTGCCATTCTGGCGTTTGGCACCTTGCTGCACCACGCGAAAGCGGCGGCCGAAGCGCTGGATGCCACTCTGGTGGACATGCGCTTCGTCAAACCGATGGATGAGGCACTGGTGCTGTCGCTGGCAGCCAGCCACGATCAGTTTGTCACCATCGAAGACAACGCCATCATGGGCGGCGCCGGTTCGGCGGTGAACGAACTGCTGATGCGCAGCAAACAGTGCAAGCCGGTGCTCAACCTTGGCTTGCCGGATCGCTTCGTGGAACAGGGTACCCAGCAGGAGATCTATGCCCTGCTCGGTCTGGACGATGCTGGCATCCAGCGCAGTATCGAAAGCTGGCTGCAAGCCTGATAACGCTTAAAGTTATCAAGCAAAAGAAGGGCGCCTCACTGGCGCCCTTCTTTTTTTCTGCGTGTCTGACTCGGATTACCCTTTATAGATCTTGGGGTTAAACACATCCCGCAGCCAGTCACCCAGCAGGTTGATGACCAGCACCAGCACCACCAGACAGATTCCCGGGAAGGCGGTGATCCACCAGGAACCGGAGAAGATGTAGTTGAAGCCGACGCTGATAAGCGAACCGAGCGAGGGCTGATCAACCGGCATTCCCAGCCCGAGGAAGGAGAGCGCCGCCTCACTCATGATGGCGTTGGCCACCTGCACGGTGGAGATGACCAGAATGGGCGACAGGCAGTTGGGCAGAATGTGGCGGAACATGATGCGCGGGGCGCGGAATCCCATCACCTTGGCTGCCTCCACATACTCCTTCTTCTTCTCCGCCAGCACGGAAGCACGCACAGTACGGGCGTACTGCGGCCACTCGGCGATACCGATGATCACCACCAGCATCATGATGGCGAACTTCGAGTAGAACTCGGAGCCAAAGGTTGCCTGAAAGATGGCGGAGATGATGATCGCCACCATCATGGTGGAGAACGACAGTTGCACATCGGCAAAGCGCATCAGCAGGTTGTCGATGCGGCCACCGAAATAACCGGCAATCAGACCGATGACGATACCGAGCACCAGCTGCAGCGCCACCGCAAACAGGCCGATGGTGAGGGAGATACGGGCGCCATAGAGGATGGTGCTCCAGATATCCCGCCCCTGGTTGTCGGTGCCGAGCCAGAAACGCTCCTCGCCGCCTTCGAGCCAGGAGGGGGGCAACTCGGCATCCATCAGATCAAAACTGGTCTGGTCATAGACGTTGTGCGGGGCGAGCCAGGGCGCCAGCAAGGCAGCCACCACAAACACCACGAACACCGCAAAGCTGAACATGGCTACCTTGTCCCGCAGGAAGTAGT
>CAMFLW010000101.1 GCA_945957575.1 uncultured Aeromonas sp. | reverse complement strand
CCGGAAGATCTGGAAGGCAAGCTGACCGTGATGGTGGCCAACCTGGCCCCGCGCAAGATGCGTTTCGGCATGTCCGAAGGCATGGTGCTGGCCGCAGGCCCGGGCGGCAAGGATCTCTGGATCCTGGAGCCGCAGGAAGGCGCCCAGCCGGGTATGCGCGTCAAGTAAGCGTATCGCTGACTGCGATCACAGCCAGATAGAGAAGAGAGGCCAAACGGCCTCTCTTCAGACTGCTGACAACCCCCTGAACGCAGCTCCCGGGGTTTGATCTGATTGCTGCATGGTCAGTAAACGGACTGCAGCATGCTCAAAGAACCCGCCCCGACAATTCGAGATTGAGCCCGTCTCACTCGATAGACATTGCTCCAAGACCCCCTCCTGCGCAACATCGACAAGTTCAGATCCTTTGGCTTCATTCGCGACAAGGTGCGCCACTGCGATTGCCAGGGCAATGGCCGCCCCGCCATCGACCCGGTGCTTTTCTTCAAGATGCTCTTCATCGGCTATCTCTTTGGCATTCGCAGCAAGTGCCGTCTGGTTCAGGAAATTCACCTCAATGTGGCCTATCGCTGGTTCCTGCCCTTGCGGCTGAGCGATAAGATTATCGATGCCTCCAGCGACTGTCAGACCCGTCGTCACCGCGTTTCCGACTCCTCCATCCATCCATCCATCCATCCATCCGGAAATCTTCGATGAAATCGTCAATCAGGCCATGAACTACCGGATGCTCGGCGGCCGGGACCTCTATACCGACAGCCCCACCTCAAAGCCAATGCCAACAAGAAAAAGCTGACCGATGTCGAGGTCACTATCCCCCCCAAAGCCTATCTTGAGGAGCGGGAACAGGCTATCGATGAAGACCGCAAGCAACATGGGAATAAACCGCTGCGCCGCCAGGTAAAAGCCGCACAATCGGAGCCTCCGGACGCACAGCGTCATTGGCTACTGTCGTCCCTCAAAAAGGAAGGGCATACAGGCCAAACGCGACGATGCGCAGCAAGATTGCGACTACTGCCCGCAAAACAAAATCTTGCGCTACCAGAGACCAACGGAGAGGGTGACCGGCGCTACGCCAGTGTCCCGGACAGGTGCCTGACATGCCCGCTACGGGCGCAATGCACGCGCAGCAAAAAGGGGAGCAAGCAATTAAGCCGGCATGTCTGGCAGCAAGACCGGGAGTGGATAGCCCTTAACCGGCTGAGCGATGTGGGCCAATATGGGACTTGTCAGCCAGTGACGAGTCCCATGGAACCGAGCGAAAAAGCCCCTTCTTTGAAAAAGAGGGGGCTTCAGTAATCTGAACGAGTGGCCTGTGGCCACCCGGTCTGGCTCACATCCCACTATGATTCAGGCGCCGTAAACAGCCAGAATATCGCTCACTCGGTTATTGACGCTGTAACCCCGGACTATGGTGTTGCGAGCCGCCTGGCTCATTTTACTACGCACCACCTCATCGCTGCGCAACCAGTAGTTGACCAGCTCCGCCATATCCCGCACATGGCCAGGCTCCACCAACCAGCCATTGGATTTGTGATCGATCAGATTGACCAGGCCCCCCACAGCAAAGGTACAGACCGGTATGCCGTGAGCCATCGCCTCCAGGGCCACCAGCGGCAACCCTTCAAAGCGGGAGGTGATGCAGAGCAGGTCGATGTTGTGCCACTCATTGGCCATGTTCTGGAAACCATGAAGCTGGACGCGATCACCATACTGCTGCAACAAGGCGCTTTTCATGGGGCCATCCCCGTAGAGATGAAACGCTCCGTCCGGGCAGAAGGCGGCGAGCTGACAGAACCCCTCCGGCCCCTTTTCCGGCGAGAGGCGTCCGACAAAGGCAATCCGGTTGCCTACCACCGCAGCCGGCGTCGCAGGCATGGGGACGAAGTTGCTGATCACCGTGCTCGGCACAGGCAATTTGCGAGCGATGGGCTCGCTCACTGCAATACACTTCGCAAAACGCGCGGTGGTGCGATCCAGCCAGCTGTAAAACTTCAGCAAGCCCTCCCCGTCATCCCCACTGTGAAAGGTCGAAACCACCGATTTACCGGTGAACCAGGCCGTCAGCCGCCCCAGCACCCCGGCCTTGTAGCCGTGGGTGTGGATCAGTACAGAAGCTGGCTGGCGGGCCAGACGGCGTATAAAGTCGCGGCTGTTGTGGCACACCTCATAGGGCAAGCCCTGTTGTTTAAGCAAGGTCGTAAAGGGAGTCATGCCGTGGTTGCTCACCAGCACTATGGTGGGGCGAAATCCTCTGGCCAGCAGATCGTTGGCCAGGTGAATGATGTGAACTTCTATTCCACCGACCTGACGTGCATCGATGGCCAGCCAGATCTGCTGCATGGGTAACATAAGGCCCTCCTCCCGTGGCTCCATGCCACCTGAAATGAGGCGCTGCATAGAGCGGGCCAGTCAGGCAAAGAGGGGCAGGGGCAGGGGCAGGGGCAGGGGCAGGATCAGGTTCCGGGACAGGCGACCAGCAAGAGAGTCATGTCATCGAGGGGCGCATCATCGATGCGCTCATCAAACCAGCGGGCGATGCGATGAGCCAGCGCTTCAAGGCCCGGCCCCGAGGTCAGGCAGATCTCCTTGAGCTGCTCCCCCCAGCGCTGGCGCTCCGCAGCATCACGGCTATCAAGCAGGCCGTCGGTCCAGAACAGCAGGATCTCGCCGGGCTTGAGCTGACGCTCATTAGTCACGAAATGGGGATCCGGGCGCAAACCGGGCAAGGGACCGATCACGCCGATCTGACGGATGGTGCCGGGCCCGATCAGCCAGGGCGCCGGGTGGCCCGCGCTGGCCCACTGCACCCGCCCTTCGTTCCCGAGCTCAATGCAAAGGGTGGTGAGCAGAGTGGCCCCCAATAATGGATCACTGTGAACCGCATTGGACAAGAGAGTCAGCAAGCTGGCCGGGGCGTGCGCCAGATCGTGCGCCGCCAGCAAGCCACGCAGATAACCGGCATAGGCATGGGCAAAAAACTTGGCTTCTGCATCGTGGCCCATCACATCCCCGAGCCACAATACCCGATCCTTGACCAGCAGAAAGTCCCCCCCTCCCACGGTGGCGGCGCGGGTTTGCAGCGCCAGCTGGTATCCCCCTATCGAGGTGGCAGGCAATAAAGGGCGTAGCGCCGAGGTCATGCGCTGATCCAGCTGCTCGCCCCATTGCGATTTGAGCTGTTGCGAGCGTTGCAGCACCCGTGAGACCGCCAGCAACAAGTTCTGTTTGGTGATGGGTTTGACCAGAAAATCATCGATACCCATGGCTCCCGCCTGACTCTGGGTCCACTGATCCTGATGTCCGGTCAGGAAGATAAAGGGCACCCCCTTCATCTTGGGATCCTTCATCAACTGCTGGCGCAGCCCAAAGCCATCGATCCCCTCCATCTCGATATCGGAGAGCACCAGCGCGGGGGGCTGCTTCCCGAGCGCCAGCAGGGCGGCATGGGAGTCGGCATAGCTTTCAACCCGGTAGTGCTCATGGAGATAGGCGGTGAGCAGAGCACGCATCACCTTGTCATCGTCGATCACCGCGATCACCGGTAGTTGGTTGACCGGGCCCTGCTGGCGAAGGGTCACACGATTGCGCTCACCGTCGCGAGAGAAGTGCACCTCGGCAAACAGCTGGTGCACCAGTGCCAGCCCGTATCCCCCCTCCTGTAGCTCATCGGGTAACGGCGCACTGGCAAGACCGGGTTGCGGGCCGCCATCATCCTCCAGTATCAGACTCAAGCCCGTTTCATCCTCTTTCAGAGTGAGCCAGAGCCGGGTCGCGGGAGGGAGTGTGTGCTTGACGCTATTGGTGGCCAGCTCACTGAAACAGAGCAGCCAGTTGGCTTGATCCTTTGGGGAGACCTGAAACAGGGAGAGCCCCTGCGCCAGCCGGTTGCGCAGTTCGCGCACCGCCTGCAGGGTTGCCGGAGCAGATCGCAACCAGTCATCCATATCGGGCCTCCATTAGCGGGCGATCAGATCCGGAAATTGAGCAAGGCGCTGCGCCGGCACCAGCGCTTGAGCCATTCGGTCACCCGGTTGCTGGGCAGCCGGTTGAGCTCGCGCAGGATCTCGCTGGCCAGCCCCGGGTTGAGTTTGTCGTTATAGACAGCGCCAATCAGATTGGCCTTGGCACGGGTCAGTTTATCCACCGCACTTTGTACCACGGTCGTCGGCGTCACCCCCGCCAGCACCACCAGCAGCGCCCCTTCACAGGCACCGCACACCTGATCGGCCGGAATATTGCCCCGATTGAGGGCTGTGAGCGGCGAGGTGTCGAAGATCACCACATCGTAATGTTCCAGCCAGCGAACCAGCAGTTGACGCAAGGTATCCTTGTTGCGAAAAGCCATCAGATCCTTGCCCGGAGCCGGGAGCAGCGACAACGACCGGCCAGTGGCCACCGGCTCGGGCACATCATAGGGCCCCCAGGCAACCGCCGTGGTGCGGCCTGGGTGATAGAGGTTGAGATCCACCAGCAGGGTACGCAATCCATCAGCCTCCGAGCGCCTTGCCAGCGCATCGCAGATGGAGCTCACCCCCTCCCCCCCTTCCGACGAGGTGACCGCCAGCGAGCGGATCCCCCGGGCGACCGTCGCCGCGTAGAGGGATTCGAGCTCCAGATATTGAATGGGGATGCTCATATCAAAGCGTCCCGACCAGGGCCACCACCGAGATCGTGGTCAGGATGTCGCGCATACCATCCATGAAGATGGCCCAGTTGCTGCTCTTGCTGTCAGGGATAAAGACGGTGTCCCCTGCGCGCAGCACCGGTAACTGGCTAAAGTCGGGCTCTTTGGCAAAGCCGTCGAGATCGAAGCTGCGGGCCTGATCCCCCTGACCACTGGTGGCCATGTTGATCACCACAATCTTCTTGATATAGGCGCTGCTGGTCGGGCCCCCTGCCTCGGCCAGCAGATCCAGCAGGGTCATGGAGGAGTCAAAACGGTAGCGACCGGGACGGGCTATCGCCCCCAACACCCGAATGGTGTTCTCCTTGGGCTCGTCGAGCCAGGGACGATTCTTCTCCGGCAGGTAGATGGAGTCGCCGGGCAGCACCTTGGGCAGCAAGGTTTCATCGCCGGTTTCAAAGTAGAGAGCAAGGTCGAGCTTGCTGACCCGCGCAGTGCTGCCACTACGATGGGCGATGCGCACATTGCGCAGATCCGCCGCCGCAGTCGGGCCATCGGCGGCCGACAGGATGTCGATAAAGCCCATCTGCTCGTTGAACGCATAGCGACCGGGGGCCCCGACCTGACCAAAGATATAGATGGAACTGTCCGGTGACTGGCGCACCCACTGGGACTTGTTGTCACTGGGATCGGTGGGCAGCTCGGGGATCATGATGGTGAATCCGGCACGGATCTTCGGCAGGCTGGCGAGCGCCCCCCCCTGATGGAGAAACTTGTCGAGATCAAACAGCGTCGGTGTCGCCTGCCCCCCTTCGGCGGTCAGGATCTGCACCTTGGCGATATCGGCCCGCTCATTGGGGCCACCGGCGTGGGCGATCAGATCCAGCAACGACATCTCGTCAGACCATTCATAGCGGCCCGGGATCCGCACCGCCCCCATCACCATCACTGCCCGTCCGGGGGCCACCTTCAACCAGGACTTCTCGTTGATATCGGTTTTTTCCGGCACAAAGATGGCGTCACCGGGTTTGACTTGAGGCAGCGCCTTTTTCATGCCTTCGGTGTAAGCCTGCAAATCGATGGGTTCGATCGTGCCATCGGTGCGCAGCAAACGGATCTGGCGACTCTCGGCATAGCGGGTCGGGCCACCGGCATTGGCCAGAATATCGAGGAAGGAGTCCCCTTCCCGCCCCTCATAGGCGCCGGGTTTGAACACCTCGCCCATGATGTAAATGGTGCGCGCCCCCCGTTTTATCTGCTCTTCATCCTTGGGCACGAAGATGGTGGCGCCTGGCGCCAGATTGGGCAGCAGCTTGTTGTTGCCGGAGTCGAGATAGGCTTTGAGATCGAACAGCTCGGGGGCATCACCATTGATCACCCGGATCCGCTCCACCCCGGCAAAACGGGTCACCCCACCGGCACGCATCAGCAGATCGACGATGGAGCTGCCGCTCTTGAAACTGAAGGCACCGGGGCTGTTGACCTCGCCAAACACCTTGATCGCCTTGCCGGTATCGCCATCACCGCCTGCCGCCAGGGTTGCCGCATCAAAATCGATCTGTACGTTGCCAATCAGGGGCGATGCGGGCACGAACACCACATCGAGGGATTGCAATGGCGGCAACACGCTGGCATCGCCGGTATCGAGATAACGCTTGTAGTCGAAGCTCGAGACCGTGCTGCCGCGCCGCACCTGCATGTTGTTGAGCTGGGCACCAGGCACCAGACCGCCAGCGGCATCGAGGGCCATCTGCACGTTGCCATCGGGCGCCAGATCATAACTGCCGGGTTTTTTGACATAGCCCATCACGCTGATCAGCAGCCGCTTCTCCAGCAAGGTGACGGTCAATTGAGAGAGGTTGTTGTAAACAGGTTTGAGGGCGGTGCGGATCAGCTCATCCGCCTGTTGCAGGGTCTTTCCCCCCACCACGACGTTGCCGACTTCAGGCAGTGCAATCTCCCCCTGCTTGTTGATCTGGAAAGGCTGATCAAAAGCAGGCTCACCGGGTTGCACTATGGCCAACCGATCACCGGGAGCCAACAAGGCGGAGGCCAGTAACGGGCAGGTGAACAACAGCAAGAGAACACAGATCAATCCTTCGAGAGCGCCCCGTTTCATAGACATCCTTTTCGTCTGTTACGTCTGCCCCCATTGGCGTAAGGGGAGCCCTGACCAATCAGCACGACAGCCATCCGCTGTTGTCTGTTGCAGCCGCAAACGTACTTGTTGTAATGATTGTGCCAGCACGGTCTGACGCCAGGCTACATCCGACCAGAGCCGTCCGTGCATATCCCGTTCGATATCAATACGTTGAGATTGTAGTCGTTTCAACTCGGCAGGCATACACCCCTGCAAACTCGCTTGCTTTAATTCCGTCAGTTGCAAGTCGAGTTCCTTCTGACGCTCATCATAACGAGACCAGACCCGCCGTTCATCCTCATTGACCGGAATACGGGTGGGTCTTGCCTCTGCCATGCCGCCATACCCCTCTGGCGGCCACTGCGCGCAACCCGACAGCAGAATGGACGAGAGCAGGATACCAAGCCGTTTCATGACGCAACTGCCATCATGCCACGAGAGCGCATATAGGCCTTGATACTCTCATGACAAGGAATCACCCGGTCGATATGCAGCATCTCCAGCAGATCGCGAGGTTGACCGGGCCCACAAACAAGCTCCATGTGATACCCACCCATAATCAATCTTTTATAGAGAAATACCAAGGCTCCGATCCCCGATGAATCGATAAAATGAACATCGCTGATATCGGCCAGGATATCACCTGGGTGGGTAGAGAGGGTTTCAAACAACGGGCGGAGCTCGCTCACGGCCATCGCATCAAACTCGTTCTCCAGTACCACAACTTGGGTATCATTAAGGGTGTAAGTCATGCTTTCCATCGCTAGCTCCTTGTCGAGTCTCAGACTCAGCTCTGTCACGGCATCCACCACGTTGCAAATGTTATGCCCGGTAATTCCCTCCAACTTATTCTCCAAACGACGTTCACAGCCCCTTGTTTGCCCAGCCCAGCCCCCGTTTTGATTGCCAAATTGCAAATGAACATCTCCCGACCGCTGCAAACTGCAATTCACCTCGGCAGAGGTCACCAGATAACAGATTAAATCACTGATAATGCATGCTCATTGCACCGGGCTCGATTATTGCTAGTCTCTGCATATACCTCACAAACCACTGTTGCTCGGCACCCATGCCGCCTTATTCCAGGAAGGAGTTATCATGAAAACTAGGTTCTATATCGCACCGCTGCTGGCAGCCCTCTGTGGCGCAGTACTCGCAGCCCCTTCCCCCGACAGCACCGTGTTGAAGGTAGAAGGTGCCATCAGCAGCCCCACTCCTCAGGCTCTGTGGGACAAGGCCATGCTGGATCAATTGCCGGTACACGAAATCAAAACCCATACCCCCTGGTATGACGAAGCCAAGACATTTAGTGGCCCGCTACTGCAAGATGTGTTGGCCAAAGTTGGGGCGGCAGGCAAACAACTCACCATTACCGCGCTCAATGACTACTCGGTGCAGGTGCCGGTAAGCGATGCCGAGCAGTATCAGGTCATCCTCGCCCGCACCATCAATGGCAAATCACTGTCGATACGCGACAAGGGGCCGCTGTTCCTTATTTATCCATTCGACCAGTATCCCGAACTGCAAAACAAGCTCTATTACGGTCGGGCAATCTGGCAGATCAGTGTGATCAAAGTGGAATAGGTCTCATCATGCGTTCCATGGCGGCCAGTCAACGTTTCTTGTTCGTGGTGCTTTGCGTGCTTCTGCTGGCTTTTACCGGTATTGGTACCATCCAATACCGGCAATTTCAGGATCTGCAACGCAGTACCAGCCAGGGCGAAGACAACGTGATGTGGAACTATTTTCAGCTCTATAACGAAGCGCTGCGCTTTCAGAGCGCGCTACTCCATGAGTCGCAACCCGCATTTCAACTCAGATACGATATTCTGGTTAGCCGCATGGATCTGGTGCTGGAGAGCAAGGATCGCAGCATGCTGCAGCAAACAGAGACCTACCAACAGGCAAGCAAAGCCATTCGCTCCTACATCTCTCTGGCGGATATCTGGCTCGGCCCGGATGCATCCAAGCCACTGAACAAGCTTGCCCATCAGGAGCTGCGCCAACAGCTCGCCGCCCTGCTCCCCCAGTTACATAGACTGACTCTGGAGGTCAACCAGCAGGCAACCCTGTTTGATGTGGCACGTCGGGATAGCGTCAGGAAGCAGATCATCACGACGACGCTCATCGCGACCCTGCAATTTGCGCTGCTCTTTGTGCTCGCCCTGCTCATCTGGAGGCAAATGAATATCTCGTTTCTGCAGCACAAACTGCTGCAGCAACTCAATGACAAACTGCTGCGGGCAAATCAGGCGGCAGAGGCCGGCACCAGAGCAAAAAGCAGCTTTTTGGCCAACATGAGCCATGAGATCCGCACCCCGATGAATGGCATTCTCGGCATGCTCTCACTGCTGGCCGACCGAGATATGGATCCTAGAGAAAGAGACTACCTGGAGACAGCGCGCGAATCGGCAAACCATCTGCTCGGCCTGCTCAACGACATTCTGGATGTATCAAAGCTGGAAGAGGGCAAGATCGAGCTGCAACTGGCCCCCCATCACTTTCCCCAACTGCTGGAGGATATCCGGGCCCTGATGCAGAGCAACTGCGATGCAAAAGGGATCAAGCTGACCCTAAGCCTTGCCCCCGATACACCGGAGTGGCTGATGATCGACCCGCTGAGAGTGCGCCAGATCCTCTTCAATCTGGTGAGCAACGCCATCAAGTTCACCCATAAGGGGGAGGTGAAAATTCACGTTGATAGCACCGTGCTAGAGCAGGATCACCACTCGATACGTATCTCGATTCAAGACACCGGGATCGGCATGAGCAAAAGTCAGCTGAAGAATCTGTTTCAACGTTTCGCCCAGGCAGATGCCTCTATCACCCGCCAATATGGCGGATCGGGCCTGGGCCTTGAAATATCCCGTAACCTCGCACGGCTGATGGGCGGCGATATATCGGTAGAGAGCAATGAAGGGCATGGCAGTACTTTTACCTATATCTGGCCCACCAGAGCCACGACCCCCTCGATTGTTTGCCTGCCGTCCAAGCCCATAGCTCAGGAGATCTATCGCATCTTGTTGGTTGATGACAATGCCACCAACCGCAAGGTGATCGGCGCCATGCTCGACTCCGTGGGCCATCAGGTCACACTGGCCGGTCAGGGAGAAGAAGCGCTGGAGAAACTGGGTCACACGGAATTTGATCTGGTGTTGATGGATGTCCAGATGCCGGTGATGGATGGCCTGGTGGCCACCACCCGGATCCGCACCTCTCAGACTCCGTGGGCAGATATCCCTATCATCGCCCTCACGGCTGATGCGATGCCGGAATCGAAACAGTACTATTTGTCTCACGGCATGAATGGCTACATCACCAAGCCCATCAGCAAGGAGATCTTGCTGGGCGAGATCAACCGTCACCTGGTGCGCAAGCAGCGCAATCGCACCATAACCCTCAGTAATCAGGCTTGAAGAGGCGCCACTGCGTCAAAATACCGCTCGCTCAGGACCGACAGGAGCAGAGCAAGCGGTTTAGCCGCCAGAGCCATCGGCTTGGGCTACTGATTGCTTATGTGAGTCGACTGTGGCGTCTGCAGGTCACTGATTGGGTTTGGAACTCACACAGGCAAGCAGTTTCGCAACAGCTGCACGGGCCGTCAGCTTGTCTCGGGTATGCAGGGATTTTTTGA
>CAMFLW010000100.1 GCA_945957575.1 uncultured Aeromonas sp. | reverse complement strand
GGTACGGGATGTACTCATCATGATGTTGTCATCTCGTTGTTGTATTGGGCGCAAAATCGTGCGCGCGGCTACATCCGGTAGCATCGAAAACATGGTTCACATCGACGTGAACCGCGAGCAATCAGCTGGCCGGCTTCTGGGCCATCACATGGATATAGCGACCGAGGGCGACAAAAGGCTCCTGACGGCAATATTGCTGCTCCATGGCCAGCAGATCGTCGAACTTCTCCACCTGATCCTGCTTGTGACGCATATAGTCGTGGATCACCCGCACCCCGGTCTTGCCGATGATGCGCAGCCCCCCGCGACCAATCCAGTCATAGACCTGCTCCGGCAGCTGGGGATTGGTGGGCGTAAGCGCAGTCTGACGCTTCTTGCGAAGGCCAAGGCGCACATAGTCAAAATTGCCCACCACCAGGCTCTGGAACAGCAAGCCATGACGGTTGTAAAAAAGCAGCGACAGTATGCCCCCGGCATTGACGAAAGGGAACAGACCCAGCAAGGTCTGGCGCGGCTCGGCGAGCCACTCCAGCACCGCATGGCAGAGCACCAGATCAAAGGTACCGGTCACGTGTTGCTTCAGATCCTGAATGGGACAATGGATGAGACGAATTTTGTCTTCCAGCCCCTTCTCGGCGATCTGGCTGCGGGCCAGTTCCAGCATTTCAGCTGACAGATCGCACAGCTCCACCTGATGGCCCATGGCCGCCAGCTTCTGGGCGAAATAGCCAAAACCGCCCCCCGCATCGAGGATGCGCAGCGGTCGGTTGCCAAGGCGGGCCAGGCAGGCTTCGATGTCGCTCCAGACAATGGTGGTGCGGATGCGCCCCTTGGTGGAGTCGTAAATGTTGCGGGCGAACTTGTCGGCGCGCCCGTCAAAACTCTGATCGTGCTTCAAGGAGAAACTCAACATTAGCGCCACAGGGTTGTGGCCATCCCAAAAAAGAGGGGTATTCTGTCACATCCCGAATTTGCTGAAAACTCAAGGAAGTGTCTGCCGTGTTTGTGCTCAAAAAGTGGCTGGGTCAGCTGCTGATGCCGCTCCCCTTCTCCCTCTCCCTGCTGCTGGTCGCCCTGCTGCTGCTCTGGTTCACCCGTTTTCAGAAAACCGGCAAGCTGCTGGCGACTCTCTCGCTGCTGCTGGTCGCCCTGCTGGGAATGCGACCGGTGAGCTATGAACTGGCCCGCGGGCTGGAGCAGACCTTCCCGCCGTTCGAGGTGAGCCAGCATCCAAAAATCGACGCCATCGTGGTGCTCGGCAACGGCCATGTCAGCGATCCGGCGGTACCGATGCGCAGTTGGCAGAACAACATCTCGCTGGCACGGACTCTGGAGGGGGTTCGCCTTGCCCAAGCCTATCCCGAAGCCGAGCTGGTTTTCTCCGGCTATGTTGCAGGGGATACCCTCTCCAATGCCGAGGTCAATGCCCGGATGGCCGAGAGCCTCGGCATACCCCGTTCGCGGATGACGTTGTTTGAAAACAACAAAGACACGCATGATGAGGCGGTCAGTATCAGCCGTCACCTCAAGGGAAAAGAGGTTGCGCTGGTCAGTTCTGCCACCCACCTGCCGCGCGCCATGGCCCTCTATCTGGGTCAGGGACTCAACGCCGTGCCGGCCCCCACCGATTACACCGCCAAGCAGAGCCAGGTGGCCCAACCGCTCTACAGTTATTTACCCAAAGGGCGTTATCTGATGTATTCCGAAGCTGCCATCCACGAATGGATTGGGGTATGGTGGGCTCGCTTGCGGGGGCAGGTTAACGAATGAGCGATCAAGCCTTTCATTCCTGATTTGGATCAGGAAAGCGAAAAAAAATTACGTCATTTGCCGCCGGGTCAGCTATCTTGGGCTCGGTTCAATTCATATAATGTTGCGCAATCAAATGCCTAGGAGATATACAAGATGAGACAGCACCTGGTAATGGGTAACTGGAAACTGAACGGCACCAAAGCTTCCGTCGAAGCTCTGATCAAAGGACTGACCCCGGCTGCTGCCGCTCATCCTTCTGTGCAAGTCGCCGTCTGCCCGCCGGTTATCTTTTTGGGTCTGGTTGAGCAGCTGACCGCTGGCAGCAAGATCGCCTACGGTGCCCAGAACGCCGACGTACACGAGTCTGGCGCCTTCACCGGTGAAAACGCCCCCTCCATGCTGAAAGCCTTCGGTTGCACCTACTCTCTGGTCGGTCACAGCGAGCGTCGCACCCTGCACGCAGAGAGTGACGATGTGGTTGCTGCCAAGTACGAAGCCATCCAGAAAGGCGGCCTGGTGCCGGTCCTGTGCATTGGTGAAACTCTGGAACAGTTCGAAGCCGGCGTGACCAAGAACGTGGTTGAGACCCAGCTGAAAGCTGTTATCGACCGTTGCGGCATCGCCTCCTTCAACAACGCCGTTATCGCTTACGAGCCGGTATGGGCCATCGGTACTGGCAAGACTGCCACTCCGGAGATCGCTCAGTCCGTTCACGCTCATATCCGTCAGTACCTGGCCGGTTTTGATGGCGCCGTTGCAGCCAAAGTACAGATCCTGTACGGCGGTTCCGTCACTGGCGCGACTGCCGCCGATCTGTTCGGTCAGCCGGACATCGATGGTGGCCTGGTCGGTGGTGCGTCCCTGAAAGTGGACGACTTCTCCCAGATCATCGCAGGCGCGGCCAAGTAATTTCGCATTACTGGCAAAGAGAGGGGTGCGTCCCCTCTCTTGTATCGCTTTTCCTATGGCGGCCCCCGCATCCCATAGGAAAGCCGATATAGTAAAAGTGGCTTGTCTATTTAAACATTCGTATTCGACAACTCAGATCCAGAGGCACTCATGACCAAACAAATCAAACGTATTGGTGTTTTGACCAGTGGTGGCGACGCACCCGGTATGAACGCAGCCATTCGCGCCGTGGTTCGCGCCGGTTTGCATCATGGCCTGGAAGTTTACGGTATTTATGATGGCTACCTCGGTCTGCACCAGGATCGCATCGTCAAGCTGGAGCGTCACAGCGTCTCCGATGTGGTGAACCGTGGTGGTACTTTCTTGGGTTCTGCCCGTTTCCCTGCTTTCAAAGACCCCGCAGTGCGTGCCGAAGCGATCGAAAACCTGAAAAAACACAGTATCGATGCGCTGGTGGTGATCGGTGGTGACGGCTCCTACATGGGCGCCAAAAAGCTCACCGAAGAGGGTTTCCCCTGCATCGGCCTGCCGGGCACCATTGACAACGACATCGCCGGTACCGACTTCACCATCGGTTTTGATACTGCCTTGAACGTGGTCGTTGATGCCATCGACCGTCTGCGCGACACCTGCAGCTCCCACCACCGTATCTCCGTGGTTGAGATCATGGGCCGCCACTGTGGCGATCTGGCCATGTCTGCCGCCGTTGCCGGTGGTGCCGAGTACGTGATCGTGCCGGAAGTGGCCTTCGACAAAGAGAAGCTGCTCAAGCAGATCAAGGAAGGCGAAGCCAAGGGCAAGAAGCACGCCATCATCACCATCTGCGAGCACGTCACCGATGTGAACGCCCTGGCCAAGGACATCGAAGCCCTGACCGGTCGTGAAACCCGCGCTACCATCCTGGGTCATATCCAGCGTGGCGGAGCCCCGACTGCCCGTGACCGCATCATGTCCAGCCGTATGGGTGCCTATGCCGTTGAGCAGTTGCTGGCTGGTCACGGTGGTCGCTGCGTCGGCATCCAGCGCAACGAGCTGGTACACCACGACATCATCGACTGCATCGAGAACATGAAGCGTCCGTTCGATCAGGAGCTTTACAACCTCTCCACCACTCTGTTCTAAGCCACGCAGCTTTTTACCGGCTGTTGATGAAAAAAACCCTCCATCGGAGGGTTTTTTTATATCTCACGCAAGCGGATGCATCGGCACGCTGTGCAACCCTCGTCTTGCATCCAAGCCTTGCGCCAGCTGACTGATCGTTAGCCTTCCCCTCCTCACACCAACCGGCACAAGCCTACGCACAGAGCCTCTGAATTGCTGTGGATGTTTTATCACTGTTGAACCGGCTTGCGGTGGCCTGCCTCTCTGTTGACCCTGAAACGAGCTTGTTCAGCCTCCTCGCCATGCACCGCTGTATGTATCTCCATCCTGTAGAAGGTATTCAGATATCTTCCCTAACCATGCTCCGCCCCAGCTCTCGCATTGCAATCACATTACTTATGCCAGATGGATCGGCCACATAGATCGCAGTTCGAGACCAGCCGGACCAGACACAGAATAGGTCTCTGGCTTAGTAGTACGCACTTCATTCTTGCTGCCACCAGGTCTATTCCGAGTCCTCCTGGGAAATTGGCGATGACAAAACAGTCAACTACAACTCAGTATCCCCCCACTAGATAGCTCATCCTCCTGTATACCCAACCAATTACTGTAAAAATCCCGGAACGTTGGTCTGATAAAGTCTGGTGCAACAAGGGCTGGCAACCAGATTACCTCCACCGACTTTTTTTGGATGGGGTATCTGTGTCAGATATAGTCAAATCATGGCTTTGTACATTTTTGATGACCATAATAACGCATTTATGAGAGAGATAACTTATAAGCTGCCACTTGAGCGCCATATAAAACCCACCATCAAGTCTACCGGCAGCACTCCAAGGTGTTGAATTTAAATAAAATAATCATAAAATCTGAGCCTATGATGCGCATCTCGCTGCAGTCGGTGATAAAAGCAGCCAAATATGACAAAAACAACCATTTCAACAATCAATACATATAAAGCCGCCGTTTTATCGATTTTACCCTTGTTTTAACGCCTTGTTATGGTATCTTGACTACATCAACCAACAACTTAGGGAGAAAAAAATGAAAGAGTTTGTCGTTACTGCCGTTTTCACGGTGTTTTTCACCCTGGTTGCTGTCTCTCTGCCCTCACTGTCACAGTTCTGAGCCCGGATAGAGAGGCATCAATCCGGACCGCCCCTCTTTGCCATGTCTGTTTAATCGCCACCAACTGGCGTTTTTCAGTGACAATGGTGAGATGGCCAACATAGATATGATTTCATCACGTTGACGCTGTTTCTTTCGCCACAAGGGTGTAACCAGGATGGTTCAACCACATTCTGTGTGGCCTGATGAAGTGGAACCAGCAGCAGATCATATCCGAGGGGAGCAAGGCTCCCCTTTTTGTTACCCGCCGTTTGACAATCCCCTACACCGGCATCTGCAACAGGCCGGTTTACGCCATACGGCCCATGCCTACAACGACTGTTTTCTACCCGGAACACACCTCACAGCAGTAATGGCCGTCAGCAATCTCTTGTGCACACCTTTTCTCTGATACTTGTCCGGCAGATATAAAAAAGCCCCCGCCATCATGGCAGGGGCTCGCGTTACGCAGTGTCAGCTTAAGGCTGTTATATCTCAGCGCAGGGCTGCTCAGCCCAACTCAAAGCTGTTACGCCTTGTTCCAACGCTGTGGGTCATATTCCGGGCTGAAGCGGTCAACGATGACGGCGCAGGCCGCATCACCGGTGATATTGAGGGAGGTGCGGATCATATCGAACAGACGATCCAGCGCGAACAGCAGCGGCAATCCTTCGATGGGGATCCCGGCTGCCAGCAGCACAGCCACCACCAGGAAGCTTGGGCCCGGCACACCGGCCTGACCGATCGCCCCCAGGGTTGAGGTCACAATGATGGCCGCCCAGGCCCCGACACTCAGATCAATGTTGTAAACCTGCGCAAAGAAGATGGCGACCAGCCCGTAATAGATGGCGTTGCCGCTCATATTGATGGTGGCCCCCAGCGGCAGCACGAAGGAAGCGGTCGCGTTGGTCACTTTCAGATCATGCTCGCAGGTCTCCATATTGACCGGCAGGGTCGCCATGGAAGAGGCGGTGGAGAAGGCCACGATCTGCGGCTTCTTCATGGCAGAGAGGTACTTCATTACCGGCGTATTGGAGAACATCATCACCAGCAGCGGATAGACCACAAAGCCGAAGATGAGGATGGCAGCCACATAGACCACGAACAGCTTGAGTACCAGGGTCAGCACGTCGAAACCATAGGTACCGATGGCTTCCGCCATCAGACCGAACACCCCGAGCGGCGCGATGATCATCACCTTGTTGATCATCCAGACGAAGGCATCCACCAGGGTATTGAGCCCATCGACCAGTGGCTTGGCCCGCTCGCGCGGCTGTTTGGCCAGCGCAATGCCGAGGAACATGCAGAACACCAGGATCTGCAGGATGTTAGCTTCGTTGAGGGAGTTGAAGACGTTGGTGGGGATCATGCCAAGCAAGGTGGCGACTGCATCCGGCAGCGCCCCTTTATCGGCGTAGTCACCACCAAACATGGAGGCGACGGAAGCGAAATCGACCCCGACACCCGGTTTGAAGATCTGCCCCATTACCAGTGCCAGCAACACGGCCAGCGCGGAGGTCACGAGGAAGAAGGCCAGCGTCGCTGCACCGATCTTGCCCGCCGCCGGGCTGGCGCCCAGATTGGCGGCGCCGGAGAGGATGGCAACCGCCACCAGCGGGATCACCAGCATCTTGATCAGCTGGATAAACAGGGTACCGAGCGGTGCAAACACAGTGGCTTGTTCACCCATAAACGCGCCGACCACTGCGCCCAGTACCATGGCGACCACAACCTGGAAGCCGATGTTTTTAATGAGTCCTTTAGTTAACACAATATGTTCCTTTATGTAGCAAAATTCACACTTTCCCAGTGCAATTAACCAAACAGGGGAATAAGCAGCTGCCCATTCCCCTGTTTTCGCGTGTTATCTCACATTTAATAGCTGTTTTAAATCAGCAAATCCTTAACCTTAACTATTAATAAGTTTGCGAAAAAACAAAGGCTCAAGTAGGTCTCGAGAATTTTTACCTCATCCCCCCATGACAATTGGCAAAAGATTGTGCTAGCTTGGCTGCACAAACTTACACACAGGGATGTAAAGATGCTGAAAGTTAACGAGTATTTCGATGGAAATGTAAAATCCATCGGTTTTGAGCAAAAAGGCGAGAAATCCACTGTCGGCGTCATGAACGTCGGTGAATACCTGTTCAATACCGCAGCCCCCGAGCGGATGACGGTGATCAAAGGCGCCCTGACCATCCAGCTGGCGGATGAAGATGAGTGGCACACCTACAGCCAAGGTGAATCCTTTCTGGTTGCGGGCCACTCCTCCTTCAAACTGGAGGTAACTACCCCCACCGCCTACCTGTGTGAATTTCTCGACTGACCTGCCCGGCTGAAGGGGCTCATCCCTTCAGCCCTCTCTCCCCCTCATGCTCTTCATATCTCTACCCATGTCACAGCGCCGCACATCCCCGCTTTTCATCCATGGCAAAAATCCTAGAATAAACAGACATAAACCATCACCGGAGTGGTGTCATGATCAGTGTGTTTGACCTGTTTTCCATCGGGATTGGCCCCTCCTCTTCCCATACAGTCGGTCCCATGCGCGCCTCTTATGCCTTTGCGCAGCAGCTCAAGCTCCATGGCCATCTGCCTCATACTGCGCGAGTCGAAGTGGAGTGTTACGGCTCGTTGGGCCAGACCGGCAAGGGACACGGTACCGGCAAGGCGATCATTCTGGGGCTGTCGGGTTTTGAACCCGAATCGGTCGATATCGATGCCATCCCCACCATTCTGACTCGAGTGGAAAAGGAACAGAGCCTGCCGCTGGCAGGCGAGCAACCAAGCCACTTCCCCCGCACCGGTGCCATCATCTTCAACCGCCGCAAAACCCTGCCGGCCCACACCAATGGCATGACTCTGCGCGCCTTTGGCAAAGATGAAAACCTGCGCTTCAGCCAGACCTACTACTCGATTGGTGGCGGCTTCATCATCGAAGAGAGCCACTTCGCCACCGCCAAGGAGGAGGCAGCCAGAACGGATAGCGAACACCCGATCCCCTACCCTTTCGAGAGCGGCGCCCAGCTGCTGGCCCACTGTCAGGAGAGCGGTCTCTCCATCTCCGGCATCATTCTGGCCAACGAACGGATCTTTCGCAGCGACGAGCAGATAAAGAGCGGTCTTCGCAAGATCTGGCAGGCGATGCAGGGTTGCGTCGAGCGGGGCTGCAAGAGCGAAGGGGTGCTGCCGGGCGGGCTCAAGGTCCGGCGCCGCGCCCCAGGGTTGTTTCGCCAGCTTAGCTGCGAGACCAACTTCAACAAGGATCCGCTGATGGTGATGGAGTGGGTCGATTTGTTTGCGCTGGCCGTCAACGAAGAGAATGCGGCGGGCGGCCGGGTGGTCACCGCCCCCACCAACGGCGCCTCCGGCATCATTCCGGCGGTGCTGCACTACTACGATCGCTTCGTCCACAAGGTCGATGACGACGAGCTGGTGCGCTTTTTCCTCACCGCGGCAGCGATCGGCATCTTATACAAGAAGAACGCTTCCCTATCGGGAGCGGAAGTGGGCTGTCAGGGGGAAGTGGGTGTCGCCTGCTCCATGGCGGCCGGCGCACTGACCGAACTGCTGGGGGGCAGTCCGGCCATGGTGGAGAACGCCGCCGAAATAGGCATGGAGCACAATCTCGGGCTCACCTGCGATCCCATCGGCGGACTGGTGCAGGTGCCCTGCATCGAGCGCAACGCCATGGGCGCAGTGAAAGCGATCAATGCAGCTCGTCTCGCCCTGCGGGGCACCGGCGAGCACAAGGTGTCGCTCGACAAGGTGATCAAAACCATGTGGGAGACTGGCAACGATATGAAGACCAAATACAAGGAGACGGCCCGCGGCGGCCTCGCCGTTAACATTACCGAATGTTAAAAACGGAAACTGACTCCATTTGGTTCCGAAATGCCCGGCATCGCCGGGTATTTTTATGGGCAAACGCTTAACAAAATGGATAAGCACCAAAATAAATTTTATACTCGCGCCTCAAATTCAACAAAAATAGATCTATTTCAACTTTTTTTAGGTCTGGAGCCGTTACACTACGGTTATCTGGTTCTGTGACCAGCGCTGACAAGCGCGTCCCATGGATCTCCCAAATTTCTGTGAGTGGGCATGCCGCCCCCTTCTACCCTGAGGTAATAGTGACATGATCAGCGTTTTTGATATCTTCAAAATCGGTGTAGGCCCCTCTTCTTCCCACACTGTTGGCCCGATGAAAGCAGCCAAACAGTTTGTTGACGAACTGCGCGCAGGCGGCAAGATCCGCGATATCACCCGCATCAATGTCGATGTCTACGGCTCCCTCTCCTGGACTGGCAAAGGCCACCACACCGACACCGCCATCATCATGGGCCTGGCCGGCAACCTGCCGGAAAATGTCGATATCGATGCGATCCCCGAGTTTATCTCCCGTGTTGAACAGACCGAGCGCCTGCCGATCGGCCTGCACTGCCACACCGTCAGCTTCCCGCGCGATGCTATGGTATTCCACGACGAAGCCCTGCCGCTGCACGAAAACGGCATGAAGCTGACTGCTCTGATTGAAGACGAAGTGGTCTACAGCAAGACTTACTACTCCATCGGTGGCGGTTTCATCGTTGACGAAGAGAACTTCGGCAAGGCTGACAGCGGCGACATGTCCGTGCGCTATCCGTTCAAGAGCGCCGCTGAGCTGGTTGCCCACTGCAGCCAGACCGGTCTCTCCATCTCTGCCCTGATGATGGAAAACGAGAAGTGCTTCAACACTCCGGAAGAGATCTACAAGAAGTTCGGCAAGATCTGGAACACCATGCGTGAAGGTATCGAGCGCGGCTGCCGCACCGAAGGCGTTCTCTCCGGCCCGCTGCGTGTACCCCGTCGTGCCGCACCGCTCTACCGTCAGCTCAACACCAACGAGAACCTCTCGAGCGACCCGATGAACATCGTTGACTGGGTCAACATGTTCGCTCTGGCCGTGAGTGAAGAGAACGCTGCCGGTGGCCGCGTTGTCACCGCCCCGACCAACGGCGCTGCCGGTATCATCCCGGCCGTACTGGCTTACTACGACAAGTTCATCCAGCCGGTTGGCCGCGACGAATACACCCGCTTCTATCTGGCTGCCGGTGCCGTCGGCATCCTCTACAAGATGAACGCCTCCATCTCCGGCGCCGAAGTGGGCTGCCAGGGTGAAGTAGGTGTCTCCTGCTCCATGGCCGCTGCCGGTCTGACCGAGCTGATGGGCGGTAGCCCGGAGCACGTTTGCGAAGCTGCCGAAATCGGCATGGAACACAATCTGGGTCTGACCTGTGATCCGGTTGCCGGTCAGGTACAGGTGCCTTGCATCGAGCGTAACGCCATCGCAGCCATGAAGGCTGTCAACGCCTCCCGTATGGCCCTGCGTCGTACCTCCAAGCCGCGCGTCTCCCTGGACAAGGTGATCGAGACCATGTACATCACCGGCAAGGACATGGACTCCAAGTACCGTGAAACCTCCCGTGGTGGTCTGGCCATCAAGGTGATGCAGGTTGCTTGCGAATAAATAGGGGTTGCGACCCTCATCTGAACAAAGGCGGGATATCCCGCCTTTTTTATGGTTCTTCGCATTATCGCGGGGAAAAGAGAATTGACAGTCAGGAACTCAGGT
>CAMFLW010000099.1 GCA_945957575.1 uncultured Aeromonas sp. | reverse complement strand
TTACCGCCCACGGCAAGGGGGGCGCCCGGGATCTCGACTGGCCGCTGCTGGCCAAAGATCGGCAGACTCTGGTGTTCTACATGGGGCTCTCCTCCTGCACCACCATCCGCGAGCAGTTGCTGGCTCACGGCAAGGCGAGCAACACCCCGGTGGCGCTAATCGAGCGCGGCACCCAACCCTGCCAGCTGGTCATTCGCGGCACCCTCGATGAGCTACCCGCGCTGGCAGTGGGGGTCGAGAGTCCGGCCCTGATCATGGTGGGCTCGGTGGTCACTTTGGCCGACCAGCTCGCCTGGTTTGGCGCGGCACCACAGGCTCAGCAAGCCCTCGCCTGAGGGATTCTCGGTAAACGATCATGAGGCCACCAGCAGGCTGTCTCTTACAAAAATCCCCAAGCATCGCTTGGGGATTTTTTTTGAACTTCTCTCCCATTCTGTGATCTGAACCTTTCATCCTCCTTCAAGGCCAGCGAAATTATCGGCTGCTACGAGCGACGCTGGCTCATCGAGGATTACCACAAGGTCTGGAAGAGTGCAGGCACACGAGTCGAGGCGCTGAGGATGCAGATTTGCGCTGCTGACGTTGGTGGTAAACAACGTGAAGTTCCAGGACGGAGTACAGATAGAGGAAGTGTCAGCCAGGAACGCCGCCTGACCTCATACACCAAGTTTGGCAATAACTCGCCACCCATATGGCGTATGGATAACAGTGCGCTGGACGTGTGGAAAATATAAAAAATGCCGCAGTGGCATATGGACTGACCGCGGCAGGTAAGAGAGGGATTACAGGCCAAAGGTCTCCTTGAGCTCTTGCATATCGTTTGCGCTGACCCCTTCGGGCTCAAAGCCGCTGGCCAGACACATCAGATGCAGCTTGGCCCCCTTGTTGGCCACGTCGATAAAATCGAAGGCTTGCAGTGCATCGACCCCGGTGGCAACCGCGCCATGTTTTTCCCAGATGGCCACATCATGATGACGCAATTGCTCGGTGGTGCCATCGGCCATCTGCTGGCTGCCCGGCATGCAGTAGGGCACGATACCGATACCGCGCGGCACGAAGGCGCGTACTTCCGGCAACATCTGCCAGCAGGCGTGGGTGTAGGAGGTGCTATCATGGGCATAGCGCGAATGGTGGGATAGGGCGATCAGCTCAAGCGGGTGGGTGTGCACCACGCAGCGATCGGCGCGGCCGGCACGCTGCTTGTCCATGACGATCTCGACGTGGGAGATAAATTCGCTGGTCGGCTTGTAGTCGGTCTGGCCACGGCCGCCCCACAGGATGTGATAGCCACGCGCCTGGTCATCAATGCGCAGCACGCAACCGGCCAGTGCCGGGTCGCGCAGTTCGCGGATCCGCTCGCCGGTGCCCTTGACGAAGAACACATGACCGGCGCTATCGGCCGGGAAGGCGCCGCTGCCACCGACCATCGACAGCGGGCAGTGGGGATACTGGTCAAGGTTGGCGGGCGCCGGGCCGAAGATATCGGTCACGTCGACCGAGATATTGCCCCCGTTACGCTCGGCCCATTCGCGTTGCCACAGGTAGGCAGAGACCTCGACCACTTTTTCGATTTCAGCCTGCACGGCCGCGTTCAATTCAATGTTGCGCATGACTACCTCTGCTGTGCCCCAGGGGGCTGTGCGGTTGTTATGGTGATGACTCTACAAGGATGGCCAGCCGCTCACCTCAAGCTGTTTGCCATCAAATCAGGTGGGTTGGCAGAATTTTCAAGACGACCCTGTGATGGTCTTATCGCCCCGCCCCCGTAGCGGGACAGCGCTCGTCATCACAGGGTCAATGGCTATCAGAATGCGGCTTGATACAGGGCCAGCAACTCGGCCTTGCTGGCTACGCGCGGCGCGCAGCCAGAGCAGGGATCGGCCTCGGCCGAATCGACCCAACCGGCCAGATCGCGCTGCTCAATACCCAATTCATGCAGACCGGCTGGAATGCCAACGGTGGCCGACAGCTCACGAATCGCCTTGATGGCAGCATTGGCGGCCTCAGCCTGACTCATGGCGTGGGTATCGACCCCCATGGCGGTGGCGATATCGGCAAAGCGCGCCTGCTTGACCTCCAGATTGAACTCGCACACCACCGGCAGCAGGATAGCGTTGCACACCCCGTGCGGCAGATTGTGAGTCGCGCCCGGCTGGTGGGCCAGCGAGTGGACATAGCCCAGACCTGCACTGTTAAACGCCATGCCAGCCAAGAACTGGCCGTGTGCCATCATCTCGCGCGCGGAGATGTCTTTGCCATTGGCGACCGCTTGCGGCAGGTATTTGGCAATCACGCTGATGGCGGCCAGGGCCGAGTGGTCGGTGAGCGTGTGGGCACCAATAGAGACATACGCCTCAATGGCGTGGGTCAGTGCATCCATGCCGGTGGCCGCAGTGACAGCAGCCGGCAAGCCTAGCATCATGGCGGGATCGTTGACGGCGATATCCGGGATCAAGGCCGGGTCGATGATCACCATTTTGACCTTGCGGCGGGTGTCGGTGATGACCGCATTGCTGGTCACCTCGGCGGCAGTGCCGGAAGTGGTGCTGATACAGGCCATAAAGGGGCCGGTTTTGGCGACCTTGCCGATGCCTTCAAAGTCGTAAATGGTCTTGTCGGGGTTGGCCACCAGAGCGCGCACCGCCTTGGCGGTGTCGATGGCGCTGCCGCCACCAAAGCCAATCAGGGTATCGCACTGCCCGTTGTTCCAGGCAGCAAGCGCGGCCATCGCCACGTGATCGGTCGGGTTGGCCAGCACACCATCAAACACGACAGGGGTAAAACCGTGGTCACGCAGACCGGCAATCAGACCATCGAGCAGACCGATACTGATCAGCGCCTTCTCGGTCACGATCAGCGGGCGACGGGCGGGTTTGAGTGACATCTGACGAACCAGTTCGTTGACGGCACCTTCACCAGACAGACTGATTTGCGGCAAGCACAGAGCAAAAGCCATAATATATTCCCTCTAAGCGATGTAAGGTTTAAAGATAAAGACGGAATTATCTTATGCCTGTGCCAGAGTAATACCTTGAAAACCATGCCAATCATCTGGTTTAGATTGGCAAACAATTGAAGGTTATTTATAGCGTTTGCGATATTGCAGCGGTGTCATATTGAACGCGTGGTTGAATTTACTCGAGAAATAATTACCGTCATTAAATCCGCACTGAAATGCGATATCGGTCACAGATTGTTGGCTATGACTTAATAACCAGGACGCCTGACATAAACGGATGCGGCCGAGATAATTATTGGGGGTTAATCCGGTGTGTTCCTGAATGCGCCGGTTCAGCGTGCGCATTGGAATGGAAAAACGCACCGATAAGGCATTCCAGTCGATCTCTTCACGATAATTTTCATTAATGTAGCTGATCAGAGCCTGCAACCGCTCCCGGTCATCTTGCTCGGCGTCGGTGAGCCCATGCTGATGCTGACGTGAGCGATACAGCAGCACCGCCAGCTGGGAAAACAGCGCCTCCGTCATCATGGCGGAATATTCATCCTGCTTGTCACTCTCTTCGCCGATGCGACCGAGCAACTGCTCGCTTTGCTGTTGCAGTGCGGCGCTCAGCTGCATACCGCCGGTGGCCGGATGGCAGCTCTCACCGAGAATTTTCTTTAAGCCTGCCGCGTGGTGAAACGCCTCAGGGCGAAATAACACATTGGTGAGACACAGGTTTTGCATCTGATCGAACATGTGGCTGTCATCTTCACACAGATAGAAGACGCTACCGCGACTGATATGGACTGCCCTGCCATCAGTCAGGTGGATGGCGCAGCCCGATTTGACCAGCACCAGCTCATGAAACGAATGACAGTGCTCGGGAAACGGCTCTTGCGGCGAACGAGGCTGGACGCTAATGAGCCTGTTTGTTTCGAAAAATTCGGTCTGCGACAAGCGGAACATTTTCAATCTCTCATAATGAACCGTTTGTGATTACTCGACACACCCAGGGAGGTCAAACAGCGCAATCCCGTTCCGTGAAGGTCTTCACAGATCTTCATATTTGTTAATCATCTAACCTGAAAAGATGTATTTCTGGAAAATTGCCGATCTTTTTATGATGGCTGTCACATAATTGTCAGTTAAATATCATTTCTTGATTTTTATGCCACGGTGACTGGCTTCTCTGGCCAGAGAAACAAGGTTGGCTTTTCCCACATTTTTTAAAGTGTCGACATCGTAGATAACGGAGTCGGCACAATGACAGTCAATATTGCAGCTGTAGATTTGGGTGCTTCCAGTGGCCGGGTAATATGGGCCAATTATAACGAAGCCGATGGCAAATTAACGATGCTGGAGATGCACCGCTTTGCCAATGGCATGGTTCGCCGTAATGGACAGGACTGCTGGGATGTCGATGGCCTGCTGGAAAATATCCAGCTGGGGCTTGGCAAAATTGATGCGACCGGTATTCGCCTCGACTCGATCGGTATTGATTCATGGGGGGTCGACTTTGTGCTGCTCGACCGCCACGGCGAGCGCCTCGGCGAAGCGGTGGCTTATCGTGATGCACGCACCGACGGCGTACCCGAGCAGCTGATGCAGCGCATGCCGCGTGAAGAGATTTATCGGCGCAGCGGCATCCAGTTTCTCAAGTTCAACACCCTCTATCAGATCCGCGCACTGCTCGATGCCAAGCCCGAGTGGCTGGCAGAGGTGCAGCATCTGCTGCTGATCCCCGACTACTTGCACTATCGCCTGACCGGTGAGCTTAGCTGCGAGTTTACCAACGCCAGCACCAGCCAGATGGTCAACGCCCACAGCCGTGACTGGGACCCGGAGCTGGTGACGTTACTGGGCCCGGCACGCAACTGGTTGCAGCCGCTGGCCGCCCCCGGCAGCACCCTTGGCGTCTGGACCAGCCCGAGTGGCCATCCGGTCAAAGTGATCCTGCCAGCCACTCACGATACCGGCTCGGCAATTGTGGCCACGCCGCTGGAGGCCAGCCATGCGGCCTATATCAGCTCAGGGACCTGGTCACTGGTGGGTGTCGAGCGCAAAGCTCCGGTCACTGGCGAAGATGCGCTGGCCATCAACCTCACCAACGAGGGCGGGGTCGAGCACAGTTGCCGCGTGCTGAAAAACGTCATGGGGCTGTGGCTGGTGCAGAGCCTGCAAAAAGCCTGGCCCGAGCTCGATTTCGCCACGCTGACCGCCATGGCCGAGCAGGCCACCCCGTTTGCCGCGCTGATTGCCCCCAACGACGAGTGCTTTCTCAATCCGCCCTGCATGCGCACCGCCATTGAAGAGTTCTGCCGCGAGAGCGGGCAAACCGTTCCCCAGACGCCAGCCGAGCTGGTGCGCTGCGTGCTCGACAGTCTGGCGCTCTGCTACGACCAGGTGCTGCGCGAGATAGAGAGCGTGACCGGCGAGCACATCGACACCCTGCATATCGTCGGCGGTGGTTCGAAGAACCGCGTTTTGAATCGTCTGTGCGCCGACATCTGCGAGCGCACCGTGGTAACCGGCCCGGTGGAGGCGTCAGCCCTTGGCAACATCGGCTGGCAGCTCAAGGGGCTTGGCAAACTGGAAGACCTGGCTGCGGTGCGGCGCATGGTGCGCCAGAACTGCGAGCTTGAAACCCTGCAACCGCGCGCGGTGCCTGATTTGGCCCGGCAGCGACAACGTTTTGCGGCGCTGTGCGCCCGCTCCCAATCCCAATCCCAACCCGAACTTGAACCTACTGAGGAAGTTGTATGAATCCGAACATCGAAACCGCCTTTGCCCTGGCCCGTCAACAGTTCGCCGCGCTGGGTGTGGATGTGGATCAGGCACTCGCCACACTGGCCACCATTCCGGTCTCCATGCACTGCTGGCAAGGGGATGACGTTCAGGGCTTTGAAGCAGGCGCCGGCGCCCTGACCGGCGGCATTCAAGCCACCGGCAACTACCCGGGCAAGGCGCGCAGCGCCGCCGAGCTGCGCCGTGACCTGGAGCTGGCCATGTCGCTGATCCCCGGTGCCAAGCGTCTGAATCTGCACGCCATCTATCTGGAGTCCGAGACGCCGGTCGGCCGCGATGAGATTGAGCCCAAGCACTTTGCCAACTGGGTTGAGTGGGCCAAAAAGCAAGGCATCGGTCTGGATTTCAACCCAAGCTGCTTCTCCCATCCGCTCAGTGCCGATGGCATGACGCTGGCTCACCCGGACGCCAAGGTGCGCCAGTTCTGGATTGATCACTGCAAGGCCAGCCGCCGCATCTCGGCCTATTTCGGCCAAGAGCTTGGCACCGCCTCGGTGATGAATATCTGGATCCCGGACGGGATGAAGGATCTGCCGGCCGATCGTCTGGGCCCGCGTCAGCGTCTGCTCGCTGCCCTTGACGACGTATTGTCCGAGAAGTTTGACGAAGCCCATCACATCGATGCGGTCGAGAGCAAGCTGTTTGGTATCGGCGCCGAGTCCTACACCGTCGGCTCCAACGAGTTCTACATGGGCTATGCCAGCTCGCGTGATATCGCCCTGTGCCTCGATGCCGGTCACTTCCACCCGACCGAAGTCATCAGCGACAAAATCAGCGCTGCCTCCCTGTTTGTCCGCCATCTGCTGCTGCACGTCAGCCGCCCGGTGCGCTGGGACAGTGACCACGTGGTGCTGCTTGATGACGAAACCCAGGCCATTGCCAACGAAATCGTGCGTAACGACCTGCTGGCGCGGGTGCATATCGGCCTCGATTTCTTCGATGCCTCCATTAACCGCATCGCCGCCTGGGTTATCGGCACCCGCAACATGAAAAAGGCACTGCTGCGCGCCCTGCTTGAGCCGATCGACAGCCTGCGTCAAGCCGAGCAGCAAGGGGATTACGCCACGCGTCTGGGTCTGATGGAAGAGACTCGCAGCCTGCCGTGGCAAGCGGTGTGGGATTACGCCTGCGCCCAAGAAGGTGTCCCGGTGGGTGCCGAGTGGCTCAAGGTGGTCAAGCAGTATGAAGAGCAGGTGCTGCTGACCCGCGGTTAAGGCAATTCGACTGAACTGGCCCCCGAACTGTGTCGGGGGTCAGAAAAACGAGAAAAACAGCAATGCAATAACCCGGTTCGCTTCCCCGCAATGGGTGGCGCAAACACAATAAAACTCTACGCAAGGAACCTCTTATGTCTGCAATCGCTTCAGGTATCGGTTGGCACCTGGTCGGCGCCGCCTCGGCGGCCTCCTTCTACGCCCCTATCAGCAAGGTTCGTCAGTGGTCCTGGGAGACGACCTGGGCCTTCGCCGGCCTGTTCTCCTGGATCTTGCTGCCCTGGCTTATCACCTCGATGTTGATCCCGGATTTTGCCTCGTTTTATAGCGTGGTAGACAGCAAGGCGTTCTGGGGGATGTTCCTGTTCGGCGCCATGTGGGGGGTCGGTAACGTCAACTATGGCCTGACCATGCGCTATCTCGGCATGTCGCTTGGAATTGGTATTGCCATCGGCGTCACTCTGGTGGTGGGGACCCTGATGCCACCGATTCTGCGCGGAGAGTTTGGCCATCTGCTGACCACCTCCAGCGGCCAGATCACCTTGCTGGGTGTGGGTGTGGCGCTGGTCGGGATTGGCATCGTGACCTATGCCGGCCATCAGAAGGAGATTGCGCTTGGCACCACCACCAAGGAGTTCAACCTGAAAAAGGGTCTGTTTCTGGCGGTGATGTGCGGCATCTTCTCCTCCGGGTTCGCCTTTGGTCTGGAAGCTGCGGCCCCCATCAAGCAAGCCTCGCTGGCGCTGGGTCTGAACCCGCTCTACGCCATGCTGCCGAGCTACGGCATCATAATGGGCGGTGGCGCGCTGGTGAACCTGGCTTACTGCTTTATCCGTCTGGCCACCCGTCCCGAGCTGTCATTGCGCAGCGATCTCTCGCAACCGGCGCAGAGCTTGCTCATCAACGGCCTGCTGGCGGCCACCGGTGGCATCATGTGGTATCTGCAGTTCTTCTTTTATGCGTGGGGCGAGGCGAGCATTCCTGAGCATCTGTCGTTCGTGAACTGGATGCTGCACATGAGCGGTTATGTGCTGTGCGGTGGCATTGTCGGTCTGCTGCTGGCCGAGTGGAAAGGGGTGGGCGTGCGTCCGGTGCGGATCCTCTGCCTCGGCATGCTGGTGATTGTTGGTGCCGCCAACTTGGTCGGTATGGGCATGGCCTAAAGGCGAGGACACACCATGATTCGCAAAGCGTTTTTAATGTCGGTCCAGCCGGGCCTGGAAGCGGAATACCGTCATCGCCATGACGAGATCTGGCCGCAGCTTGCGGCCACTCTCAAGGAGCACGGCGCCCATAACTACAGCATCTTTCTCTTTCCGCAAACGGCGCAGCTATTTGCCTATGTGGAAATTGAGAGCGAAGCGCGCTGGAATGCCGTGGCCGATACCGCCATCTGCAAGCAGTGGTGGGCTTATATGAAAGAGATCATGCCCTCCAACTCGGATAATAGCCCGATCAGCCATGAGCTCATCGAGGTGTTCTATCTGGCGTAAATACTTGCAGAGATAGTTCAAGCAGGCCGTAGGCCTGCTTCATGTACAGGTACAGGATCTTTAGCTAGGGTAACGTTTATTAAACAGAACTAGAGCGCTTAGCGAATAGCCACCGTTCGTAAAAAATACGTCGTTTTGATTGCGTCATCATGCCACCTGTCAGTGTATGAGGTGAGAGTATCACCTCTAATCAGGTGGCCAAATTCACTATGCCACTACACCTCACTTTTACCCCCCTCTTCTCCCATAACGGTCATAACCTGTTGTTTTAAGTCTGGTATCCTATGGGCATTGAGCCCTTGGCTACCATCTCAGGAATTCATCCCATGTCTCTTCCCATCAAGAACAGCGCCCGGCAGCGCGCGGATGACAGATCCCGCATTCTCACCCTGCTGCTGCGCGATGATGCCCTCACCGACAGCCTGCTCGATCCGCAGGTGGTGCAGGATGCCGAGCAGCGCGATCAGACCAGCGAACTCACTGCGCTGGTCAACGGGTTGCCTGCCGCCGACGTCGCCGATGCGCTGGAATCGCTGCCGCCCGATGAGCGTCATGCCCTGTGGGCGCTGGTGGAGGAGGAGAAGCGCGGCCAGATCCTGGTCGAAGCCTCCGAGACAGTGTGGGACAGCCTCATCAGCGGGATGAGCGACAAGGAGCTGCTGCACGCCCTGCGTACCCTGGATATCGACGATCAGATCTATCTGGGCCAGTACCTGCCCCGCAACCTGATGGGGCGGCTGCTCACCTATATGGCCCCCGACGAGCGGGATCGGGTGCGGGAGGTGATCCGCTACGGCAAGCACACCGTCGGCGCCATGATGGACTTCGAGATCATCACCATCCGCCCCGAGGTGACGCTCGCCACGGTGCAGCGCTATCTGCGCCTGCGCGGCAAGATCCCCGCCAACACCGACAAGCTGTTCGTCATCGACCGGCGCAACCACCTGCTGGGGGAACTGCCGCTCACCACTGTACTGCTGCACAAGCCCGCCACCTTGGTGAGCGACGTGATGGAGCGGGATCCGGTCACCTTCGATCCGGAGGATAACGACGAAGCGGCCGCCCGCACCTTCGAACGGGATGACCTGCTCTCCGCCGCCGTGGTGGATGGCAAGGGCAAGCTGATGGGCCGCCTCACCGTCGAGGAGGTGGTGGATCTGGTCTATGAGGAGAGTGACACCGACCTGCGCCGGATGGGGGGTATCAGCGAGGATGAAGACGTGTTCGCCCCGGTCTCCAAGGCGGTCAAGACCCGCTGGGCCTGGCTCGCCATCAACCTCTGCACCGCCTTTGTCGCCTCGCGGGTGATCGGCCTGTTCGAGCACACCATCTCCCAGCTGGTGGCACTGGCGGCGCTGATGCCCATCGTCGCCGGGATCGGCGGCAACACCGGCAACCAGACCATCACCATGATAGTGCGGGCGCTGGCGCTGCAGCACATTCAGGCGGGCAACCTCTCCTTCCTGCTGCTGCGGGAACTCGGCGTCGCCTTTATCAACGGGCTGGTGTGGGGCGGCACCATGGGCATTGCCACCTATCTGCTCTATCAGGATGCCGCGCTCGGCGCCGTGATGACGCTGGCCATGATGCTCAACCTGCTGGTGGCGGCGCTGATGGGGGTCATTATCCCCATGACCATGAACCGGCTCGGCCGCGATCCGGCCGTGGGGGCCAGCGTGATGATCACCGCCATCACCGACACCGGCGGCTTTTTTATCTTCCTCGGGCTGGCGACCATTTTCCTGCTGTAACCAGCCACTCAAGCATCGAGTAAGAGCAATGACATCTGCACGGCGTTATGACTCGTCAGAGCAACGGGCAGAACACCTGCAACCATGGTTGCATGAGTAAAACTGGCATCGTCCTCATGCCAGCCTTGGCGACCAGCTACCAATCAGTTGCCTTCAAGCCGTGAACACCCAGGTAGGTTTACACATCCAGCCCGCTATCCGCAGCATAATCAGGCCGGCGGAATGAAAACAATTTCAGAGCAGCAGGCCAGCCCCAATCATGAGCGAGCGCAAGATCCCCCTTGCTTTCGTGACTCATAATCC
>CAMFLW010000098.1 GCA_945957575.1 uncultured Aeromonas sp. | reverse complement strand
AAGGGCGCCGTGCCGTAGCACTCGGCCCAATAGCGGGGATAGGAGAAAAGGTTGGGTACCGGCTGCATTTTGAACACCTGGAAAAATTCGGGTCGCGCATTATACCGGTTGCGGCCAAGGGGAGCGATGGCTTTTTGTCCCCAGCATTCGCACGGGAAAAGGCGCTTTGCCATCCAACACCCGCATCACGCCACCACAAACAAGCACGCCCGCAGGATGAGTGCGGGCGATCTTTGACTGCAACTGCCGCACGGTGAGCCGGGCCAATACCGAGGGCTCACCGCCTGAATGGTTACTGACTCAGATCCTTGTCGATCCAGTATTTGGAGCCGGAGATGTTGGCATCGAACAGCAATCCCTTCTCGCCGATCTGGTAGATGGCCATGCCGCCGTTGTATTTGGCGGTCAGCTCGGCGCTCTCCTTGCCAGCGACCACACCCACTTCGGAGGTGGCCTCCCAACCCTGGGTCACGAAGGCATCGAATCTGGCCTTGTCTTCAAACAGGATAACCTGCTGATAGAACTTGCCACCGATACCGGCCGCCAGCCCCGCGCCAAACATCTTCATATAGGTGTGTTTGCCACTCTTGCGATTGATGGCCACCCCGGCGCCCTGATTGGTATGCAGCATCAGGGAGAACTTGCGCGAATCGAATACTGCGTAGCCATACGCCTTGTCAAACAGCAACTTGGCTGAAGGCTGTTCATTGAACAGGCGCACCAGTGCCGTGTCGGCCATGGTGTTGAGCGCCACCCGCGCCTCCTGCGCGGTTTTGGGCTCCAGCATCTCGTCGAGCTTCTTGTCGGCTACCTTCAGCCACTCCTTGCCAGTGGCGATGCTCTTGTCGGTCCAGACCCCGGCGGTGTTGAACGCCTCTTCACCCCAGGCAGAGATGGAGGCCCAGCTCTTTTTGGAGAAGTCGCTGACATCCTGCCATACCTCCTTGCTAGTCTCACTCACGGCGGTGCCGAGATCGGCGGCGGCAGCCTTCAGTTTCTCCCAGTCGGCATGGCTGGGTGACACCACCAACGTCAGTGACAGGGCCAGAAACCAGTTACGCTTGTTCATTTTTTCACTCCCGTATTGTCGAGTGTCTGGGTTACCCGGTGCGATCCCCTACAACGGGCTACCCGGTGAAAATCACTCCCGCATTATCGGAAGGGGAATCCGGTTAAGCAATCATTGAGTCCTGTTTATCCCGCCAAAGCGCGACAACCGTTAATAAAAAGGCTGCTCATCAGAGAGGAGCAGCCTTGTTGAACACTGTGAAACCGGACGGGCTTATTCGACCATCATCACCTTGCAGGTGTTGGTACTGCCGACGGTTTCCATCTTGTCACCGTGGGTCAGCAGTACCATGTCACCGCTTTGCAGCAGCCCCTTCTCCTTGAGCACGGCCAGCGCGTCGCGACACACTTCGTAGACCGGCTTGGTCTCGTCACCGTCAAACATCACCGGGGTCACGCCACGGTAGAGGTTGGTCCAGGCCAGGGTCTTGTTGTGGGGAGACATGGCGAAGATCGGCAGACCGGAGCTGATACGGGACATCAGCAGCGGAGTGGTGCCCGATTCGGTCAGCGCCACGATCGCCTTCACCCCTTCCAGGTGGTTGGCTGCGTACATGGTGGACATGGCGACCGCCTCTTCAACCGAGGTGAAGGTGTAGCTCATGCGGTGGTTGGAGACGTTCAGGCTCGGGTGCTTTTCGGCACCGACACAGACGCTTGCCATGGAGGTGACCGTTTCGATGGGGAACTGACCGGCAGCGGTTTCGGCAGAGAGCATCACCGCATCGGTACCATCCAGCACGGCGTTGGCGACGTCCATCACTTCGGCACGAGTCGGCAGCGGCGCATTGATCATCGATTCCATCATCTGGGTGGCGGTGATCACCACACGGTTGAGACGACGGGAGTGACGGATCAGCTTCTTCTGTACACCAACCAGCTCGGGGTCACCGATCTCGACGCCCAGATCGCCACGGGCAACCATAACGGCATCAGAGCCGAGGATGATATCTTCCATCGCTTCGTCAGTGGCGACGGTCTCAGCGCGCTCGACCTTGGCCACGATCTTGGCATTGGAGCCAGCTTCGCGAGCCAGTTCGCGGGCGTAACGCAGATCATCACCGCAGCGCGGGAAGGAGACGGCCAGATAATCCACGTTCATCAGCGCGGCTGTCTTGATATCTTCCTTGTCTTTCTCGGTCAGGGCTGGTGCGGAGAGACCGCCCCCTTTCTTGTTGATGCCCTTGTTGTTGGAGAGCGGGCCCGCCACGGTCACCGTGGTATGGATGCGGGTGCCTTCCACGCTCTCGACTTTCAGTTGTACACGGCCATCGTCCAGCAGCAGGATGTCACCCGGCACCACATCATTTGGCAGGCTCTTGTAGTCGATACCAACCTGCTCCTGACAGCCTTCACCCTTGCCCAGGGCTGCATCCAGCACGAACTTGTCACCGATGGCGAGATAGATCTTGCCATCCTTGAAGGTGGATACACGGATTTTCGGGCCTTGCAGGTCACCCATGATGGCAACGTGGCGGCCGAGCTTGGCAGCAATGTCACGCACCTGATTGGCGCGCTGGATATGATCTTCAGGAGTGCCGTGAGAGAAGTTCATCCGCACCATGTCGGCACCAGCGCGGATAATCCCTTCGAGGATCCCTTCGCGGTCGGTGGCCGGACCAAGTGTGGTTACAATCTTTGTACGTCTAGGCATGAAAGACTCCAATATGAAGTTGAGATAACTTGAGATTCTGCCCCATCAAACCGATGGCTCGATGCACCCGCTTGCAAACCATCCGGGTGGTTTTTGTTATTAAGTTACAATACCACATCAAGACTACACCAAGGAGGGTGGCATAGACAGTCGGGGGCCAAAGCCCCCGACGATTCAGGAAGAGTGTGGTGTTTCAAAGCGGGATTCGCGCAATCCCTCTTTTACCTTCTTCAGGTTTTCACGAAATTTCATCCCCCGGCGCAGGGTAAATCCGGTTGCCAGCACATCCACCAGCGCCAGCTGCGCGATGCGGGAAGCCATCGGCATGTAGACATCGGTATCTTCCGGCACATCCATGGAGAGCACCAGGTTGCACTCGCGCGCCAGCGGGGAATCCTTGGCGGTCATGCCGATCACTGTGGCGTCGTTCTCGCGGGCCAGCGCGGCGATCTCGACCAGCGCCTTGGTGCGGCCGGTATGGGAGATCAGCACCACCACATCCCCTTCGCTGCTGTTGATGCAGCTCATGCGCATCATGACGATATCGTCAAAGCTCACCACCGGGATATTGAAGCGGAAGAACTTGTTCTGGGCATCGCGGGCAACGGCTGAGGAGGCACCAAGACCAAAGAAGCTTATCTTCTTGGACTGGGTCAGGATATCGACACAGCGGTTGATGGCCGAGATATCCAGGCTGTTCTTGGCTGCATCCAGACAAGCCATGGTGGATTCGAAGATTTTGGCCGTGTAGGTATCGGGGCCGTCTTCTGCTTCCACATGACGATTGACGTAAGGAGTGCCATTGGCCAGGCTCTGGGCCAGATGGAGTTTGAAATCGGGGAAGCCTTTGGTATCGAGGCGACGGCAAAAACGGTTGACGGTCGGTTCACTGACGTCGGCCATTTTGGCCAGGGCGGCGATGCTGGAGTGGATGGCGGTCTGGGGAGACGCCAGGATCACCTCGGCAACCTTGCGTTCTGATTTACTGAAACTTTCCAGGTTGTTCGTAATTTTATCAAGGGTATTCATCATCACCACCAGACGTTTTTGTAATTTAGCTTCAGTGTCTTTGCACTAAATCTACGGCTAAGCAGGTTTCCAATCAAGCTGATGACTATACAAGACAAGCGGTTATCGCAACTAACGCCTGCCGTACAAAGTATGACTCATCTCTAATTATTTCGTACTTTTCGTTACAAAACGTCACCTCACTGTGAAACCGCTTACAAATGTTGCAAAGCAACAACACTGTGAGCAGGCGCACGTTTGTATCGATCCGGCGGGTGAGTGAGCCTGAGCTCGGATAGAATGGGCCGTCATAATCCAACAATAATGTCGGGACACCACAGTCGTCCCCATCCTGTAACGAAGGAGTTGTTATGCAGCATACCCATGCGCTGGTCGGCGATGTCGGCGGTACCAATGCGCGTCTGGCCCTGTGTGAGCTGGCCACCGGTACTATCTCTCAGGCAAAGACCTACTCAGGTCTGGCCCATCCCAGCCTTGAAGCCGTGGTTCGCCTCTATCTGGAGGAACACAAGGTCGAGGTGGCTGAAGCCTGCATCGCCATCGCCTGCCCCATCAATGGTGACTGGGTCGCCATGACCAACCACAGCTGGGAGTTCTCCATCAGCGAGATGCAGAACAATCTCGGGCTGGCACGCCTGCAAGTAATCAACGACTTTACCGCGGTCTCGATGGCGGTACCGGTATTGGCCGAATCGGATCGCATCCAGCTGGGCGGCGCCGCACCGGTGGCTGGCAAACCCATCGCCATCTATGGAGCGGGCACCGGCCTTGGGGTTGCGCATCTGGTCAAGGCGGGCGATCAGTGGTTGAGCCTGCCGGGCGAAGGGGGTCATGTGGATTTTGCCGCCAACACCGAAGAGGAAGATGCGGTGCTGCAGGTGATGCGTGGCGAACTGGGCCATGTCTCGGCCGAGCGTTTCTTATCCGGCCCGGGCCTGGTCAATCTCTATCGCGGGCTGGTGAAATCCGATGGTCGTGAGCCGGAGCCGTTCGCCCCTAAAGACATTACCGAACGTGCGCTGGCGGGCGAGTGTCTGGATTGCCGCCGCACCCTGAGCCTGTTCTGCGTGCTGATGGGCCGCTTTGCCGGCAACCTGGCGCTCAATATGGGCACCTTTGGCGGCGTCTATATTGCGGGTGGGATAGTGCCGCGCTTCCAGGAGTTCTTAACCAGTTCCGGTTTCCGGGTTGCCTTTGAAGACAAGGGCCGTTTCAAATCCTACCTCAAGGATATTCCGGTATTCCTGATCACCCATGAAGGGCCTGGCCTGCTCGGCGCTGGCGCTTACCTGCGCCAGTCGATGGGGATTACCATCTGATTGTAAGGTGGAGTGAAACTGAAACATCCGTGGTTCAGCATCGATTCAGTGTGGATGGCATATAGTAGTGGCACGTAACCAAGAGGGTTGTACTTCACAAGGAGTGGAAAGCGACTCTCATCCGCTGGATACGTTTGTCACCTGACAAGCCTGAACTGTTTCAACCGGCCTTTTGGCCGGTTTTTTTTATCTCTGTGCCCCGAAACTACTGGGACAACGCCTTCAGCTGTGCCTTGTCGGGCGGGTTGTTCCAGTCGATGGGGCCGTGGGTAAAGCGGTACTGCAGCCGTGGCAGGCTGGTCTCCAGCCACTCTTCCCTAAAGTAGGCATACCCCTGATTCCAGTCAGGATCATTGGCCCAACCGGTTTGCAGGAAGTAGAGGCGAGTGCCCTGCCCTTCCGGCACAAAGCGCAGACAAACCTGAGTCTTCTGCTGACGAATATGGGGTAGGCTGGGCGGAAAATTCCAGCTAAAGCTGAGCAAATCATAGGGCATGACGGCCATGACCCTGCACCCTTCACTGCCCCGTTCACCCAGTGGAGCATCCGGCCTGAAGTAGATTTCGAAGGGGCCATTCGGTTCGGCTACCATCAAACACTCGGGAGCCAGAAAACTGCGCAGACCACTCTCTGTCGTCCAGGCGTGCCACACGTCATCGATATGAGCCGGAACAAAAATGTTGCCTTCAATCTGTTTATTGTCCATAAATCAACAATCCTCACGCCATCCATACAGGGGACTTCGGCAGTATAGCCCCATGACAAATGTATTGGACAGCCCTTAATCACACCCTTGTCATTTGCCCCAGATAACCTTGCCCGCGTGCAACAGGGAACAGTGACCGCCCTTGGGAGAGCATGATGATCAGGCGCATGGAAGAACGTGATATCACCCCGCTGGCCAAGCTGTTTTTACAAGGCCGCAGACAAACCTTTCACTGGGTAGACCCCTCCCTGTTTCACCTGGATGACTTTATCGAGCAGACCCGGGGAGAAGAGATATGGGTGGCTGAGCGAGGGGGGACGCTCTGCGGATTTATCGCCGTATGGCAACCCGAGCACTTTGTGCATCATTTGTACGTTGCGAGCGACTGGCATGGTCAGGGGATTGGGCGAGCGCTGCTCGAACATGGTCTGGCAAATAATCCCCGCACGGCATCACTCAAGGTGGCAACCCGCAATACGGCGGCCGTGGCCTTCTATCATCGGCTTGGCTGGCAGCATGGCGACGAGACCGGGTACTGCGAGCTCACCGGTCCCTGGTGCAAGCTGTGTCGTGAGTAGACAACAACTCTCCAGACTGTCATGCATGGGCCCGTAAAGGGAAAATATCGATCCGGGATTGCATGGCAGAATATGAGAACACCACGACCCCCGTTGCGCGCGTGATCGCGACCACCGCTCGCACCGAGGATCCCCCGCAGGGCGTATGTGCTCTCTAGACCCGAAACTGCTTGAGCAGGGTGTCGAGCTGGGCCGACAGCTGCCGCAGATCGCTGCTGGCTTCGGCAACCTGTGCCACTCTGGCCGCACTCTCGCTGTTGAGCGTCGCAATCCGGTTGACGCTATGGCTGACCGCCTCCGCCACCGAGTGTTGTTCTTCCGATGCCTGGGCGATATACATGTTCATCTCGCGGATCAGGCTGACCTGATTTTTAATCTTCTCCACCGATGTCTGCACATCTGCCGCCTCGATGCCGGCGCGGGATGCCTTCTCCTGACTCTGTTGCATGCCGGCACCGACATTCTGGGTCGCTTGCTGCAACCGCTTGATACTGGCGCTGATCTCCTCCGTCGACTGGCGAGTACGGCCCGACAAGGTGCGCACCTCATCCGCCACCACCGCAAAACCGCGCCCCTGATCACCCGCCCGCGCCGCCTCAATTGCGGCATTGAGCGCCAACAGATTGGTCTGCTCGGCAATGCCATTAATCACTTCGATAATATTGCCGATGCTGCTGCTCTCGGTAGAAAGGGAACGCATCAACCCCGCAACGCGCTCCACCTCTCCCACCAACTGGTGAATCGCCTGATTGGCATGACCGGCCAGGTTGTAGCCCTGCTCGACATAGAGGTTGGCCTCATCGGTCGCCGTAGCAGTCTTCACTGCATTGCCTGCCACCTCCTGCACCGCCTGGCTCATCTCGGTAATGGCGGTGGCAACCTGATCCAGCTCCAGTTGTTGGGAATCGCTGGCCCCACGGGTATCCGCAGCAAGAGTGTCACAACGTTCGGCGGTCTGCAGCACGCCGACTGAGAGCTCGTTGATTTCGGCCACCATCTCCTGCAGCTTGGCAATAAAGTGATTGATGTTAGTCGCCAGCGCCCCCATCTCATCCTGGCGGCTGATCTTGAGACGCTGGGTCAGATCCCCCTCTCCTTTGGCCAGATCGAAGACCGCCTGATTCATCTGCTGAAGTGGTCTGAGCACATTGCGATGAATCAGCACCATCAGCAGCGCGATGATGCAGAGATCGAGCACCAGGATCTGCCAGACAGTGGTGATCAACTGCTGGCGCAGTTGGGCCTGAATGGCCGCATCACTGGTTTGCACCAGCAATCTGGCCACGGTATTTTTCTGGCCGCTGTCGTCAAACACCAGATCATACCCACCATAGGTCGCCGCATCGGCAGGAATCGCCGTCACGGGGGAAATAGCGCCCGCCGTATCACGGGCAAACCCGGCCACCAGCTTCTCCTTGTTGACCACCAGCAGAACACTGAGCATATCGGCCGCCAGCTCGGATTTGAGCGATGCCTCGATAAAAGCCGACTCATAATTCCACAACGGGCCTGGCAGGGAGAGCTGCAGCCGCTTGATCGCCAGTTCGACCTGCTGGGCCTGCTTACTGTAGCTACTTTCCCTCGCTGCACTGTAGTTATAACCACCAAACAGCACCAGTAGCAGACTCACCGAGAGGGACGTCAGCACGGCAATCCTGAACTTCAAGCTTTTCCAATCCATGACTCCTCCCGGTATTAATGGCAGCAGGAACAGTACAACTCACTGGTACTTGGCGTTAATTTTCTCGATGGTGCCATCCGCTTTCATGGCTGCCAGGACTTCGTTGAGCTTGTTGATGAGCTCATCGGGCGTATCCTTGTTAAACGCCAAGCTCATTTGGGTTTCCTTGAACACGAATACCGGCTTGGGTGAGGCCACTTTCTCCTTGTTGGCCAGATAGGGGGCCAGATACTGGCCGGTTGCCCAGAGATCGATGCGGCCTGCCTCCAGTTTTTTCACATTGGCGGTGTCATTGGCAGCAAGCTGCAACTTGGCAAATCCCTGTGCCTTGAGATACTCGGCTGCCGCATCACCGTTATACCCCCCCACCGAATATTGCTTGGCATCTTCCAGTGAAGAGACTGTGATATTGGCTGTAGAACTGGAGAAGAATACCCAGTTGTTATTGACCAGCGGCCCGACCCACTTGAACAGGGTTTCCCGTTCCGGGGTCCGAGTCGTGGAGTAGAGGGCGGTATTGGGGGTGCCAAGGGTGTCTTCATACGCCCGTTTCCATGGCATCAGAGTCAGCTTGTATTCGACCCCGGCACGCTTGAACAGCTCTTCGACCACTTCGGTAGAGAGACCGACTATTTTGCCTCCCTCCCCCTGCATATTGAACGGAGGGTAATCTTCGGTCATCACGTTCAGGGGGGCCGCCTGGACAGCCCCCGCAACCAGAACGGAAGAGACTGAAAAAATTGCGCATTTCCACAACTGTTGATAGTTCATTGCAACCTCACTTTGCTTGCCATTCATCCCTGAACCGCCGTTATCGATGACGGAACACGTCTGACCCGCTGGGGTCATGCCGGCTTTCACGGCTCGCCGCCCACCCATGTGCCGCAGCAAACAGATCCGGATTTTGCCAGTGTGCGATGAAACGCAACCGGCGAGAGAGGCTCACGACAAATCGAGGTAAAAAACATGCCAGGGCAGCATGAGGGGAGTGTGGAGTGGGGCGGATAAACCTCTGCCATAGAACAGCGCTGTGGCGGAGAGAAGAAGCGCATCATTTCATGACAGGGGTCTGGGAGAGAAATGATTGAAACGCCAACATCCATTTTCCCATACTGCTCGAGGAGACCTCAGAGCCAAATCTGTCCTTTAGCTAAGGTCACGAAAAGAGATACGTCAAATGAGAATGCTAACCTTCTCATCTGCTTCCAAATTAGATTCCAGATGAGCTCCGCCGAGCTGAAAAGTGGCGCAAGAGACCCGAAAAACAGAAGGCCACCGCGAGGTGGCCTTCTCCAAATCAACGATGAACTTCTGGTGGAGCTCAATCCTTGGCCGCGTCCATTACACCTTCTTCAGAGTGCGCAGGCAGGATCAGGTTGAGCAGGATGGCGGCAACGGAGGCCAGGCCAACCCCGGCCAGGGCGAAGTCGCCAATCTTCATCTCCAGCGCCCCGACACCAACGGTCAGAGTCACGGCGACGATGGCGATGTTGCGTGACAGCCCCAGATCCACTTTGGATTCCACCAGCGTCTTGAGACCGATGGCAGCGATGGATCCGAACAGCAGCAGCATGATACCGCCCATCACCGGCATCGGGATGGAGGTGAGCAGCGCATTGAACTTGCCGAAGAAAGCCAGAATGATGGCAAACACCGCGGCCCAGGTCATGGTGACCGGGTTGAAGTTGCGAGTGATCATCACGGCACCGGTCACTTCGGCGTAGGTGGTCACGGGTGGGCCACCGATGAAACCGGCGAAGCAGACGCCGATACCGTCACCGGCCAGGGTACGGTGCAGACCCGGATCCTTGGTGTAATCCTTGCCAGTCACCCCACCAATTGCCAACACGCCACCGATATGCTCGATACAGGGGGCGATGGCTACCGGCAACATGAACAACGCAGCAGCCCAGTTGATCTCCGGGGTTTCGAAGTGGGGCAGCGCCAGCCAGGGGGCGTTCACCATGCCATCGAAACTCACCTGGCCCATAAACACCGCCGAGACATAACCGGCAATCACACCGCACAGGATGGGGATCAGCTTGATCCACCCCTTGCAGAACACCGCTGCAATCAGGGTGACCGCCAGCGAGATACCGGCCAGCGTCAACGCAGTTCCCGCAGGCATCACCTGCTCGCTACCGGCACGGCCCATCGCCATATTGCAAGCCACCTGGGCCACGGAGAGGCCGATCACCATGATGACAGGGCCAATCACCACTGGGGGCAACAATTTGTGGACAAATCCCATTCCTTTTGCCCGGATCAACGCCGCCAGAATGAAATACATGAAACCGGCGGCAAACAGGCCAAACATGGTGGAGGGCAATCCCCAGGTCTGGGTGGCATAGATGATGGGGGCGATAAAAGCGAAGCTGGAACCGAGGAAAATCGGGACCTGGCGGCGGGTGCAGAGCTGGAACAACAGGGTGCCCACACCGGCGCCAAGCAGGGCCATGGAGGGGTTCAATCCGGTGAGC
>CAMFLW010000097.1 GCA_945957575.1 uncultured Aeromonas sp. | reverse complement strand
AGCACCCCGCCTGTCGCATTGTGATGGAAGCCTGCTGTGGCGCACACTGGCTAGCTGTGTAAACCCACCAGGTTGTTCACAGATTGAAGGCGACTGATGGGGGGCTGGTAGCCCAGACTGGCATGAGGACGATGCCAGTTGTACTCATGCAGCCACGGTTGCAAGTGCTCTGCCCGTTGCTCTGACGAGTCATAGCTCCGTGCATAGGCCCACTCACGCAGGGCGGTCTGAATGAAGCGCTCTGCTTTGCCATTGGTTTGTGGTGTGTAAGGCTTGGTGCGCAGATGCTTGAGCCCCAGCCGACGACACAGCTTCTGGAAGCGTTTCGACCGGTAACAGGCTCCATTGTCAGTGAGTAGCCGACTGAAACGAATGCCGAGCCCTGCGTAGTAGCGAAGTGCCTGTAACAGCGCCAGGCAGGCACTGCGTCCCGTTTCATCAGGATGCAGAGCGCTGAACGCCACACGAGAGTGGTCATTGGTACCTGCAGCAGGCCAATCATCCCGGTTGGGCCGGGCTGCAACTGCTCGCCGTTGATGGCGTGATGTGGCGCACGCCCGATACCCCGGACAATGCTGCCGCCTTTGCCAAGCCCGGTACCCAGCATGGCGAGACCGCCTATCCGCAGGTGCGCATGCTCTGTCAGATGGAGCTGACCAGCCACCTGCTTGTACAAGCAGTCATGGAGAGCTGCGCCATCAATGAGATGGTGTTGGCAGAAAAGCTTATCGAACGCACGCCAGACCACTCGCTGACCCTGTTCGACAAGGGGTTTTACTCTCTCGGTCTGCTCCACGCCTGGCAAACCACTGGCAGCGAGCGGCACTGGCTGCTGCCACTCAAAAAGGGCACGCAATACGAGGTGGTGCGCAAGCTGGGGTGCCAGGATGCACTGGTCTTGCTGAAAACCAGCCCACAGGCGAGGAAGAAGTGGCCGCACCTGCCGGATACAGTGGAAGCCCGCTTACTTACCCGCACCATCAACGGCAAAGAGCGCCAAGTGCTGACCTCAATGGTCGACCCGATGCGTTTCCCGGGCGCCGACATCGTTGAGCTCTACAGCCACCGCTGGGAAATCGAGTTGGGCTATCGGGAGATGAGGCACAGCTTGCAACAACACCGGCTGACCCTGCGTAGCAAGAAGGCTTCGGGGATACGGCAAGAGCTGTGGGGCGTGCTGCTGGCATACAACCTGCTGCGCAGCCAGATGGTAAAGATGGCGGCGAGCCTGAAGGGATACACGGCGAGTCAGTTGAGTTTTCATATGGCATCGGTCTATCTCATCCATGAACTGAGCTGTATGCCATATATGTCACCGGGGACTATCCCGAAGCGGGTGGCGGAGCTGGAGAAACAAGCGGGGCAGTTTGTATTGCCAGAACGCAGGGAGCGAAGTTATCCCCGCTGCGTGAAGCCAAGGCCACAGAAGTATAGTGTAAAAAAAGCCAATAAAAACAATGCCAGTCAGGCTTAACTGACTGGCATTAGGCTGTTTCTTGATCAGAACCGTTGATGCTCAAGGGATAGTGCCAGTTCATAACCTTCAAGGAGAGTCTGTATCCGCCTTATCTATTCTTTGCCTACCGCTAAGGACAGGCCGCACGAGAGTGGCAATAGTCGAGCCCCATATTCAGTCCGTCAAATAGCAAAAGGGGAGCCCATGGTTCCCCTTTTGCTTATGCGTGACTCACCGGCGATCAGGCGTCAGCCGCTTCCTCGTACTGACGGAACGGGATACGGAACACCGCCAGACGCAGGAACAGATAGGTTACGCCGAGGCCAGCCCAGATCAGGCCAAGCTCGAGGGAGCTCTGCTCCAGATTGATCCAGAGGGCGCCGATAGTGGCGGCACCGAGCAGCGGCATCAGCAGATAGACGATGTGATCCTTGAGGGTCTTGTTGCGCTTCTCGCGCACCCAGAACTGACCGATCACCGACAGGTTAACGAAACTGAACGCCACCAGTGCACCGAAGTTGACCAGCGCCAGCGCGGTATCCAGATCAAAGGAGACGGCGGAGAGAGCCAGTGCGCCAACCATCAGTACGTTGATGGCCGGGGTGCGGAATTTCGGGTGGATGTAGCCAAACACCCGCTCCGGGATCATCCGGTCACGCCCCATCACGTAGAGGATGCGTGAGACACCGGCGTGGGCCGCCATGCCGGAGGCCAGCACCGCGACCGTGGTGCAGACCAGTACCACCGACTGGAAGAAGGCGCCGCCAACGTAGAGGGCGATCTCTGGCAGTACCGCATCCGGATGCTGGAAGCGGGCGAGGCTCGGGAAGTAGAGCTGCAGGCAGTAGGAGACCACCACGAAGATGATGCCGCCGATGAGGGCTGTCAGCACGATTGCCTTGGGGATCACCTTGCCGGCGTTCGGCGTCTCTTCGGAGAGAGAGCTGAGACCATCAAAGCCCAGGAACGAGAAGCAGAGGATGGTTGCACCGGTAAAGAGCGGTACCAGCTGTGCTGACTCGAAGTGGAATGGACGGCTGCTCATCAGGGTGCCGGCGCCTTCGCCGTGATAGATGCCCCATGCCATCAGGCCGATGAAGATGGTGATGATGGCCAGCTGGATCACCACGATGAGGGCATTGAAGTTGGCCACCAGGTTGATGCCGCGCAGGTTGAGGAACGTCATCACGGTCACCAGACCGAAGATGAAGATCCATGGCTCGACGCCCGGGAACATGGCTGTCAGGTAGATCTTGGCCAAGAGGATGTTGATCATCGGCATGAACATGTAATCGAGCAGGGAAGACCAGCCGACCATGAAACCGACGTAGGGATTGAATACCTTTTGGGCATAGGTATAGGCAGAGCCCGCAGAGGGGAACTTGCGCACTAGATGGCCGTAGCTGAAGGCGGTGAGCAGGATGCCGCCGAGGGCCAGCAGATAGGCGGTGGCAACGCGGCCATCGGTGATGTCACCGACGATGGCGAAGGTATCGAACACGGCCATGGGGGTCAGATAGGCTAGGCCCATCACCACCACCTGCCACATGTTGAGGGTTTTCTTCAGACGAATGGGTTGCTGCTGGCTCACTCAGGCTTCCTCCTTGCACGGATAGCAGGAAGTGGAATGGCTTGAGGCCATGGGACCGGGTTCTCGCGTACTCACAACATCGGTATGCAAACCCCAGACATTGGTCGCGCGACGACCGAAGCAGGTTCCGGTGGCGACCGGAGACAAAGCAAACAAGAGCCCCATATTTTTCCTCATTGCGGCATTAGGTTCATCTGAACCTTGATATCATTTCCGGAACAGTTCCGGCCTCGAGTGGTATTGATTTTTTCAAAATGAAAATAACCGATGTGGGATCACATCGGTTATGAAAGCGGCGGGATTTTGCCCCAGATGGGGGGGGAAGACAAGCCACTAAAGCCATTCCAGGCAAGAGAATTATCAATGACCTGGTTTATATCAATAAATGGCGTCCATTCCGGTGTATCGGAGATGGACGCCAGCCCAGATATGGCAGGGGGTACGGCTCAGTAGGTCGGCAAGGATACGCGCCAGAAAGTGGTGCGTAAAAACAGATAAATTCCCCCTATGCCAGCCCAGATAAGGCCGAGGATAAGGGAGGTTTGTTCCAGATTGAACCAGAGAATCGCGACAGTCCCAGCCCCGCACAGAGGCAGCACCAGATATTGCAGGTGATCCCTGAGGGTCTTGTTGTGCCCCTGACGCACGTAATAGCAGGCGATCACCGATAGATTGACCACGGTAAAGGCCACCAGTGCGCCGAAGTTGATCAGGGCCAGGGCAATTTCCAGGTCGAAGCTGATGGCCGACAGCGCCAGCAGGCCTACCAGCAAAATGTTGAACACCGGGGTCTGCCACTTGGGGTGTATGTAGCCGAAGGTGCGCTGGGGCAGCACCTTGTCCCGTCCCATGACATAGAGGATGCGTGATACACCTGCGTGGGAGGAGAGCCCAGATGCCAGTACGGCTACGCAGGCGCATACCAGCACCACGCTCTGAAACAGCTTGCCGCCCACGTAGAGGGCGATCTCCGGCAGCACGGCATCCGGCTCCTTGAAGCGGGAGGCATCCGGGAAGTAGAGCTGCAGGGCATAGGCTACCACCACGAAGATGAGGCCTCCCAGCAGCGCAGTCAGGAAGATGGCCTTGGGGATCACCTTGCCCGCCTCCGGCGTCTCTTCGCACAGGGCGCTCAGACTGTCAAAACCCAGGAAGGAGAAACAGAGAATGGTGGCGCCGGTCAGTAGCGGCAGTACCTCAGCATTGGCGCTATAGATGGGTTGCAGGCTGACGGCACCCACCCCCTCCCCCTGTGCTATGCCATAGCCAATCAGGGCCAGGAACACCACTATGATGGCGATCTGGATCAGTATGATGATGCCGTTGAGGTTGGCCACCAGATCGATGCCACGCAGATTGATGATGGTCATCAGGGTGGTCATGGCGCAGATGAAGATCCAGGGTTCTACGTCAGGAAACAGCGCGCTCAGGTAGATCTTGGCCAGCAGCATGTTGATCATCGGCAGGAAAATATAGTCCAGTAGAGACGACCAACCCACCATAAAGCCCACCACGGGGGAAAACTCCTTCTGGGCATAGGTGTAGGCCGAGCCTGCCGAGGGATAGTGACGCACCATCTGGCTGTAGCTGGTGGCGGTAAAGAGCACGCCGACCAGGGCCAGCAGGTAGGCAGTGGTGACATGACCGTGGGTGATGTCGGTGACGATGCCGAAGGTATCGAACACCACCATGGGGGTCATGTAGGCCAATCCCATCACCACCACTTGCCACAGGGTGAGGGTTTGCTTCAATCGAGCCGGGCGTGGAGCCATTGGCCTATCTCCTTGAATTTATTGTTTATTCCCAGCGCAACAGGTAGGCGCAGGAGCAGTGACAGTGGGCCTCGGCCTTGAAGGGAACCAAGCGCTACTGTCATCATTTTTTAGGGCGGCGATGATACCGTATGAGCAGGCCGTCCGCGATGGGCGGCCTGCGGTTATCTGGCGGTATTTTTCCTCCTTCCGGCAAACAGAGCGGCTCTATCCTTGACTGGCGGCCGTGAATGCCTGTTCCAGTAGACCCAGTCCCTCCTCGATCAAGGCCGGAGAGGCGGTGAGGGGGGCCAGGAAGCGGATGACGTTGGCTCGTACCCCGCAGGAGAGCAGCACCAGTCCGCGTTTGCCCGCCTCGGCCACCAGACGCTTGGTGAGGTCGGGATCCGGTTGGTTGGCATCGCGCTGTTTCACCAACTCCATGGCCACCATGGCTCCGGGTCCGCGAATTTGGCCTATGCAGTCAAAACGCTCGGCAAGGCGTTGCAGCCCAGCCTTGATCTGCTCGCCCTGTGCTTGCGCCTTCAGGTTGAGTTGCTCCTCTTCGATCACCTGCAGTACCGCCAGCGCGGCGGCGCAGGCGATGGGGGAGCCTGCATAGGTGCCGCCAAGGCCACCCGGCTTGGCCGAGTTCATGATCTCTGCCTTGCCCACTACCGCCGAGAGAGGGAAGCCGCCCGCCAGGCTCTTGGCCAGGGTCATGATATCCGGCTCGATACCGACATACTCGGTGGCGAAGGTCTTGCCGGTGCGACAGAAACCGCTCTGGATCTCGTCGCAAATGAGCAGAATGCCGTGCTGATCGCAGACGCTGCGCAGCTTTTGCATAAAGCGCGGGGAGGTGGGATAGAAGCCACCTTCGCCCTGTACCGGCTCGATGATGATGGCGGCCACGCGGGAAGGCTCGATGTCGGCACTGAAGCAGAGGTCGAGGGCGTGCAGGGCATCCTCTTCACTCACCCCCAGATAGTCGGCAGGGAAGGGGATGTGATAGACCTCGCCCGGGAAGGGGCCAAAGCCGGTCTTGTAGGGGACCACCTTGCCGGTGAGCGCCATGCCCATCATGGTACGGCCGTGAAAGCCCCCCTTGAAGGCGATGGTGCCGCTGCGACCGGTGTGGGCGCGGGCAATCTTGATGGCATTCTCGACCGCCTCGGCGCCGGTGGAGAGAAACAGGGTGCGTTTCGGGGTCGGGCCGGGCACCAGGGCGTTGAGCTTTTCGGCAAGCTCGATATAGCCCGGGTACGGGGTGACCTGGAAGCAGGTGTGGCTGAATTTCTCCAGCTGCTCGCGCACCGCAGCCACCACTTTCGGGTGGTTGTGGCCGGTGTTGAGCACGGCGATGCCGGAGGCAAAGTCAATGTAACGGTTGCCCTCCACATCCCACAGCTCGGCATTTTGCGCACGGTCGATAAAGACCGGTAGCAGGGTGCCGACGCCGTTGACCACGGCCGCTTCGCGGCGCGCTTGCCACGCCTTGTTTGATTCTGACTGACTCATCTTTCCTCCCTGAGGGGCTCTGGCCCCGACATTCCCTGACTGAATTGGTGGCGGGCGGCAAACCGCCCGTGGTTGCCGACCAGCCCATTGGACTGCTCAGCGGTATCTGCCTCTATCTATCAAAACGATGGGGTGTAGCAAAAAGGCATCTGTAAATGCGATGCCTTTTGTTGCTATAGCTCTAGCGAATGGCGCCAAAGCAGAGATATTTGGTCTCCAGGTACTCCTCCAACCCTTCGGCGGCACCCTCCCGACCCAGGCCCGACTCCTTGATGCCGCCGAAGGGGGCCAGCTCGGTGGAGATGATCCCCTCGTTGATACCGACCATGCCGTATTCAAGCTGCTCGGCGACACGCCAGACCCGGGCGATATCGCGGCCATAGAAGTAGGCGGCCAGACCATAGGGGGTATCGTTGGCCAGCGCGATGGCCTCGGCTTCGCTCTCGAAACGCACCAGCGGCGCGACCGGGCCGAAGATCTCCTCCTGCAGGATGGGGTTGTCCTTGGCGACCTTGCCGAGAATGGTGGGGCGGTAGAAGAGGGGGCCAGCGGGGTGGGGCTCGCCACCCAGCAGCACTTCGGCACCGGCGGCGACAGATTGTTGCACCAGCTCGGCGACCTTGCTGGCGGCAGCCGGGTTGATGAGCGGGCCGATCTGGGTGCCCTCACTCATGCCATCTCCCACCTTGAAGGCGGCGACGGCGGCAGTCAGCTTCTCGGCGAAGGCGTCATAGACGCTGGCCTGCACCAGAATCCGGTTGGCGCAGACGCAGGTCTGCCCGGCGTTGCGGTATTTGGAGGCGAGCGCCCCGGCCACGGCGGCGTCGAGGTCGGCATCGTCAAAGACGATAAAGGGGGCGTTGCCACCCAGCTCCAGCGAGAGGCGCTTCATGGTGTCGGCGCACTGGCGCATCAGCAGTTTGCCGATACGGGTCGAGCCGGTGAAGGAGAGCTTGCGCACCACCGGATTGCTGCACAGCTCGTTGCCGACCGCGCTCGGCTGATGGCTGGTAACGATATTGATAACGCCTGCCGGGATCCCCGCCTGCTCGGCCAGGGCGGCCAGTGCCAGTGCGCAGAGCGGGGTTTCGGCGGCAGGTTTGATGACGATAGTGCAACCGGCGGCCAGCGCCGGGCCAGCTTTACGGGTGATCATGGCAATCGGGAAGTTCCACGGGGTGATGGCGGCGACCACCCCGACCGGCTGCTTGATGGTGGCCAGCCGGCGATCGCCACTAAAACCCGGGATGGTACGGCCATAGGCGCGCTTGCCCTCTTCGGCGAACCACTGGATAAAGCTGGCACCGTAGGTCACTTCCCCTTTGGCTTCCGCCAGCGGTTTGCCCTGCTCGCAGGTCATGATGCGGGCCAGCTCGTCGCTGTGGGCGGTGATGGCAGCAAACCAGGCGTAGAGCTTGTTGCTGCGCTCCTTGGCTGTCAGCGCCGCCCAGGCGGGCTGGGCCGCGTGAGCTGCCGCGATGGCGCGACGGGTATCCGCTTCATCCATGTCGGGCACTTGAGTGATCACGGCTCCGGTAGCCGGATTGGTGACCTCGAAGGTGCGGCCGCTGGCGGCTTCGCACCACAGACCATCTATATAGGCGCGGGATTTGATCAAGCTTTGATTGGAACAGGTAGCGGACATAGCAAGCCTCGATGATGAAACCTGGCAGCAAGGTGGCAATGATGCGGCTCATCCTGTCCTGCTGCCGTATAAAATAATAAGCACACTGAGACCATAAATTGAGCTGAAATGTTTTTCAAGTGTTAAATATATTTGAATTGCTGGTGTGTGGCATGCTAAAAAAAGGGCTGTGTAGCGCAGTTTTCCCCGTTCATGGGCCAAAATGATGTTCTGGGTGTGCAAAATAATTAACGATGCGTGTGTTGCATCCTAAACAATTAGGGCTGGTGCTGGTCCGCTATTTTAACCAGAGGGAGAAGACCTATGTTGCGGAAGAGCAGACAGAGTGTCAGAGGGGGGTTGCCATGAGCGGGCCACAGAGCAGTGAGAGCGAGGCTCGTCTGCAACTGGTACCGCAAAGTGGTGCTCGCACCATGGGCGAGCGGCTGGCGGCAGTGCGCCATCAGCTGGGGCTCTCCCAGCGGCGGGCTGCGGAGCTGAGCGGCCTGACCCACGGCGCCATCTGCATGATAGAGCAGGACAAGGTGAGCCCTTCGGTCGCGTCGTTGCAAAAGCTGCTCACCGTCTATGGCCTGCCGCTGTCGCGCTTCTTCGCCGAGGAGGAGAGCCGCCCCTGCAGTGTGGTGATCAAGGCTGAACAGCTTATCGAGCTGGGCAGTCAGGGGGTCTCGATGAAGCTGGTGCACAACGGTAACAACCGCCGCCAACTCGGCTTCATGCTGGAGACCTATCCCCCGGGCACCGATACCGGCGGGCAGGTCAAGCATCAGGGAGAGGAGGTCGGCACTGTGCTGGAGGGGTCGGTGACCCTGACGGTGGCAGGCCAGAGTTATCAGCTCGAAGCGGGCGACAGCTATGTGATCGACACAGGCGAGCCCCACAGTTTCAGCAATCCGTCGGGGCAGATCTGTCGCATTGTCAGTGCCCATACCCCGGCGAATTTTTAATCCTGACAGTAGTTTGGCAACCGAACCAGTAAGGAAACAGGGATCATGACCGAACATGTAAACAGTTACTATGCAGCCAGCGCCAATAAACACGCGCCCTACCCGACATTGACCGAGCAGCTGGAGTGCGATGTCTGCGTTATCGGGGCGGGTTATACCGGCCTCTCCAGCGCCCTGCATCTGGTGGAGAAGGGCTACAAGGTAGTGGTGCTGGAGGCGGCCCGGGTCGGTTTTGGCGCCAGCGGTCGCAACGGCGGCCAGATCGTCAACTCCTACAGCCGCGATATTGACACCATAGAAGCGAACTGCCCGCCGGATCAGGCCAGGCTGCTCGGTTCCATGCTGTTTGAGGGGGGGCAGATCATTCGCGACCGGATCAAACGCTACAACATCCAGTGCGATCTGCAACAGGGTGGCGTTTTTGTTGCCGAAACCGAGAAGCAGTTCCACGAACTCAAGGCGCAGAAGGCGCGCTGGGAGAAGTGGGGCAATGACAAGCTTGAGCTGCTCGATGCCAAGGGAGTGCGTGAGGTGGTGGCGAGCGATCGCTACGTCGGCGCCCTGCTCGACAAGAGCGGCGGCCATATTCACCCCCTCAATCTGGCGTTGGGGGAGGCGGAAGCGATCCGCATCCAGGGCGGGCAGATCTTCGAGCAGTCCGCCGTCACCAGCATCACCCCGGGTCAGCACGCGCTGGTCAAGACCGCCAAAGGCGCAGTGAAGGCACGCTACGTGGTGGTGGCTGGCAACGCCTACCTTGGCAATCTGGTGCCCGAGCTTGCCGGCAAGAGCATGCCTTGCGGTACCCAGGTGATCGCCACCGAAGTGCTGGGGGAGGAGCGGGCCCGCTCACTGCTGCCGCAAAACTACTGTCTGGAGGATTGCAACTACCTGCTCGACTACTACCGTACCTCCGGCGATCACCGGCTGATCTATGGTGGCGGCGTGGTCTATGGCGCGCGGGATCCGGCAGATATCGAGCGGCTGATCATGCCCAAGATGCTCAAGACTTTCCCACAGTTGGAGGGGGTCAAGGTGGAGTACACCTGGACCGGCAACTTCCTGCTCACCCTGTCGCGGCTGCCGCAGTTTGGCCGTATTGGGCACAACATCTACTACATGCAGGGCTACAGCGGCCACGGCGTCACCTGCACCCATCTGGCGGGCAAGCTGCTCTCCGAGGTGCTGAGCGGTCAGGCGGAGCGCTTCGATGCCTTTGCCAAACTGCCGCACTACCCCTTCCCGGGTGGCCGGCTGTTCCGTATCCCCTTCACCGCCGCGGGCGCCGCTTGGTACACCTTGCGCGACCGGTTGGGGGTATAAGGACTGGCAGTCCTCGGCAAAAGATGTAAGCAGGTGCTGGCGACGATGCGAGCGCAAATGCCAGCACAACTGCCAGAAACAACAAGGCCACCGCGAGGGTGGCCTTGTTGTTTATCAAACGACAGAACGTTGTTTAGCTGTAGAAGGCTTCAACGGTGCCCTTGAGCTTGATCAGAATGGGCTGGCCACGACGATCCAGCGCCTTGGGGGAGGGGATCTTCACCCAACCTTCGCTGATGCAGTACTCCTCGACATCGGTGCGCTCTTTGCCGTTCAGGCGAATACCGATCGGGTGCTCGAAGCAGGCGGCCACATAGTGGGGGCTGCGGGGATTGCAGGAGAGGTGATCCGGCAGAGCCGGTTTGGTGCTGGTATCGCTCATCGATATAACCCGAAATGAATAAAAAGTGGGTCATTGTAGAGAATGCCGTCATGGCATTCAAGGCGGCTACAAAACAGGCAAAGGATACCCGCCATCGCTATGGGAAACCCGCTTAATCCCGTTGCCAATGCATCACCAGCTCGGGGCGACCGCTATGCTCGCACAACTGCTGCTCACCCTCTTTGAAACCGTTGCGGGAGTAGAAGCGCCGCGCCTGCTCATTTTCGGCGTAGACCGTCAACTCGAGCCGGTCATATTGGGCTTTGAGGTG
>CAMFLW010000096.1 GCA_945957575.1 uncultured Aeromonas sp. | reverse complement strand
CCGTGCTGGTAGGGGCGCATTATAGGGAGCCGCGCCGGGATGACAAGGGCTTTTTGCAAAAATGCGTTCGTTTGCTGAAAAAGCGAACTGAACGCCCCAAAATAGCCCCTTGGCACCTCTTTTACGCCGCTTTTTTGCTCAACTCTTCGCTTTGTGCCCGGATATAGTTGACCCAGCTGGTTGCCTTCTGCTGCCAGTTATCCTGTTGCTGCAGCTCACGGGCCAGTTCCAGCGCCTGGGCATACTGCTCCTTATTAAGGTGTGCCTGCACCAGCAGCGCTTTGGCACGATTGCCTTGCTCGCCTTTTACCGACTTGATGGCGGCGAGCTGGATCATGGCAGCATCAGTCTTGCCCTGTTGCAGCATCAGTTCGGCGGCGCGCATGGCAGCTTTGGGCTGACCATGTAGGCTGGCCAGCTGCTGCCAGCTATCAACTGCTTGTGACCACTCCCGAGCACCTTCCCACAATTGGGCCAGCAGTTGGCGGTTTTCAGCACTTTGCTTCATCTGTCCCTTGGCCATGGCCGCCTCCAGCAGACGGGCACCACGATAAGGCAGCCCTTGCCAGGCATAGAGGCGGATCAGCTGGTTGCGGGCTGATGCGTCATCCATCAGTTTTCTGTCGATGGCAGTCTGCAGCAGCGCCAACGCCTGATCCCCACGTTTGGCGGAGAGGTTGAGCGATACCGCCTGTTGCCACCATTTGCTCTCTTTGGGTTCGTGACTGATCAACTCGGCCGCCTGATCGGCAGCCACGCCATAACGTTGCTGAGCAGTGAGGGCGGAGAGACGAATGATGGCGGCCTGCTTCTGCCAACCCTTCTTCAACAACTGTTCGCTCTGGCTAGCGGCGTCACCGTACTGCTTGTTGTGGTAATAGAGGCCGGCCAGACGCAGGCGCAGCCCATCGTCTTGTTTGAGTGCCAGTGCCGCCTTGTAGCTGGCGATGGCGCCAGACCAGTTGGATTGCTGGGCCTGAATATCGCCGCGCAGTCGCAACAGCTGGAGCTGTTGCTGCTCGGGCCACTCTTTATAGGCAAGAGCCTGTTCGACATAACGGCTCGCCTGGGCGGTCTGTTGCAGATTGGCCGCCAGCGAGGCTTGCAACTGCGCCAGCCAGGCACGCTCGGCATCGCTATTTGGCTTGAGGCCGGATGCCTTGCTCTGGGCTTGTTGCCACTGACCGGACTGATAGAGCTTCATCACGGGTTCAAGCTGACGGGAGAAGTGAGGGCTGACCTCCATCGCCAGACAGGCTTGGCCGGCCAGGGCCAGCAGACAGATCCAGATCCGCAACATAGTTATGACTCCAGTTTGAATTTGAGCGTGATGACTTGCACCAGCTTGTCGGTGGCGCCCGGTCTCGGCTGATAGCGCCACTTGTTGATCGCCTGAATGGCCGCCCGCTCGAACTGACGCTTGGGCTTGGCCTCGACCACTTCCACATCCTGCACGCCACCTTCGGCATTCACGCTAAAGCGCAGGGTGACGAATCCTTCGATCCCTGACTGCTGGGCACGATAGGGGTAGACCGGCTCGATCCGTTGCAGCGGCATCAGCATGTCACCTGCGCCGATACCCGCTCCCTGCTGCTGGCCGTGGTAGTTGCCACTCAATACCGGTGCGGTACTGGTCGTCACTCCGGGGGCATAGACCTGCACCGAGCTGAGGCTGGAAACCAGATCCAGACTCGGCTCAACGGCCGCCAAGGGGGCCGCGGCAGGCATCGGCAGCGGTGTCGAGGCCAATGCCGCGGGAGGCTCTGGCAGAGGCTCGGGTTCCTGCGGTACCGGACGCTCGCGCACCTGCACCTCGGTCACCTCGTTCTGCATATTGATGACGATGGGCTTCTGTTCGCTCGCCACCTTCTCGCCCCGGGGCGGTTCAACCAGCGTGGCCATGAACAGCAGGATGCCCAGACTGAGGGCAACCCCCAGCCCCAGGCTCATCAGCTTGTATTTCATTTCGGTGCCACCGCCACGGCGATATTGGCGATACCCGCCGCCTTGGCCTCATCCATCACCCGCACCACCTTACCGTGGGGCACTCGCTCATCGGCCTGGATCACCAGACTGGCATCGGGTTGCTCCGCCAGCAGACGGGCGATGGTGGCCTGCACCCGCTCCACATCGATCTGCTTGCGGTCGAGGAAGATCTGACCCTGAGCCCCGATCGCCAGCATGATGCTGGAAGATTTCTGCGCTTTGGCCTGAGTGGCCTGAGGTCTGTGTACCTCGAGCCCGGCTTCGCGCACGAAGGAGGTGGTAACAATAAAGAAGATCAGCATGATGAACACGATATCCAGCATGGGGGTCATGTCGATCTGCACTTCGTCACGCTGGCGTTTGGATTGCCGTCTCATTGCATTACCTTCTCTTCTCGCAGGCCGTCCCGGGTCTTGGCCAGCGCACGCTTGGCCTGACTCTCGAGCCGACTGAGTAACAACACGCCGGAGAGTGCCACCACCATGCCTGCCATGGTGGGGATGGTGGCGCGGGAGATCCCACCCGCCATGCTCTCCGGGTTAAAGCGGTTGGCCGCGGCCAACGCATCGAATACGCCGATCATGCCGGTCACAGTGCCCAGCAACCCCAGCATGGGGCAGAGCACCACCAGGGTGCGGATGAAGATCAGATGACGGTTCAGTTCCAGCTCCGCCTGTGCCAGCCAGCGGCTGCGGATCGCCCGAGCGTGCCAACTGTGGCGCTCGCTGCGGGCCTGCCAGCGACCGAGCAGCTGTTGCTGCAAGGGGCCAAAACCCAGATTGAGGTAGAGCAGCCGCTCGATCATCAAAATCCACATCAGCACCAGCAGGGCCAGAATGACCCAGAGCACAGGGCCGCCACGGCCCATGAAACTCTGCAGCTGTTGCCAGATGTCGAGCATCATGCTGCTCGCTCCATCCCGCCGTTATTGCTCTCGGCGCGCTCGGCCAGAATGCCGGCTACCTGCTGCTCCAGTACATTGGAAAGCTCAGTGAAGCGTGATTGCAGCAGGCTGTGGGCCAGGATCAGCGGAATGGCCGCAACCAGACCCTGTACCGTGGTAACCAGCGCCATGGAGATGCCGCCCGCCATGATCTTGGGATCGCCGGTGCCAAACTGGGTGATGGCCTGGAAGGTGCCGATCATCCCGGTTACGGTACCGAGCAGACCCAGCATGGGGGCGATGGCCGCGATTACCTTCACCATGCCGATGCCGCGCTCCATGCGAGGCGTCTCCTGCAGGATTGCCTCATCAAGACGCAGCTCGAGGGTCTCCATGCTCAGCTCGGGGTGTTTGTCTGCCACCGTCAGCACCCGGCCAAGGGCGTTGTCGGCGTGATACTCGCCGCTCTTGAGCTGGCGGCGCACCCGACCCAGTTCGCGGGAGAGGCTCCACAGCCGTACCGCAGCGATACCCAAACCGATGGCGGCCAGCAGCACGATAATGGCGCCGACCTGACCACCTTGTTGTACCTGCTGCCAGAAGGTGGGCGCCTGTGCCAGCATCGCCAGCAGAGTGCCATGAGAAGGATCCAGCGGCAGCGCTTCCCCTTCCTGACCCTGATAAGCCGCAACGGCAGAGAGCACGCTACCGGGCAGACCCAGTACCGGGCTCAAGCCTTCGGCGGTCGGTTGCAGGAAGCCTTCGCTCCCCAGCAGGGCAAAACTGCCAACCCGGGTCAGCGACTGCTCGCTGGCAGTCCCTTGGGCATCGAGCACCTTGCCGTTGAACCGGGCAATCCGGCCAGATTCACGGATCTCCTGCAGCAGAGTGGCGGGCAGCAGGGCGAGGGCGGCGCGATCCGGCACCTGTTTATCCTGTGCCATGGCTTTCAGCGGGGCGAGACGCTCCGGGTACTGGCCCTCGACGGCGGATTCGCTCAGCAGCTTGACCGCATCGCTGGCGCCCTGACGGGTGACCGCGAAGATCTCGTTCATGTCACCGGAGGCTTGCTCCCACTGGGCGTTAAGCTCGACCAGCTGCTTCTCGTTGCTGGCGAACTTGCCAGCCAGCTCCTTGCTCAGGCGCTGGGCCTCGGCCAGTCTGGTGCGGGCAGTGCCGAGCTCCTTCGCAACGGTCGCCAGATCTTGCTGAGCCTGCTGTTCACGAGCCTGTTCCTGCTGCTGCCACTCATCGGCGACAGCGGCGTTGGTTCCGCAGGAGAGGGCAATAAGGAGGGGGAACCACTTCATGGTGACTCTCATGATTGGGCCTCCTGACTGCGGCTGACAGAGAGGGGGACATTGAGCAACTGGGGAACTTTCTTGTCGGCGGCCACATCCATCGCCTCGGCGATAGGGGAGAGCCACTTGCTGTCGAGGGCTTGCCACTGCTTCGCCTCGGCAGACCAGCGCCATGCCTGACTGCGATCGGCCGTCATTGCCAGCAGGGAGACCCGACCCAGCGCCAGCACATCGACCCGACGCGGAGCACCATCCAGCTCCAGCTCGGCGGAATAGCTGTCCATCCGGCTGCCGTACTCGGCTTCAATCTGATAGGCCTGCAGCAGCTGACGGAATTTCTCTGCCTCGCTAACGTCTGCGCGAGCCAGGGTCGCTTTCAACTGTTCAACCCGCGCCAGCCGATCTTCCTTGCGCAGCGGGATGTCGTTTTGCACCAGCTGTTCCAGATCTGCCTGCATCTGCAGCATCAGCGGGATCAAGCCCTGACGGGTCTCTTGCACCGCTTCCAGCTGCTGGCTCAATTTACCCAACTCATTTTGCTGATCGGCCACCAGAGATTGCATGTAGTGGTTGTAGGCTTCGAGGTCGCGCAGTTGCAGCTGGGCGTTTTGCAGCTCCAGTCGTGCGGCAACAGCGGCATCGGCGGCTTTTTCCACCCGCTGCTGGGAAGCTTTCCCGGCAGCTATGCTGTTCTTGAGGGCGGGAGCAACCAGCTCATCCCCGATGGCAGCAAAGTGGACTGACAGTGGCAGCAGGGCCACACCCCATAATTTGTTCATTGAAACACATCTTACTAATGATAACTATTATCATTATCTCAAATGCAGGGCGGACTGGCAACGAGAGGATTTTCTTGGCCTTTATGCACAAAAACAGGATAATTTTTAAGCACGCACGGAATAAGTGGCGCCAATAGCCACCGCACAAATATAAATAACGATAAAAAATCTTTTCGATCAGTGTGATAGAGATCGAAAAAGGAGAAAGTAATGCTCAACGATGCGATCTGGGAACATATCGACAAGTTCACCAAGGCAACAAAAACCAGCGATATCCAGCAACTGCTGGAGCGCTTCAGTCATCAAATGGGCTTTGATTACTTTCGGCTGCTGATTATTTTCCCCATCAGCATGCAAAAATCCCACGTGGCACTGTTCAACAACTGTCCGACCAGCTGGTTTGACGCCTACAGCGAAAACCAGTATCTGACCCAGGATCCGGTGGTCTATCTGGGGCTGAAACAGACCCAGCCGATCTTCTGGAACAAGCTCGACTGCGATTCGCCCTGGCTACCCAGCGCCAGCCGCGACGTGATGAACCTAGCCGCCGATTTCGGGGTACGCAATGGCGTCTCCTTTCCGCTGCACACCCCGCAGGGGGAGCACGGCATCCTCTCATTCATCACCAAGGAGAAATCCAACTCCGATCTGATGTTTGAAAATGTTCCGCTGCTGTCGTTCTGTGCCAGCTACATCTTCAACTCCGCACTGCAACTAATCAAAAGCAGACCGGATATGATGAAGTACCTGACCGAACTGTCGGATCGGGAGAAGGAGTGCCTGTTCTGGGCCAGCGAGGGCAAGACCTCCTGGGAGATCGCCACCATCCTCGGCATCAGCGAACGGACGGTGAACTTCCATCTCAACCAGGTGACCAACAAGACCGACTCGAAGAACCGCAGTCAGGCCATCGCCAAGGGGATCACCAGCGGCATCATAGTGCCCTCCCTCGACGAGGTCACCATCACCAACCTGCGGCTGTCGTAACCCCTCAGCCGAAACAAAAAGAGCCGCAATTGCGGCTCTTTTTCATTTGAGAGAGTGACTTACTCGACGGTCACCGATTTTGCCAGGTTGCGCGGCTGGTCCACGTCAGTGCCCTTGATCAGGGCAACGTGGTAGGAGAGCAGCTGCAGCGGCACGGTATAGACGATGGGGGCGATCACCTCTTCCACATGGTTGAGGTTCATGACCCGCATGGTCTCGTCGCTCTTGAAGCCGGTGTCGGCATCGGCGAACACGTAGAGGATACCGCCACGGGCGCGCACCTCTTCCACGTTGGACTTGAGCTTCTCCAGCAGATCGTTGTTCGGCGCCACCACAATGATGGGCATCTCGGCATCGATCAGCGCCAGCGGGCCGTGCTTCAGCTCGCCAGCGGCATAGGCTTCGGCGTGGATGTAGGAGATCTCTTTCAGCTTGAGCGCACCTTCCATGGCGATGGGGTACTGGCTGCCACGGCCGAGGAACAGGCTGTGCTGCTTGTCGGCAAACTCTTCGGCCAGGGTTTCGATATCCTTGGCCAGCGCCAGGCTCTCTTTAATACGCAGCGGCAAGGCTTGCAGCGCCTTGACCAGTTCGGCTTCGGCGGCGGCGCTCAGGTGGCCACGGCAGTGACCGACCGAGGCCACCAGCATCAGCAGGCCAGCCAACTGGGTGGTGAACGCCTTGGTGGAGGCAACCCCAATTTCTGCCCCCGCGCGGGTCATGAAAGCCAGATCCGATTCACGCACCAGCGAGGAGCCCGGCACGTTGCAGATAGCCAGCGAGCTCATGTAGCCGGATTCCTTGGCCAGGCGCAGCGCCGCCAGGGTATCGGCGGTCTCGCCGCTCTGGGAGAGGGTCACCAGCAGGCTGTTGGGGCGCACTACCGATTTGCGATAGCGGAACTCGGAGGCGATCTCCACATCGCAGGAGACACCAGCGATCTCTTCGAACCAGTAGCGGGCCACCATGCCGGAGTGGTAGGAGGTGCCGCAGGCAACGATCTGCACGTGCTCCACCTTGTCAAAGATGGCACGCGCGCCGTTTCCGAACGATTCGACCACCACATGATCGCTGCCCAGACGCCCTTCTAGGGTGTTAGTGATCGCTTTGGGTTGCTCGTGGATCTCTTTGAGCATGTAGTGACGGTATTCGCCCTTGTCACCGGCATCGTGGGAGAGTTCGGACTCCTGCTCTTCACGCACCACGGCGTTGCCGTTGGTATCGAAGATATGCACATCGCGACGGGTCACTTCGGCCACATCACCCTCTTCCAGGAAGATGAAGCGGCGGGTCACCGGCAGCAGCGCCATCTGGTCGGAGGCGATAAAGTTCTCGCCGATACCGCGGCCGATCACCAGCGGTGAACCGGAGCGGGCAACTACCACGCGACTGTCGTCGCGGCTGTCCATCACCACGGTACCGTAGGCACCGCGCAGCTGCTTCACCGCAGTCTGCATGGCGGCCAGCAGGCTACCGGCGCTCTTCAGCTCATGATGGACCAGATGGGCAATCACCTCGGTATCGGTGTCGGAGCTGAACACATAGCCCAGCGCCTTCAACTCTTCCCGCAGCTCTTCGTGGTTCTCGATGATGCCGTTGTGCACCACCACGATATGCTCGGAGACGTGAGGGTGGGCGTTGCGCTCGGAGGGCTCGCCGTGAGTGGCCCAGCGGGTATGGGCGATGCCGGTACCGCCGTGAACGGACTGCTCATCGAGCGCCTTGGCCAGCTCGGCCACCTTGCCCAGACGACGAACCCGCTGCAGCGGCTGGTTGGCGCTGAACACGGCCACACCGGCAGAGTCATAACCGCGGTACTCCAGACGGCGCAGGCCCTCTACCAGAATTTCAGCCACATCACGTTGGGCAACAGCCCCGACGATGCCACACATACACTTCTCCTTGAGATGCAAATCGTAAATTCGGTTGGATGGTTCAGAGCTCGATGTCAGCAAGTGACCGGGGCGCAGATAAGCGTCACCCCCTGGGCTTGAATCTGTTCTCTGGCCTCGCTGGCCAGCCCCTCGTCGGTCACCAGGGTATGGATGCTCGACCAGGGAAGTTCGAGATTGGGGATCTTGCGGCCGATCTTCTCCGATTCGACCATCACAATGACCTCCCGCGACACCTCGGCCATGACCCGCGACAGGCCCACCAACTCATTGAAGGTGGTGGTGCCACGCTCCGGGTCGATGCCGTCAGCACCGATAAAGAGCTGGTCGAAGTCGTAGGAGCGCAACACCTGTTCCGCCACCTGCCCTTGGAAGGATTCGGAGTGAGGGTCCCAAGTGCCACCGGTCATTAACAGGGTAGGCTCATTTTCCAGCTCGCGCAGGGCACCGGCCACATTGAGGGAGTTGGTCATCACGATGAGGCCGCGCTTGTTGCCCAGCATGGGGATCATGGCGCTGGTGGTGCTGCCGCTGTCGATGATGACGCGGTTGTGATCACGCAGCCGCTCGGCCACCGCACGGGCAATAGCTAACTTTCGGTTCGAAACTTGTTCAGGGTTGACCTCGACCACCATCTCGTTCGGCAAGGGAACGGCACCACCGTAACGGCGCAGCAGCAGACCGCCGGTCTCCAGTACCGCCAGATCTTTACGGATAGTCACTTCAGAGGTAGAAAAGTGTTTGGCGAGGGCGTCGACGCTCACTTCACCCTGCTCTTGTACCAGGGTCACTATGGTGTGTCGGCGTTGTTGAGTATTACGTTTGGTCATTTTTAAGTTTCGATTCGAAAGAACATCGAAATATTAGCCCCTTTTTCGGAAAAATAAAACAGCAAATAGGATCCGATTTAGTTCGATGCCAGAATGGGGTGCCAATTTGCGACGAGGATGCCATGCAAAAGAGAGTCATCTGGCTGGTGGAGGATGAGGCCAGCATCGCCGACACCCTGATTTACGCCCTGCAGACCGACGGGTTCGAGGTGGAGTGGTTCATGCTGGGCCAACAGTTGCTGACACGACTGGAACAGACGCGACCCGACTTCCTGATCCTCGATGTGGGGCTGCCCGACATCAGCGGCTTCGAACTCTGCAAGCAGGTGAGAGCGCTGACCGATATTCCCCTGATGTTCCTCACCGCCCGCAGCGAGGAGATAGACCGACTGATCGGGCTGGAGATCGGTGCCGACGACTATGTGGCCAAACCCTTCTCACCACGGGAAGTGTGTGCCCGGGTGCGGGTCATCCTGCGCCGCAGCCAGCCCGTCGCCCCCCAGCCCAGCGCCCTGCTGGTGCTGGATGAGGAGCGTGCCCGCATCCATTTTCGCGGTCAGCCGCTGGCCCTCACCCGTTACGAATATCTGCTGCTCAAGACCCTGATGCAGGCACCGGGCCGGGTCTACTCCCGCCAGCAGCTGATGGATCTGGTGTGGCAGGATGCGGAGGAGAGTCTGGATCGCACCGTCGATACCCACATCAAGACCATCCGCGCCAAGCTGCGCGAACATGATCCCGAGGCCAACCTGATCCTCACCCATCGCGGGCTGGGCTACAGCCTGGAGCTGGCATGAGACTAGGGTTGCAACTGCTGTGCGGCCTGCTGCTGATCTTCGCGCTGGCCGCCTGGTTCGTGCTGGAAATCTTCGTCGAGGAGATCAAACCCGGGGTGCGCAGCGCCACCGAGGATACTTTGGTAGACATGACCCAGCTGCTGGCACCGCTGGCGCTCGATGATCTGAAAGAGGGCAATATGATGAACGGGCGGTTGGCCAGCGCCTTCGCCCGCCTCAACCAGAATCCCATCAATGCGATGATCGATGGCCACCTCAAGCAGCAGGCGGAGTACCGCATCTATGTCACTGACCAGAAGGGTATGGTGATTTACGACTCCGACGGCACGGATCTGGGCAAGGATTATTCCCGCTGGAACGATGTCTACCGCACCCTGCGCGGCCAATATGGCGCCCGCAGCACCCGCACCGATCCCGACGATGCCGCCAGCTCGACCATGTATGTGGCGGCGCCACTGCGGGAAGGGGCCGAGATCATCGGCTCCCTCACCGTCGCCAAACCCAATCGCACCCTGATGCCAGCCATCGAGCGCGGGGAACAGGAGCTGCTGCGGGCCGGCGGCCAGATGCTGCTCATCTCGCTGCTGATCGGCAGCCTGCTGGTGTGGTGGCTAAACCGCGCCATCGGCAAGCTGGTGCACTACGCCGACTCGGTCAGCAAGGGGGAGGCGGCACCGCTGCCACGGCTGCACACCGTCGAGCTGGATCGGCTCGGCCGCTCACTGGAGACCATGCGCCACCAGCTCGATGGCAAAAGCTACATCGAAGCCTATGTGCACAGCCTGACCCACGAGCTGAAAAGCCCTCTGGCCGCCATTCGCGGGGCAGGGGAAATTTTGGCCGAAACGCCGCCCCCCGAAGTTGCCAAACGCTTTATCGGCAACATCAATCTGGAAACCGCGCGCATGCAGCAGCTGATCGAGCGAATGCTGCAACTGGCGCGGCTGGAGTCGGGCCAGGGGCTGGATCGCCAGTCGGTGGAGCCAGCAAAACTGGGCAAGCGCACCCTCGACGCCCGCCAGATCATCGCCCAGCGCCGTCAGGTCGAGTTGGTGGCCGAGCTGGCCAGCGCGCCGAAACAGAAGTGGGATCCGCTGCTGGTGGAGCAGGCCATCGGCAACCTGCTGGATAACGCCATCGACTTCTCTCCCGCTAATGGGCAGGTCACCCTGAGCGGCAGCCAGCAGGAGGAGGGCTACTGTTTTCGGGTCACCGACAGCGGCCCCGGCATTCCCGACTACGCCCTGCCGCGCATCTTCGAGCGCTTCTACTCCCTGCCGCGCCCGGACAAGGGCAAGAGCAGTGGTCTGGGGCTCAGCTTCGCCCATGAGGTGGCCCACCAGCATGGCGGCCGTCTGACCCTGAGCAACCGGCCGGAAGGTGGCGCGCTGGCCGAACTCTGGCTACCGTTCGCCTAGTTGTGTAAACCCACCAGGTTGTTCACAGATTGAAGGCGACTGATGGGGGGCTGGT
>CAMFLW010000095.1 GCA_945957575.1 uncultured Aeromonas sp. | reverse complement strand
TAGGTTTGAATTCTTCTTTTTGACGAGTGAGTGTGTTGTATATCTTCAGCATCTTCTAACCACTGCCTGTGAGTAAAATGGTTGGTCATGATACCCCGTTCAGGGGCAGAAAACGAGGCAGAAAACGTGGCCAATCCCGCCTGCCAGCACGGTTACGGCGCCAGAGAGACTATGCCGCCAGCCCCTGATGGGCTAGAATTGCCACCACTTTATGCCATACACCTGCGGGCACTTCGTCGTCCGCATCAAATGAAAGGACATATCATGGTCACTCTGCACACCAATCACGGCGACATCACCCTCACCCTGAACGCTGAAAAAGCCCCGGAAACCGTGGCCAACTTCCTGCAATACTGCCGTGACGGTCACTACGACAACACCATTTTCCACCGCGTCATCGACGGCTTCATGATCCAGGGCGGCGGCTATGCCCCGGGCTTTGAAGAGAAAGACACCCGCGCCCCCATCAAGAACGAAGCGGCCAACGGTCTCTCCAACAAGATCGGCACCATCGCCATGGCCCGCACCATGGAGCCGCACTCTGCCAGCGCCCAGTTCTTCATCAACGTGAACAACAACGACTTCCTCGACTTCAAATCCGCCACCACCCAGGGCTTCGGCTACTGCGTATTCGGTGAAGTGACCGCCGGCATGGACGTGGTCAACAAGATCAAGGGCGTCAAGACCGGCAACTACGGCCGCATCCATCAGGACGTTCCGACCGAAGACGTGGTGATCACCAAGGTGACCCTTGCTGACTGATCTCTGCCGACTCGGCACTGACAAAACTGCGGCCCCGGCCGCAGTTTTTCCATCTGCCTCCCCCACTGCCAGCCCAAACTGGCGCCGCCTCGACTATCTGGCCCACGGCAACCCGCGCCAGCGCTCGGCCCATGCCCTGCTCACCGCCGGTGTGTGGGATGAGCTGGCAGCGCAGTGCACCGATCTGGCGCTGGTGAGCACGCTCTCCATCGGCCTCGATCGGCCGGGCAGCGATCTCGATATCCTCTGCCAGCATCCAAATCCCGCCGAGTTTGCCGCAAGACTCGAAGCTCAAGGTTGGCTGGCAAGCTCCAAGGGCGACAATATCTGGCTGCTGGAGCGCGTTTTTCCCTGTGCCACCGATAGTGATTGCAATAAAAGCGAGGGCAGTTGGCCGGTAGAGCTTTACGTCACCCCCGCCCCCATCGAGACGCTGAACGGCTGGCGCCACCTCACCCTGATGGCGGCGTTGCTCGAGCGCTTTGGCGATGCCTTCTATCACGAAGTGCTGCGCCTGCGCCTTGAAGAGGGATTGAAAGGGGAAGCGGCCATGTGCCGGTTGCTCGGGCTGGCGGGCGATCCTTATGCAGCGCTGCTGACGCTGGAGGGGCAGGATTTGGCCCATCTGGAGTGGTCCGCCGCTATCGCGACTCCCGAAGCGGATGCAGCCAGCAGCAGCCCCGGCTCGGCCACGCGTACCCTCTTTATCAGCGACATTCACCTGTGCAGCGATCGGCCCGACATGACCGCCGCACTGGTGCACTTTCTGGCCAAGGAGGCGGTGGGCGCCGATGCCCTCTATGTGCTCGGCGATCTGTTCGAGTTCTGGATTGGCGATGATGATCCCAACCCGCTCCACCAGCAGATGGCTGACGCCTTTCTGGCCCTGAGCCAGCAGAACGTGCCCATCTACTTTATCCACGGCAACCGCGACTTTCTGCTGGGCCAACAGTTTGCCAAACGCGCCGGCATCACCCTGCTGGGGGATCCGTGCGTGATCGAACTCTATGGCGAGCGGGTGGTGCTGAGCCACGGCGATCTGCTCTGCACCCTGGATGAGGGGTATCAGAAGTTTCGTCGCATCACCCAGCTCAAGTGGCTGCGCTGGCTCTTTTTGCGGTTGCCGCTCGCCCGCCGTCAGGCCATCGCCCGCAAGATGCGCGGCCAAAGCCAGATGGAGAACGCCCACAAGAGCCAGCGCATCATGGATGTGACGCCAGCTGCCGTTGACGAGATGCTGCGCCAGCACGGCTGCAAGGTGATGATCCACGGCCACACCCACAGACCCGCCATCCACCACTTCCAGCTCGATGGCGCGCCTGCCCGGCGCATCGTACTGGGTGACTGGTTCGAGCAGGGCTCGGTGCTGGTCTGCCGCCCCGGCGAGCAACAGCTGGAGACAAGACCGCTGACAGCCGCGAGCTGACAGCAGATTTACAAGGCATCAGTCACATCAGTAAAAAGAGAGGGGCGCGTCAGCAGTGACGCGCCCCTTGTTCATGGGCAAAACAGACGCTTGGCTCAAAGATGTGCTGCCGTCGCCGCATCTCCTGCGTCATAACAAGTCCGACAGCTTGTGACCAGCCAAGGGGGTAGAGCCCCTTCGCACAGCCAGCTCCATCCCTATAATGTGCCCCTCACATAAACAGAGAGGAGTAACTCATGGGTTTCATCACCTGGATTATTTTGGGATTGCTGGTTGGCATGCTGGCCAAGTGGATCATGCCGGGCCGCGACGGTGGTGGCTTCTTCATGACCGCCCTGCTGGGGATTGTCGGTGCCATGGTCGGCGGCTATGTGGGCACCCTGCTGGGTCTGGGCTCGGTGACCGGCTTCAATATTTCGAGCATTGCCATCGCCACCGTGGGTGCCCTTATCGTCCTGTTTGTCTTCAACAAGATCCGCAGCTGACAACCCAACGCCATCTTATGTGTAGATAAACAGGGCACCGCGAGGTGCCCTCTCTTTTTTTATCCTCCTCACGATTTTGCCAGCGGCAAGATTAGCCTGACCAGCAAGCCCCCCAGCTGAGTGGCTGGCAGCAGCACCACCTCACCGTGGTGGTAGTGGGCGATGTCGCGCACCAGCGCCAGACCAAGCCCTGCCCCCGGCTGTTCGCTGCCCTGCTCGAGGCGCTGAAACGGCTGCCAGACCCGCTCTGCCTGATCGGGGGCGATGCCGGGGCCGCTATCCTCCACCTCCAGCCAGATCTGCCCATTACTGCGCACTACCCGCGCCGTCACCGTGCCGTGGGGCGGGGTGTATTTGATGGCGTTGTCGAGCAGGTTGGCGCACAGCTCCCCAAGCAGCAGCGGCTCTCCCGCCACCATGATGGCGGACTCCTCCCCCTCGTAACCGAGATCGATGCCCTTGCTGCGCGCCTGCGCCAACCGTGACAGACAGGCCTGCTGCACCAGCGCCGTCAACTCGATGGGCTCCCGCTGGCGCAGCCCGGAGCACTCGTCCGATTTGAGCCGGGCCAGCAGCAGGAGCCGCTCGGTCAGGGCGATGGTGTGATCGATCCGCACGGCCATGGCAGCGAGACTCTCGCTCATCAGGGCGGGATCGCCACTGCCGCGCGCCACCTCAACTTGGGTTTTCAAAATGGTGAGCGGGGTGCGCAGCTGATGGGCTGCATCGGCGCTAAAGCGCTCCTGCCGGGCCACTAGCTGGCGCAATCGAGCCAGCTGGCGGTTGAACGCCTGCACCAGCGGCCGGGTCTCCTGCCAGGGGAGCAGATCCGGCAAGGGGGCGAGCGTGGCGGCATCGCGGCGCAATATCTCCCGCGACAGACGGCGCATCGGGGTGAGCAGCCGCTTGAGCAACAGATAAGCAAGCAGCAGGGTGAGCACCACCAGCGCCCCCTGCGTTAGCACGGCCGACCAGAGCAGCTGCTGTGCCAGTTGCTGGCGGCCGAGCAGGGTTTCCGCCACCGTGATGCGGGCCATGCCGGTGACGCCCCCCTCGCCTACCGGTTGAAGCAGCATCACTGCGCGGATTGGCGCCTCCTGATAAATTTCGTCATAGAAGTAAGCGAGCGCAGGATAGCGGTCTGTCAGCGGCGTACCGTCCGGCATGGGGGGAAGATCATCAAAGCCGGAGATGACCCCATCGTCGATGCCGCGCACCTGATAGAAGAGGCGATCGCGCATGTTGCGCTCGAAGCTGTCGAGCACCACATAGGGCACATCCACCTTGAGGATGCCATCGCTTGCCGTCAGCCGCTCGGCAACGGTGCGGGCCGAAGCGAGCAGGGTACGATCATAGGCTGAAGTGGCCGCCGCCAGCGCGCCGTAGTAGCTGTACCAGGCCGAGGCGGCCCAGAGGATCAGCAAGGGGCCGCCCAGAAACAGCAACAGTTGATGGAGCAGGGAGCGACTAATGGGAGGCCTCCGGCGCCGCTTCCAGCAGATAGCCCAGCCCACGCAGGGTGGTGATCACTACCCCGCTGCCCACCAGCTTTTTGCGCAGCCGGTGGATATAGAGATCGATGCTGTCGAGCCCTACCTCGTCATCGAGGTTGAACACCTGCTCGAACAGCTGCCCTTTGGCGACGGGGCGCCCGTGGCGGTACATCAGCGCCGTCAGCAGCGCCTGTTCGCGCGGAGTCAGGGCCAGCCGGGCATCCGCCAGCAGGAAATAGCCGTCGGGATGCAGGGTCAGGCGCCCCAGCCGCAACTCGGCACCACCGCTTTCGCTGCGCCGCAGCAGGGCCCGCAGCCGGGCATCCAGCTCCCCCAGATCGAACGGCTTGGCCAGATAGTCATCGGCTCCCGCATTGAGGCCGCAGATCCGCTCCTCCACCGCGCCGCGGGCGGTGAGCAGCAGCACCGGCAACCCCTGCCCCCGGCTGCGCAACCGGCCGAGTACCGCCAGCCCGTCGAGCTTGGGCATCTCGATATCGAGCACCGCCAGCGCGTACTGTTCGTGGCGCAGCAGGTGATCGGCCCGGGCGCCGTCAGCCACCCAGTCCACCGCGAAACCGGCGCTGGTGAGCGCCCGCGACAACCAGTGGGCCAGTTCGTGATTGTCTTCTGCCAACAGCAAACGCATCCCTATCCCCTTGTTCTTAACGACGGCGTGCAACCACAGTGCTGCAACTGCATCCATTCACTCTGCCTGAGCAACAAGGTGCGATCAGGGTCACACTCCCGCCAATTGGTCAGCGATTGAAAGGTGAATGAAAGGTTGTTGTTTTAACAATTTCGCATCACTTCGTCCATCGACGGAGTCACACCCAGGAAAAACAACGACAAGATGGAGCACACAACCATGAAGCAACGCACACGTCATGCCCTCGCCCTGCTGACCCTGCTCGGCGCTCTGCCGCTGCAGGCGGCCGAGAGTGTCACCGCCCCGAGCCGTACCGAATGCATCGCACCGGCCAAACCGGGCGGTGGTTTCGATCTCACCTGCAAGCTGTTGCAGGTGAGCCTGCAGGAGACCGGCACCATCGACAAACCGATGCGGGTCACCTATATGCCGGGCGGGGTCGGTGCCGTCGCCTACAACGCCATCGTGGCGCAGCGCCCTGCCGAGGCGGGGACTGTGGTCGCCTTCTCCGGCGGCTCCCTGCTCAACCTCTCCCAGGGGAAATTTGGCCGTTACGGGGTGGACGATGTGCGCTGGCTGGCGGCGGTAGGGACCGATTACGGCATGATCGCGGTGCGCCATGATGCCCCCTATCAGAACCTCAAGGATCTGGTGAATGCCATGGCAAACGACCCCAACAGTGTGGTCATCGGGGCGGGAGCCTCCATCGGCAGTCAGGACTGGATGAAGACGGCGCTGCTGGCCAAGCAGGCCGGGGTTGATCCGCACAAGATGCGCTACGTCGCCTTTGAAGGGGGCGGCGAGCCGGTCACCGCGCTGCTGGGCAACCATGTGCAGGCAGTCTCCGGCGATCTGAGCGAGATGGTGCCCTATATCGGTGGCGACAAGCTGCGGGTGCTGGCGGTGTTCGCCAAAGAGCGGCTGCCCGGCAAGCTGGCCACCATTCCCACCGCCAGGGAGCAGGGTTATGACCTGGAGTGGCCGGTGATCCGCGGCTTCTATGTCGGCCCCAAGGTGAGTGACAGCGAATACCAGTGGTGGAAAGAGACCTTCGATCAGCTGGTGAAGACCGACACCTTCAAGGCGCAGCGGGATCTGCGCGGCCTGTTCGAGTTTGACCTGACCGGGGATGCGCTCGACAGCTACGTCAAGACCCAGGTGGCGCAATATCGCGAGCAGGCCAAGGCCTTCGGTCTGGCCAAATAGGAGTCGCAGCCATGAGCGATCGCATCTTTGCCGCCATCTGGCTGCTGCTCTGTCTGGCGGGGGCCTCCCTCGCCTGGCAGTACCAGAGCGAATACAGCTATGAGCCGCTGGGGCCACGCCCCTTTCCGCTCGGGATCCTCGGCCTGATGGCACTCTGTGCCCTGCTCCTGCTGCGCCGCCAGCCGGACACCGTCAGCTGGCCGCCGCTGCGTACCCTGCGCCACCTCGCCATCATGGTGGCAGCGCTGGCCGGTTACGGCGCCAGCTTCGAGTGGCTGGGCTTCCCACTGGCTACCGCCCTGCTCACCTTTGTGCTGGGGCGCCTGTTTGGCGCCTCGGCCAAAGCCGCCCTGCTCTCCGGCGTCGTCGGCGGGCTGGTGCTCTATTTCGCCTTTGACAGGCTGCTGGATGTCACCCTGCCCCTCGGCGTCTGGTTCTCTTAAGGAGTCAATATGGATACCTGGATGTACCTCTCCCAGGGCTTTGCGGTGGCACTCACCCCGGAGAATCTGGTGATTGCCCTCATCGGCTGCTTTGTCGGCACCGTGGTCGGCCTGCTGCCGGGCCTTGGCCCCATCAACGGCGTCGCCATCCTGTTGCCGCTGGCCTTTGCCCTGAAACTGCCCCCCGAATCGGCGCTCATTCTGCTCGCCACCGTCTATATCGGTTGCGAATATGGCGGTCGGATCTCCTCGATCCTGCTCAACGTACCGGGAGATGCCGCCGCCATCATGACGGCGCTGGATGGCTACCCCATGGCCCAGCAGGGCAAGGCGGGCGTGGCCCTCTCCATCTCGGCGGTCAGCTCCTTTGTTGGCTCCATGCTCGCCATCGGCGGGATCATCCTGTTTGCCCCGGCGCTGGCGCGCTGGTCCCTCGCCTTCGGGCCGGCGGAGTATTTCGCCCTGATGGTGTTCGCCATCGCCTGCCTCGGCAGCATGATGAGCCAGAACCCGCTCAAGTCCTTTATGGCGGCGCTGATTGGGCTGGGGCTTGCCACCGTCGGGGTGGATGCCAACACCGGCGTCTATCGCTTCACCTTCGACAGCGTTCACCTCTCGGACGGGGTGCAGTTTATCGTGGTGGTGATCGGCCTCTTCTCGGTGAGCGAGATCCTGCTGATGCTGGAGCACACCAGTGGCGGCGGCAAGCTGGTGCGCACCACCGGGCGGATGCTGTTCAACTTCAAGGAGCTGGTCTATTGCACCGGCACCATGCTGCGCTCCTCCACCATCGGCTTCTTCGTCGGCATTCTGCCGGGCGCCGGCGCCACCATCGCCAGCGCCATCACCTACATGAGCGAGAAACGGCTAGCGGGGCCCAATGCCAAATTCGGCGAAGGGGACATTCGCGGTGTGGCCGCGCCAGAGGCGGCCAACAATGCCTCCGCCTGTGGCTCCTTTATCCCCATGCTCACCCTGGGGGTGCCGGGGTCGGGCACCACGGCGGTGATGATGGGGGCGCTGACCCTCTACAACATCACCCCGGGCCCCACCATGTTCACCGAACAACCCGATGTGGTGTGGGGATTGATCGCCGCCCTCTTGCTGGCCAACGTCATGCTGCTGGTAATGAACATCCCCATGGTGGGGCTCTTTACCCGCATGCTCTCCATCCCGCTCTGGTTTTTGGTGCCCGCCATCGCCAGCGTCTCGGCGGTGGGTGTCTATGCGGTGCACAGCACTACCTTCGATCTGCTGCTGATGGTGGGCCTCGGGGTCTTTGGCTACCTGCTGCGCAAGATGCACTTCCCCATGTCACCGCTCATTCTGGGCTTCGTGCTGGGTGAAATGCTGGAGCAGAACCTGCGCCGCGCCCTCTCCATCAGCAATGGCGACACCGCCATCCTGTGGAGCAGCAGCATCAGCCAGACTCTGTTGGTGCTAGCTATCGTGGTGATCGCCCTACCCCCGCTGGTTCGCCTGCTGCGCCGCCGCAAAGCCGCTGCGCAGATCCCGGACGCCCGCCCGGAGCAGGGAGCCTGATCCGGCAAGAAAGATGACGGGACATATAGATAAGAAAGGGCGAGATCTGCACGATCTCGCCCTTTTTAACAGACCGCATCCCTCTGTCACTATCGGCTAAACACGCCCACTATTTCGACTTGTGAGATAGCGTGTTCACCACGTGACATCACCGCCTTGCGGAAAGTGCGAACAGCTCCCGGATGCGAGGGGGCAAGCCCCTTTGGTGCCATCCATAAGATTCAGTATGAATCACCAGTTCACCCTTTCGGATTGCAAGTGCAATGGCAGATACGCTCTGCGAGATGGCCTCGATACACCAGCTTGCCCGACTTCCCCTTGAGCCCGATTGGCAGCCCTTCTCTGAGTTCGCGCAGCTAGCGAATAGTCGCCATCTGCCGCACGCAGCGCTGCTCGCTGTCATCCACCCGCTTGGCAAACCAGGCGGTGGTGAGGTTGCGGGTGATCTTGGGGCTTTTAAGTTGAATGCCCGGCAGGATAGCACGGGGCAACCGCTTGCCCACTTTCTGGTCTGCCAGCGTAAACACGCGATGATAGAGGTCGCTCTGGCCAAATTCGGCGCTGTCGCCAAGTTTCAGGCTCTGGTGGATCGCCTGCTGGCTCATATTGATCCGGCTGGCGAGGGTGTAGACGGCAAGCTCGGTGTTGCCCGGCAGATCCGAGTCATAGCGGATAAGATCCCCGTCCAGCGCCAGGGTTTTGCCACTCAGCCGACTGACGGCCGCCTGAAAGGCGGCGTTGCGACTGGCATACCAGCCGGCGTTGAAGTCGGCGAAGCGGTAGAGGGTATCGGGGTACCCCGCCTCATAGCCGAAGATATGTTTGGTACCAAACCAGATACCGCCACGGCGGGTAAAGACTTCGTGGCGGATGGACTCCTTGACCGGATAGGGGTAACCACGGGTATTGGCCTCGGCAAAGGCGATGCTCACCTGCATCGGGCCGCCGGTATGCACCGGGTTCATGTTGCCAAACAGGGTCTTGCCCATCGGCAGCATGCTGATCATGTCCTCGAAGATCTCGCTCATCTCCCGTTCGGTACGCAGCTTGTCGATCCGCTCGGCATAGCTCTTGCCGGTCGGCGAGTTGATGGAGAGTGCGGCCCGCACCATAAATTCGGGGATCAGCAGCTTGGCCGCCCGCGAGTTGATCTCCTTCCAGGCGATCTTGCCAAGGCCCGGCACCACAGGGTCAGCCTGATAGGTCGCCTCCTGCTCTGCCACCGCCAGCACGGTACAGACGTTGTGATCGTTGACTGTCACCCCCTGGCTGGTGAGCGCCGTCACCACATCGTTGGCCCACCCCTGCTTGTCGACCACATGGCGGGGCAAAAACCGCACAATGCGGCTCTTCATATCTGCCGGTTTGCGCGGTTGCATGGCCGGCGGTGTCGCCTTTTTGGCAGGCGTAGTCGCGCCCGTTGTGTCGCGAGACGCGGGAGCTGAAGCGGGATCGCTGGCACAACCGGCCAGCAGCAAGGGGATTAACAACGCCAGGGTACGCATGGCTGGGGAAACAGAAAAAAGAGAGAGTGTCATCGGATATCCGGTACTGAGGCTGGAGGCAGACCCGCCCGGCGGCGGGCGCACACATGATGGCTCATTGTAGAGAATTGATCCACAAGGCTAAAGTCCCATCACCTCGCCCGTCCTCCTGATCTGACAGGGGTTGCCGCAACAGGATTGCCCCCTGGTAAGCCCAGACAACAGGTATGGGCTTTTATCGAGAGTTGTTTACATTTAGAATGCCGCCGCCAGGATGCTCACGGTATGGACCCTATGGATACGCTCGCCCTTCTCTTTACTTACGTGCAGCAGTGGCCGATCACCCCGATCTGGCACTGCCTGACCGGACTGTTTGACTTCAACGGGCGGCTTGGGCTCCCCTTTCTGCTGATATCCGGTCTCATTGCCTACCTCCTCTATCGTGTGCGTCGGCGCCAGCAAGGCACCGCTGCGGGCAGTTTCGCCCGGTTTCTCGGCGGCCGGGCCATCTGGCTGCATCCCTCCGCCCTGCTCGATTATCAGTATTATCTGGTGCGTGCCCTGCTCCATGTGGCCCTGTTGGTGCCGATCCTGACTCTGCTTAACCCCTGGCTTTTGCAGGCGACAGATATTACCTCCGCGCTCACCCGTCTGTGGGGCGAGCGGCCTCGTCTGGCCGAGGCGAGCTGGCTGATGATGCTTTATGGCCTCGGGGTATTTGTGGTGAGCGATTTCGTCCACTACTGGCTGCACCGCGCCTTTCACAGTCGCTGGCTGTGGGAGTTTCACAAGGTGCACCACAGCGCCACCGTGCTGGTGCCGCCGACCGCCAGCCGCATTCATCTGGTGGAAAAGCTCTCTGAAATCCTGCTCAAGGGAAGCGCGCTGGCCCTCTACTCCGGCGCCTTTTTCTGGCTGTGCGGCGGCACCGTGCGCCCCTACACCCTGTTTGGGGTGGGCTATCTGGTGCTGATCTTCAACTCGCTGGCCGCCAATTTGCGCCATAGCCATGTCTGGCTGTCGTTTGGCCCGCGGCTGGAGCATATCTTCAACAGTCCGGCCCAGCACCAGATCCACCACAGCCGGGATCCCCGCCACTTCAACCACAACTTCGGTACCAATCTTTCCATCTGGGACTGGTGGTTCGGCACTCTTTACGTGACCAGCAGCCAGCCAGAATCCCTCACCTTCGGGGTCGGCCCGAAAGACAATGTACGCTACAGCCGCCTGGGCGCGCTGATCCTGCGCCCCTTTCTGGTCACGGCCCGTAAGCTGTGGCATGCCCTGCCCCGTCCTCGCAGCCGCAAGCCACAGCCGGATGTAAGGTAGCCCCGCTCTTCAGCCCCATGACGCTCGCCCCCGCAGCGTCGAACTCGTCGTCATAAAAAAGCCCCCGCCATTGCTGGCGGGGGCTTGTCATCTATGCGGTGCGAGCTTGGCTCGCGCGCAGAGTGTTAGCGGTTATTCACCCGCTCGTGCAGCTCCTGCACCGAGTTGACGCTGGCAGTGGCATCAACGCTGATGGCCATGCAGGTCGCGAATGCCTCGTTCATGG
>CAMFLW010000094.1 GCA_945957575.1 uncultured Aeromonas sp. | reverse complement strand
GGGCCAGCATGGCGTGAACCGCCATACGCCCCGCTTCCCGATAGCGATCCCAGTCATAACTTGCCCCTTCGCCAGCGGCTGGTGGCACGTGGAGCACCGGTTGATTGCCGACAACCTTGCGTCCGCTATCCTCCTGCACCCGACCATCCTTGAGGGTAATAATCCGGTCGGCGTGGCTGGCCACCTCCATGTCGTGGGTCACCAGAATGATGGTGTGCCCCTGCTGATGGAGCTCTTTGAGGATCGCCATCACCTCCTTGCCGCTCTGGCTGTCCAGCGCGCCGGTTGGTTCGTCCGCCAGGATCACCTCGCCACCATTGGCCAGCGCCCGGGCAATACTGACCCGTTGCTGCTGGCCGCCGGAGAGTTGTCCCGGCGTATGGTGACTGCGCTCGGCGAGCCCGAGGCGACCGAGCAGTTGACGTGCCCGTGCTTGTCGGTCATGGCGACCGGTACCGGCATAGATGGCCGGGATCTCGACGTTGGCGGCCGCATCGAGATGGGGCAGCAGGTGATAGCGCTGGAAGATAAAGCCGAAGTGGTGGCAGCGCAGGCGGGCGAGCGCCAGCGCATCGAGCGTCGCGGTATCCTCTCCCCGGAACAGGTTCTGGCCACCGCTGGGGCGATCGAGGCAGCCCAGCAGGTTCATCAGGGTCGATTTGCCGGAGCCGGAGGCGCCAACGATGGCGATCATCTCTCCGGCTTCGATAACGAGATCGAGGGGATGGAGGACGGTCACCTCCTGCTCGCCACTCTGGTAGCGCCGCTCGATCCCTTTTAGCTGGATCAGGGGCTCACTCATAGCATGACCGCCACATCATCCTGAGCGGCAGGTGCGCCGTGATTGAGCTGCACCTGCTCTTTTTCGTCCAGACCGCTCACGACTTCGATCCGGATTTCATCTTTCATGCCGGTCTTGATATGACGGGTTTCGGTCGTCTCATCGTCCTTGATCACGGTGACTTCATACTCGTTGTCTCCCAGCGACTTGCCGAGGGCGGTTTGCGGCACAGTGAGTACCTGCTTGTGTTCACCGAGCACTATGGTCACCTAGGCCGTCATGGCGACCCGCAGGGTGTGGTCGGGGTTGGGCACATCGAACAGGGCGTAGTAGTAGACGGCCGCATTGCTGGTGGTGGTACCGGTTGCAGCCTGATCGTTAATGTTGGTGGGCGCTAACTCCACGGCGCGCAATTTCCCCTGATAGCGGGTATCCGGATCACCAATCAGAGTGAAATAGACCGGCATCCCCGCCTTCACCTTGGTGACATCCGCTTCGGAGATCTGCGCCTTGACTGTCATGGTATCCAGGTCGGCCAGCTTGAGCACGGTCGGTACCGTCTGGCTCGCTGCCAATGTCTGGCCCTGGCGGGTGACAATGGTAATCACGGTGCCATCCATCGGCGCCAGGATCTTGGTGTAGCCGAGCTCGGTTTTGGCCCGCTCCACCTTGATGATGGCGTTGTCGATGTTGGCCTGACTGCTTTGCAGATCAGCTCGGGTGACGGCCAGCTGTGCTTCGGCGCTCTCCAGATCGGCGCGCGAACTCGCCTCCTGCCTGAACATCTGTGACTGGCGCTGCCATGCCAGCTGATACTGCTTGAGCTGAGCCTGCTTGATCTTGAGCTGGGCGCGGTTGCTTGCCAGCTCGGCCTCGGCGGTTTTCAGGTTGTTCTGGGCGATGAGCGGATCAATCTCTGCCAGTAAATCCCCCTTCTTGACCCGATCGCCTGCCTCGACCGCCAGCTTGGTGACCTGGCCGGAAACCTGAGCGCCGACATCAACCTGTTCAACGGCTTGCAGCACACCGCTGGCCAGCACGGTCTGGGCAATATCCTCCCGGGTCACTTGAGCGGTCAGCATCGCCTTGGGTGGTTGACTGGGCCAGAGCAGCCAGCCGAGGAGCACCACTGCGATCAGCATGGTGATGGCCAGGGTTCTCTGCTTGGGGGTTATGTTCATCGATCACCTGAATGGAAAGGGAAAAGGTTGTGCGCGGCGATTATCCTGCAGCAAAGCCCTGATAAATAACAGCCGCAAATATGTAAGCAAAGTTATGGAGTTAACTGTCAATAGGCCGTGAAAGGAGTAAGCGAGAGACCGCAGTCGTGAGCAAGATGGTCAGCAAGAGGGGGGCGACTGGTGGTGGCGATGAAAAAGCCCTGCGCAGGGGCAGGGCTTTGGAATAGGTTATGGCGAGGGAGGATCAGGCCTTGGCCAGCAACTCCATCACCCAGGGCAGACCCTGCTTCTTGCGGCTGACAAAGCCCGGATGGTAGCTAGACTCTGCCGGTACTTTGGCGTGGCGGGTAAAGTAGATGCGGCTGGCGGCGGCGGTCAGGTCGGTCACCATCAGGACGAAGAAGTCGAGCCCTTCGCCTTCAACACGGTGTGCCATCTCTTGCTGCAGAGTGTCGATCTGGTCGGCAAGCTGCTGTTCGCTGCCCACTTCAATCTGGCTCATGATGAAGTTCAGACCTTCGGCCTGGAATGCTTTCTCATCCTGCTGCAGCAACTGCGCAGGAGTGAGGCCGCTCAGATCGGTTTTCGCCATCAGCAGCTGTTGACCAAACTCGGCCAGCGATACCTCGGCCAGCGGTGCAAGACGCTCGCAGGCGATCTTGTCCTGCTCGGTGGTGGTTGGCGAGGTGAGACAGAGGGTGTCGCTCATGATGGCACCCAGCATCAGACGAGCCTGGCTACGGGTCACGGTACCTTGTTGGCTCAGCAGATCAAAAGCGATGGTGCAGGTGCAGCCAACGGCACGGATCCAGGCATCCAGCGGAGACTGGGTGATCAGGGAGCCGAGGCGGTGGTGATCCACCAGACCCAGTACATTGGCCTGGGAGAGGGTGGCTGGGCCCTGCTCCAGATCACTGAAGTCGACCAGCCAGACATCTTTATCGGTCAGATCCTGAGTCAGCAGCTCGGGCTCGGCGACACCAGCCTGCTCCAGAATGAAGCGGGTTTCGGTACGCAGATCGCCGAGGCGCCATGGGGTGGCCTGACGGCCTTGTACATTGAGCCAGTCAGCGATCACCAGAGCGCTGCAGATACTGTCACTGTCGGGATTCTTGTGGCCAAAAACGTGGATCATAGACAAAGCCTCACAATTGGATACCCATAAAGGGGGCAACACTATGCGAAATCCCCCTCGTCAAGGCAACCCGATCCCGGCAGATGTTGCTGCCTGCTTGGCCAAATCCACCATTTTATTGATCTGGGTCGGTTATCTCACCGCTCTGACAAATGGCCGGGATGTATTTGCACTGCTGAATCATGATGCTTTTCCAGAGCCAGAGCCAGAGCCAGAGCCAGAGCCAGAGCCAGAGCCAGAGCCAGAGCCAGCCGGTGGATATGTTGCCATCAGGCTGGCCAGGGAATTAATGGCGCAGCAGCTCGCGGGCATTGGCCAGGGTAATGTCGGTGATCTGATCGCCCCCCAGCAGGCGGGCCAGTTCGTTGAGTCGGGTGCTCTGATCGAGTGCATCCATCCGGGTTTCGGTTGTCTTGCCGTCGGTATGCTTGCTCACCACCATGTGCTGGTGGCCATTGCCCGCCACCTGCGGCAAGTGAGTGACCACCATCACCTGAGTCGACTCGCCAAGCTGACGTAGCAGGCGACCCACCACGGCCGCGGTCGGGCCGCTGATCCCTACATCCACTTCATCGAAAATCAGGGTCGGAGTGGAGACCTTGCGAGCGCTGATTACCACGATGGCAAGGCTGATACGCGACAGTTCACCGCCCGAAGCCACCTTGCCAAGCGGCTGGATCGGTTGCCCCGGGTTGGTGGTGACCATAAATTCGACCCGATCTATACCCAGCGGAGAGAGGCTGCTCTGGGCATCGGGACGCACCTCGATGGCAAAGCGACCATCGGGCATCGCCAGTTCGTGCATGCTGCTGGTCACCTTGACGCCCAGCTCCTGGGCGTAACGCTGACGGCTCTGGCTCAGGGCCTCGGCGGCCTGAACAAACGCCTGACGGGCCTCGGCCAGCTCATCTTCCATCCCCTCTAATCGCTCCTCATCGGAGTTGAGGCGGGCGAGATCAGAGGCCAGATCCTGATGGTACTGGGCCAGCTCTGCCGGTTTGACGTGGTGCTTGCGGGCCAGATTGATCGCTTTGGAGAGGCGGGTTTCCAGCTCGTTGAAACGTTCGGGATCCAGCTCCAGCCGATCCAGATAGCTGCGCAGTTCGCTGTGGCTCTCCTGTACCCCGATCAGCGCTTCGTTGAGCATCTCCAGCACTGGAGTGAGTCGGCTGTCCATGCTGACCAGCCCCTCGGCCCGATCGACGGCGGTCTGCAGCAGACCGGCAATGGTGGTCTCTTCGTTGTCATAGAGCAGATCGAGGCAGAAGCCGCACTCCTGCATCAATTCGGTGCCGTTGGCCAGCCGCTGGTGCTCCTCTTCTATCTCTTCAAACTCGCCCGGCTGCAGGGCAAATTCGTCCAGCTCTTGCACCTGATACTCGATGAGCTGGCGACGGGCCTCCCGCTGCTGCTGCTCGGCCTTGAGCCGGTTGAGCTCGTTTTGCAACTGGCGCCACTGCTGATAGTGCTGGCGCACCTCATCGAGCAGCAGATGGTGGCCGGCGTAGCCGTCGAGCAGGGCGAGCTGGTAGTCGGGTTTGAGCAGCATCTGGTGGGCGTGCTGACCGTGTACGTTGACCAGCAGCTGGCCCAGATTCTTGAGCTGGGTGAGGGGGACGGGCACGCCGTTGATATAGCTGCGCGAACGCCCCTCGGCAGAGATGACTCGCCGCACGATGCACTCACCTTCGTTCTCCAGCTCGTTGGTCGCGAGCCAGGCACGGGCGGCCGGGTTGTTGTCGAGCAGGAAGCGGGCGCTGACCTCGCTTTTGTCGCTATCGGGGCGCACCATGCCTGCTTCGGCACGCTCTCCAAGGCAGAGACCGAGAGCGTCGATGGCGATGGATTTACCGGCACCGGTTTCCCCAGTGATGCAGGTCATGCCCGGTTGCAGATCGAGTTCGAGAAACTTGACGATGGCGAAGTTGTTGACGGTCAGCTGGGTCAGCATGGTCTCATCCTGTATAGGTCAACATTACTGTGTATGCATCCAGTATATACTGGTCTTATATACAGTAAAGAGGGCTCCGTTATTTTTAACAAAGGAAAGCCGCGCCAGTGCGGTATAGCTATGAGAATGCTGTGCTGACTATTAGCGCGCGGTACTGATATGAGAGTGCAGGGAACGTTGCCACGACAGAAAAGAGAAGGGCGCCAATTCAGGCGCCCTCTGTGGCAATGCCGTTGTCGGTCAGCGCCGATTAAAACAGCTTGCTGCCCCAGCCTAGCTTGTTGCGCAGCACGTGGAAGTAGCTGTAGTCGAGCGGATGTACCAGATGAAGCTGGTGGTGGCTCTTCTTGATCAGGATCTCGTCCCCCGGGTGCACAGCCAGCGTCACCTGACCGTCACAGCTGACTTGCATGGCATCGTCCTGATTGTCCGGCGAGACCAGCAGCCGCACTTCGCTGTCGGCATCGAGTACGATGGGGCGACTGCTCAGGGTATGCGGGAACATGGGTACCAGCGTGATGGCGTTGAGCTTGGGGGTGAGGATGGCACCACCTGCCGACAGGGAGTAGGCGGTTGAGCCGGTCGGAGTGGCGACAATGATGCCGTCCGAGCGCTGGCTATACATAAAGCTGCCATCGATATAGACCTCGAACTCGATCATGTGGGCGATCTTGCCCGGGTGCAGTACCGCCTCGTTGACCGCCAGATTGCTCGACTTGCGCTCGCCGTGGCGATAGACCGAGGCTTCCAGCAGGAAGCGGTGTTCGCTCTTGTAGTGGCCGGAGAGCACCTGCTCCAGAGGCAGCAGGTAATCTTGCGGCGAGAGATCGGTCAGAAAGCCGAGGTTGCCCCGGTTGACCCCGATCACCGCCACATCGAAACGCGACAGTACCCGCGCCGCCCCCAGCATGTTGCCGTCACCGCCGACCACGATGGCCAGATCGGCCTGTTGGCCGAGCTGGACCAGATCCATGACGTTTTCCTCGAGGATGCTCAGGGTCTGGGCAACCCGGCTCTCCACCAGTACCCGGAAACCGCGTGAGGTCAGGTATTGATGCAGGCCAGTCAGCGTCTGGTTGGCACCCTCATGGTGAGGTTTGCCAATCAGGGCGATGGTTTTGAACGGAGAATCCATAGTCTGTCGGGTCTGGGTGAGTATTGGGGGCAGTATACAGCGGTTTGTCACGCTTGTGACGTCCTCCCGCGCGCTTCCTTTGCAGAGGGGGGAGGGCTATCTCCTTGACGCGACTGGTGAAAAGCTGAGCATCATTGTCAGAGATACAGCAAGGAAAGTGCCAATAGACCTGTTTGCGTGACCCGGATTGGCCTTTTTCCCCTTGAAAGACAGGGATCCATCCCCATAATAGCGCCAACATAGTCGGTCTGATGTCACTGGTCGCTCAGCCAGACGTCAAGGCCCTCGTAAGTAACCCCGGAATCTGGAGATGTCATGAACCACGAAGAGCAAAAGGTTGAAGCGATGGAGCAAGTGGAAGCCCAGCCAGTCGAGCCGACCGATGTAGACAGTGAAGTGACAGCCGAGCAGGCCCGTATCGCCGAACTGGAAGAGCAGCTGGAGACCGCCATCCAGAAGGCGGCGGAAGAGCGCGAACGCGCCCTGCGTACCGCTGCCGAAATGGAAAATCTGCGTCGTCGTACCGAGCTGGACGTGGAGAAGGCGCACAAGTTCGCGCTGGAGAAGTTCGCTGCCGAGCTGCTGCCGGTACTGGACAACCTGGAGCGCGCCATCGAGCTCGCCGACAAGGAGAACGACGCCCTCAAGCCGATGGTGGAAGGTGTCGAGCTGACCCTCAAATCCATGCAGAGCGGTGTGGCCAAGTTCGGTCTGGTTGCGCTGGATCCGACCAATCAGCCGTTTGACCCGAATGCCCATCAGGCGATGAGCATGGTGCCGAGTGCCGATGTGGCGCCGAACACTGTGATTGCCGTGATGCAGAAAGGCTATGAGCTGAACGGTCGCGTGATCCGTCCGGCCATGGTCATGGTATCCAAGGCCGCCGACTGAGTCGGCACTTGATGCCCAGGCCCGCCGCTTGGCGGGCTTTTTGTTTATCTGTCTGGTCTGTCATGGACTGATCACGACAAAAGGTAGGGTTTTTGCGGGGCAGGGCTTGAAGTGGCCGCTTGCGACCCCATATAGGATACAAGGCCACGGCGGCACAAAAAATTTGATGCCGGGAGCTTGAAAGCCAGATTGGCAGGCCCCACCTAGCCGTTAACGCATTAAGGCGAGTTCCTCGCCAGTTTATTCAAAGTATTTGGAGATTTCTCAAATGGGTAAAATCATCGGTATTGACCTGGGTACTACCAACTCCTGCGTTGCCATTCTGGACGGCGACACTGCTCGCGTGATCGAGAACGCAGAAGGCGATCGTACTACTCCGTCCATCATTGCCTATGCCGATGATGGCGAGATCCTGGTTGGTCAGCCGGCCAAGCGTCAGGCCATCACCAACCCGAAAAACACCCTGTTCGCCATCAAGCGTCTGATCGGTCGTCGTTTTGAAGATGAAGAAGTGCAGCGTGACCTGAAAATCATGCCGTACGCCATCGCCAAAGCTGACAACGGCGACGCCTGGGTTGAAGTCAAGGGCAAGAAAATGGCACCGCCGCAGATCTCTGCCGAAGTGCTGAAAAAGATGAAGAAGACCGCCGAAGACTACCTGGGTGAGCCGGTAACCGAAGCCGTTATCACTGTTCCGGCCTACTTCAACGACGCCCAGCGTCAGGCTACCAAGGATGCCGGTCGCATCGCCGGTCTGGATGTAAAACGCATCATCAACGAACCGACTGCTGCTGCATTCGCTTACGGCGTGAACAAGGTCAAGGGCGAGCGCAAGGTTGCCGTATATGACCTGGGTGGCGGTACTTTCGATATCTCCATCATCGAGATCGACGAAGTGGAAGCCGAAACCACCTTCGAAGTACTGGCGACCAACGGTAACACCCACCTGGGTGGTGAAGACTTCGACAACCGCGTCATCAACTACCTGGTTGATGAGTTCAAGCGTGAGCAGGGCATCGACCTGCGCAACGACCAGCTGGCTCTGCAGCGTCTGAAAGATGCCGCCGAGAAAGCCAAGATCGAGCTCTCTTCTGCCCAGCAGACCGACGTCAACCTGCCGTACATCACTGCAGATGCCACTGGTCCGAAGCACATGAACATCAAGGTGACCCGCGCCAAGCTGGAATCCCTGGTAGAAGACATGGTGAAAGACTCTCTGGAGCCGGTTCGTGTCGCCCTGAAAGACTCCGGTCTGGCAGTTGGCGAGATCGACGACGTGATCCTGGTTGGTGGTCAGACCCGTATGCCGCTGGTTCAGAAGACCGTTGCCGAGTTCTTTGGCAAAGAGCCGCGTAAAGACGTCAACCCGGACGAAGCCGTGGCCATGGGTGCTGCCATCCAGGGTGCCGTACTGTCCGGTGACAAGACCGACGTACTGCTGCTGGACGTGACCCCGCTCTCCCTGGGTATCGAAACCATGGGTAGCGTGATGACTGCGTTGATCGAGAAGAACACCACCATCCCGACCAAGAAGTCCCAGGTGTTCTCCACAGCCGAAGACAACCAGTCTGCCGTGACCATTCACGTGCTGCAGGGTGAGCGCAAGCGCGCCAGCGACAACAAGTCTCTGGGCCAGTTCAACCTGGAAGGCATCCGTCCGGCACCGCGCGGTCTGCCGCAGATCGAAGTGACCTTCGACATCGATGCCAACGGTATCCTGCACGTCTCTGCGAAAGACAAAGAGACCAACAAAGAGCAGAAGATCACCATCCAGGCCTCCTCTGGTCTGTCTGATGACGAGATCGAGCGCATGGTACGCGAAGCCGAAGCCAACGCGGCCGAGGACAAGAAGTTCGAAGAGCTGGTGCAGGCCCGCAACCAGGCTGATGGTCTGGTCCACTCCGTACGCAAGCAGATCACCGAAGCCGGTGAAGCCCTGCCTGCCGACGACAAGACCAAGATCGAAGCCGCTCTGAGCGAGCTGGAAATCGCCATCAAGGGTGACGACAAGGCTGCCATCGAAGCCAAACAGCAGGCTCTGCTGGAAGCGTCCCAGAAGCTGATGGAAATTGCCCAGCAGCAGGCTCAGGCACAAGGTGCCGCCGGTGCTGACGCCGGTCAGTCCTCCTCTTCTGCCAAGGCTGACGACGACGTAGTCGACGCCGAGTTCGAAGAAGTGAAAGACGACAAGAAGTAAGCCCGACCCAGATGGGCGAAGCAGGCTTCGCCCATCGGCTTAGTTTATGAATTCACGGGCGTTGGGTGACCAACGCCCGTCTGCGTAACCACAGGATGAGTATGTCGAAGCGCGATTTCTACGAAGTGCTGGGGGTATCGAAAGATGCCGACGAGCGCGAGATCAAGAAGGCGTACAAGCGTCTGGCCATGAAGTATCACCCTGACCGCAACCAGGGCGATGCCGGAGCCGAAGAGAAGTTCAAAGAGGTCAAGGAAGCCTACGAGGTCCTGACCGATGCCAACCTGCGTGCCCGTTACGACCAGTACGGCCATGCCGGTGTCGACCCGAGCCAGGGTGGCGGTGGCCACGGTGGCTTTGGCGGCGGTGCCGACTTCGCCGACATGTTTGGTGACGTATTCGGTGACATCTTCGGCGGTGGCCGTGGTGGTGCCCGTCGTGGCCCGGCCCGTGGCTCCGACCTGCGTTACACCATGGAGCTGACGCTGGAAGAGGCGGTACGCGGGGTCTCCAAGGAGATCAAGGTGCCGACCCTGGTTCACTGCGAAGTCTGTAACGGCTCCGGTGCCCATACCGGCAGCAGCGCCCAGACCTGCCCGACCTGCCACGGCTCCGGCCAGGTGCAGATGCGTCAGGGCTTCTTCGCGGTGCAGCAGGCGTGCCCGCACTGTCACGGCCGCGGCAAGATCATCAAGGATCCGTGCCGCAAGTGCCACGGTGAAGGTCGCTACCAGCGCACCAAGACCCTGTCGGTGAAAATTCCGGCGGGCGTAGATACCGGCGATCGCATCCGTCTCTCCGGAGAAGGGGAAGCGGGGGAAGCAGGGGCACCGGCAGGGGATCTCTACGTACAGGTACACGTCAAAGAGCACGAGATCTTCGTGCGTGACGGCAACAACCTCTACTGCGAAGTGCCCATCAGCTTCACCGCAGCTGCGCTGGGTGGCGAGATTGAAGTGCCCACCCTGGATGGCCGCGTCAAGCTCAAGGTCACTCCGGAGACCCAGACCGGCAAGATGTTCCGCATGCGCGGCAAGGGCGTCAAGTCCGTGCGCTCCGGTCAGGTAGGGGATCTGATGTGCAAGGTGGTGATCGAAACCCCGGTCAACCTCACCGAGCAGCAGAAAGAGCTGCTGCGTCAGCTGGACGAGTCGTTCAGCGGTGCCGCTGCCAAGACCCACAAGCCGAAATCGGAAGGCTTCTTCGAAGGGGTGAAACGCTTCTTCGACGATCTGACCAGCTGATTTCAGCCACCCGAATAAACAGAGCCGGCCTTATGCCGGCTCTTTTTTTGCCCGCCGTTTAGCCAGAATCATCCCTATTGAGTGGATCCTGATGAGGGATCCTCCTCACAACTCCCGCCAATTCCTGCTGTACAAATGTTATCCCGCTCACACTGTTGCTGAAACGGTTTAGTTGTCATATTGAGTTAGCTAAAGCGGTTTAGCTATTCTCTGGCTGTCGATAACAACAGCGCCCGTTCGGGCTACAGATGACAGGTGAGGAAGATGATGATGTTCAAGAGCAAGTTGGCGCTGGCGGTAGCGCTGGGATTGGGGATGAGCAACCCGCTATGGGCGGCGCAGGCGAGTGTCGCAGGTGAGAGTGTCGAGGCCAGACTGGCGGCGCTGGAGGCGAGGGTACAGGCGGCCGAAGCGAGAGCCGAGGCGGCAGAGAGCCGTGCCAGTCAGGCGGAAGTGAAGGCGAGCGCGGCGAGCGAACAGGCGCAGGTGGCCGACAACCGCAGCCAGAAGGTGGATGAGAAGACCGCCGGTGCCCAGGGCTTCGAGTTTCACGGTTATGCCCGCTCGGGCCTGTTGGTCAACGGCAATGGCAATGGTGGCCGTGGCGGCCCCTACATCACCCCGGCAGGATCCGTGGGTGGGGCTGTCGGTCGCCTTGGCAACGAGGATGACACCTACATGGAGGCCAACCTGCTGAAAACCCAGACCT
>CAMFLW010000093.1 GCA_945957575.1 uncultured Aeromonas sp. | reverse complement strand
AATTTATTCACACATGGTTACGCTTTGGGGAAATTATGAGGGGATCTCTCAGTGCTCTGCTTCATTTGCTTGAACACGCCATAGTGTGATCGGGGCGATATATCAAGAGAGCGAAGGAGTGCCGCACCTTCTGCCACTGGCTCGGCCAGCAATTGGCTGACGTGAACCCGAGCGGGAGCAGGGCGGGGTTGCCACCCTCTGAGGCCGGTCACTGAATCGGGGGCGCTGGCGTGGTTAAATGGTCGGCTCACATCTTGCCGGATATTGCTGTGACCATGCCATCTGACCTTCAGCCGCTGCTCGCCTGGCCTGACTATCTGCAGGCATCCTGGCTGCGCTGCGCCCACCAGACCAGTGCCACCCTCTGGCATCCGCCCCACAGCGCCAAGGGGCAGACCTTGCAGAGCCTGCGCCAGCGCAAGCGCGACCTGCTCACCACCGGCGAGATGGCCCTCGAAGATCTCTACGAATTTATGGAGGGGCGCCCCTGCGCCCTGCTGCTCACCGACGAGAGCGGTTGCCTGCTGGCCCAGACCGGTCACCCCGAAACCCTGCGCGAGCTGGCGGCGCTGGGGTTTGGCCCCGGCGCCTTCTTCAGCGAGGGGCGCATTGGCACCAATGCCATCAATCTGGCGGCGCTGGAGGGAGTGCCGCTCTGCGTCAGCGGTGCCCAGCACTTCAACCAGACCCTCCACCCGTGGCACAGCTGCGCCAGCCCGGTTTACAACAGCAATGGCCGTCAGGTCGCCATCATCGCGTTGATCTGCAAGGTGGAGGAGGCGAGCGCTGGGGATCTGGCGCTCACCGTCAGCGCCGGGCGCGAGCTGGCCCATCTGCTGCAGATGGAGACCCTGATGCAGGAGTCCCAGCACCACCTGAGCGAGCTTTACGCCCTGCTCGATGGCATGGATGACGGCGTGCTGGCCTGGGATCCGCAGGGGCGGCTGCGCTACCTCAACGCGCTGGCGGCCCACCGGCTGCGGCTCGATCCCGCGCTCTGTCTCGGCCAGCCGCTGGAGCAGCACCTGCTGTTGCCCCAGCGGTTGCAGCTGGCCATCAGGGGGCAGACGCCGCTCAGCCATGTGGAGGTGACGCTGGAGCGGCTCGGCGCGCAGGAGGGGGAGTTCATCAATGCGCTGGTGAGCCTCAAGCCGTTGCCGGGGCCGGAGGGGGTCAGCTTTATCGCCCTGCTGCACCCGGTTGACCGGCTGCGGGCCATCCATCAGCTGCGCCAGACGGTGCCCGAGTTGTCGGCGCTGGTGGGGGAGTCGAGCGCCATGCGCAAGCTGCTGCGCTACGCCCGGCAGGCGGCCCAGAGTCAGGGGCCGATCCTGCTGCGCGGTGAGGAGGAGGTGGGCAAGGCTCAACTGGCGGAGGCGATCCACTTTGGCAGCGAGCGGGCCGCCGGGCCGCTCATTACCCTCAACTGCAAGGCGCTGCCGAGCGAGCGGATGGCGCTGGAGTTGATGGGCTCCGATGAGGCGGGGCAGGAGCGGGCGGGCAAGTTCGAGCTGGCCCACGGCGGCACCCTGGTGCTGGAGCAGGTGGAGTGCCTCTCTGCCCCCATGCAGGCGGCGCTGCTGCAACTGCTCAAGACCGGTCGCATCCAGCGCTTCGATTCGGCCCGCATCCTGCCGCTCAAGGTGCGGATCATCGCCACCAGCAGCGCCCCGCTGGAGCAGCTGGTGCAGGAGGGGCTGTTTGGCCGCCAGCTGCTCTATGCCTTGCAGGCGTGCGAGCTGTGGCTGCCGGGACTGCGGGAGCGCACGGCCGATCTGCCGGGCCTTATCAGCCAGCAGTTGGCGGCGCAGGGGCGCGAGCCGGTGCGCCAGTTCAGCCCGGCGGCCCTCGACTGCCTGCTCGCCTATCCCTGGCCCGGCAATCTGGGGGAGCTGCGCAGCGCCGTCGAGCATGCGCTGCTTCACGCCGGTCAGGGGCCGATCCCGCCCGAGGCGCTGCCTGCCGCCATTCGGCACGGTTATCAGCGGGTGGCGGACGAGGTAGTGGGGCAACCGCTGCTCACGTTGGCGGAGCTGGAACGACAAGCCATCTTGCGCTGCGCTCACGCCTGCAAGGGGCAGGTGAGCCAGATGGCCCAGCATCTTGGCATCAGTCGCACCACCCTGTGGCGGCGGCTCAAACTGCTCGAGATCGATCCCGCCGACTATCACGGCTGACGGTTATTAAGGCCGTTGCGAACCGGCCCGCAGAAAACGAAACGGCCCCGCAGATGCGGGGCCGTGTTATATGGCAGGTCAGTGGTGGCGCGGTTACAGCCCCAGCTGGTGGGCGGTGACGATGGCCGCCAGCACATCCTCGGCGGTGACCTTGAACGGCATATTGTGAATGGTCTCGCCCTCGGCGGTGGAGGCTTTGGCCACCTCCATCAGGCGCGCCATATCCAGCTCCTTGACCCCCATCATATGCAGGTTGGTCGGCAGGCCCACCGAGCGGCAGAAACCCAGCACGGTTTCGATCTCCGTCATCGGGGCGTTCTCCAGCACCAGCTGCACCAGGGTACCGAACGCCACTTTCTCACCGTGGTAGAGGTGGTGACACTCGGCCAGCTGGGTCAGGCCGTTGTGGATGGCGTGGGCGGCGGCCAGACCGCTGCTCTCGAAGCCGATACCGCTCAGGTAGGTGTTGGCCTCGATGATGTTCTCTACCGCCTTGGTGCAGAGCCCCTGTTCCACCGCCAGCTTGGCCTTGTAACCGTCGGCCAGCAGGGTCTTGTAGCAGAGCTCGGCGATGGCCTGCGCCGCCAGCGTGGAGGCACCACCGGCCATGGTCTGGCAACCGGAGACCTTGTTGGCGCGCGCCTCGAAGTAGGTGGAGAGCGCATCCCCCATGCCGGAGACCAACAGCCGCACCGGAGCGCGGGAGACCACGCCGGTATCCATGATGACCATGTTGGGGTTGGTCGGGATCATCAGGTATTCGCTGAACTGCCCTTCCGGGGTGTAGATGACTGCCAGCGCGCTGGTGGGGGCATCGGTGGAGGCGATGGTCGGCACTATGACCACCGGCACCTTCTGGTAGAAGGCGACCGACTTGGCGGTATCCAGCGTTTTGCCGCCGCCGATGCCGATGATGACGTCAAACGGGGTCTGCTGGCAGCGGGCCAGCAGGCGGTCGATCTCGGGGCGGGAGCACTCGCCGTTGAAGCAGTCGAACTCCGGCTTGATACCGGCGCCGTGGAAGCTGGTGGCCACGGTATCGCCGACCAGCTTGGTGACGAAGGCGTCGGCCAGGATCAGCGGCTTGCTGCCGAGCGCTTTGACGTAGTTGCCGATATTGGCGAGGGCCCCGTTGCCTTGCACGTATTTGCTGGGGCTGATGATGATGCGGTCCATATTTTATCCCTCTCTCTTTATGAATTAAGAATCGGGGCGAAGGGGCGGCAGTGCCGGGGACTCCTTCGTCTTTACTTGCACAACAGTGGCGCAGCGGCTGGCCGATAAGGTCGCTGCCGCGCCTTTAAACAGGCAGCTCAGTCGCCGAAGCGCTCGGCGGCCAGCTGCTGGAAGCAGGTCAGTGCTGCGGCGGCATCCTCGCCGCGTGCCAGCAGGGTGAGCTGGTCGCCCTGACGCACGTTGAGCATGGCGAGCCGGGTGAGGCTGCGGGGATTGGCCTCTTTATCCCCCTTTTGCAGCTTGAGTTCGGCGGCAAAGGGCTTGAGGGCGGCCACCAGCCGGGCGGCGGGGCGCACATGCAGGCCGTGGGGGTTATCCACCACCACCTCGCAGCGCTGCCAGCCGTCGTCGACAACGGGGGCTGTCTCGGTGGTGGCTTGCGCCGCGCTGGCAGGCAGCATCGCCTGTTTCGGGCCAAGGGCACCGAGCGCCTCGGCGGACACCTCATCCAGCGTCAGGCCGGAACCGGCCGCCACCACGGCGGCCAGAGTACCTTCGACCAGCGGGGCGGGGCAGAGCCGCACCCGTGCGCTCAGCTCCGGGGGCAGCAGTTCGAGGGCGGTCTCGGCACTCAGCAGAGCGCTGCCCAAGTCCATCAGCACCAGCACGCCGCTGCCGTCATCCGCCTCTTCAATCGCACTCATCACGGCGATGGCATCAGTGCCGATGGGGTGGTCGGGGTCATCGACCCCGGCCGCCAGCAGCAGGCGGGCCGGGCTACCGAGCTGGTCGGCCAGCGCTTTCAAGCCGGCCGCCAGCATGGCGCTGTGAGAGACAACTACGATTCCGATCATGTCACAACCTCGCTCTGTCACGCAGGGCGGTCAGCAGCAGCAGGGTCGAGGTGGCCCCGGCATCCTGATGGCCGATGCTGCGCTCGCCAAGATAGCTGGCGCGCCCCTTGCGGGCCTGCATCTGGATGGTGGCCTCGGTACCGGCAGCGGCGGCCGCTACTGCCTTATCCAGCGCTTCATTGAGCGGCAACTCTTGCTGCTGTGCCTGCTGCAGGGCGGCCAGTGCCGGCCACCAGGCATCGCACATGGTCTTGTCGCCCGGCTCGGCGCGGCCGCGGGAGACGATCCCCTCGACCCCGTCGCTCAGCATCTTGCACAGCTGGCTGAGGCTGAGGCTCTGGCAGGCATCGCTGCTGGCCGCGGCCCGGATAAAGAAGGTGCCGTAGAGCGGGCCGCTGGCGCCGCCGACCGAGGAGAGCAGGGTCATGCCGGTGGTTTTCAGTACCTGACCGATATCCTTGTCCGCCACTGCGGGCAGCTTCTCGGCCACCTTGGCGAAGCCGCGCTGCATGTTGAGGCCGTGGTCGCCGTCGCCGATGTCGGTATCCAGCGCGGTGAGGTAGTCACGCTGCTCGGTAAAGATGTGTTCGCAGTCGAGCAGCCAGTTGACGATTTGGTGTTTGCTTAGCATAGCTATCGGCACTCCTTAGCAGCCGCGACGCAGGGCGGGGGTGTGAACGGGGGCATCCCACAGGGTCATCAGCTCATCATCCACCTTGAGCAGGGTGATGGAGATGCCGGTCATGTCGAGGGAGGTGCAGTAGGGGCCGATCAGGTTGCGCACCAGATGGATGCCCGCCTCCTCGCACAGGGTAGCGAGGCGGCCATAGACACCATAGAGCTCGGAGATGGGGGTGCCGCCGAGGCTGTTGACCAAGGCGATAACCCGATCGCCCTTGTTGAGCGGTTCGATAAAGGTGTGCTCCTCCTGCCAGCTGCCGCTGGTGCGATCCCAGTGGCGCAGGGTGCGGCCATAGGGGGTATTGTCAGCAAGCTCGCTGAACATGTCGTCCACCAGGGTATTGAGGTCGGTGAAGGGGCGACGCTCGATGCCCGGTTCGCCGTGGATACCGACGCCGAACTCCAGCTCGTTGTCCGCCAGAGTGAAGGAGGGCTTGCCAGCGGCAGGCACGGTGCAGGCATGCATGGCCACGCCTATGGTGCGGCTCTGGTTGTTGATGCGACGGGCCAGCGCCTCGCAGCGGGCAAGGTCATAACCCGCTTCGGCAGCGGCCCCCACCAGTTTTTCGCACAGCACGGTCGTGGCAACGCCACGGCGACCGGCAGTGTAGAGGCTGTCTTTGACCGCCACGTCGTCATCGATCAGGGCAAAGCCCACCTTGACACCATCGCCGTGCAGCAGCTCGACCGCAGTTTCGAAGTTGAGTACGTCGCCGGTGTAGTTCTTCACCAGAAACAGCACGCCGGCGCCGCCATCAACGGCCTGACCGCACTCGTACATCTGATCCGGGGTCGGGGAGGTAAAGATCTCGCCGGGGCAGGCGCCATCCAGCATCCCTTTGCCCACCAGACCGCCGTGCATCGGCTCGTGGCCGCTACCACCGCCGGAGACCAGCGCCACCTTGCCCATCACGGGGGAGTCGGCGCGAGTGATGTAGTGAGGTTCGATACGTACCTTGAGCTCGGGGTGGGCGGCTGCCATCCCCATCAGTTGTTCACGGACCACGGCATCGACGGCATTGATCAGTTTCTTCATGGCTCACTCCTTGGCTTGCCACCGCACGGGTGGGCAAATGGTTGATGGAGCCAGTCTAACGACAGAAAAAGGGATAAAAATGACGGGCGATTTGGTTCGGATTTGAAACAGCAGAAGGGGGATGGGTGTTTCAATCTGGAACGGCGCAGGGCAAACGGGCGGGAAACTGTTAGCTGACTCACAGCCATGAAAAAGGGCCCCGCAGGGCCCTTCGCTACAACCGGAATATGCGGACGGGTTAGATGGCCCAGCCACCGGCATAGAAGACCACCAGCGCCACGGCGATGATGACGGTGCCGACGTTCAGCTTCTTCCACTCGGCGGCAAACAGGCGACCGATGACCAGCGCCACGAAGCCCAGCATGATGCCGGTCACGATGTTGCAGGTGAGCACGATAAAGACGGCGCACAGCATGCCGGAGAGCGCATCGACCGAGTCGCTGAAGTCCAGCTTGGTGACGTTGCCCAGCATCAGCAGACCGACATACATCAGCGCCGGTGCGGTGGCGTAAGCCGGTACCAGATAGCTGAGCGGGGAGAGGAAGATCATCAGCAGGAACAGCACGCCGACCAGCGCGGCGGTCAGACCGGTCTTGCCACCGGCCGCGGTGCCTGCGGCGGATTCGATGTAGACGGCAGCCGGAGCACCGCCAACGGCACCTGCCACCATGCTGCTGACGGAGTCGGCAGTCAGGGCCTTGCCGCCGCTGATGATGTGGCCACGTTCGTTGATGAGGCCCGCCTGACCGGCCACGGCACGGATGGTGCCGGTGGCGTCAAACACGGCGGTCATCACCAGTGCCAGTACGGTCGGAATGACTACCGGATTGAGGGCGCCCAGCAGATCCATGCTGCCTACCAGCGAGCCCTTCTCGCCAGTCAGGCTCGGCATGGCGAAGAAGCCCTGCCAGGTCACTTTGGGGTCGAAGATAAGGCCGAGGATGGAGATGGCGATGATCACCATCAGGATGCCGCCCGGCACCTTGCGACGCTCCAGACCGAAGATGGCGGCCAGACCCAGCACCGTCATGATGACCGGGAAGGCGGTCACCTCACCCAGTTGCACCGGCAGACCGGCCCCTTCGTTCTTGATCACCATGCCGACGCCGTTGGTGGCGATCAGCAGCAGGAACAGACCGATACCGATGCCGGTACCGTGAGCGATGCCGGAGGGGAGGTTATCCAGGATCCACTGGCGCACGCCGGTGACGCTGATCAGGGTGAACAGCACCCCCATCAGGAAGATGGCGCCCAGCGCCACCGGGATGCTCAGCCCCTGACCCAGCACCAGACTGAAGGCGGTAAAGGCGGTGAGGGAGATGGCGCAACCGATGGCCATCGGCAGCTTGGCCCACAGGCCCATCAGCAGGGAGCCGAAGGCGGCGATCAAACAGGTGGCCACAAACACCGGGCCCTGCTCAAAGCCGGCAGCACCCAGCATGTTCGGCACCACTATGATGCTGTAGACCATCGCCAGGAAGGTGGTCAGCCCCGCGACCAGCTCCTGACGCACGCTGCTGCCGCGCGCAGAAATGGAAAAATAAGAGTCCAGAAAGCCGCCAGTCCCTGTTTGGGCGGCCATATCTTGCTTTGCCATAACTAATCCTGAAAGTGTGAAGGAAATCGTTTGCGTTGGTGGCGCGCAAAATAGCAAGAATCTGTGACAAAAGCAGCGGATAACTGGAATTTTTCCTCAAGATCTCTGCATTAGAAGCCATTCGAAGCTTGTTTGGAGACTCAATTGATAAGAGGCAGCGAAAAACAGATCTGAGATGGTGAGGGGTGGGGATGGCGGTGAGCAGATAGCAAAAAACCCGCCTTGGCGGGTTTTTTCATTCAGACCGGACAGTTGCCCGGACGTGAATTACAGAGCTACTACGTTGGCAGCAGCCGGGCCTTTCTGGCCTTGCTCGATGGTGAACTCAACGCGCTGACCTTCGTCCAGGGTTTTGAAACCCGGGGTCTGGATGGCGGAGAAGTGAACGAACACATCTTTGCTGCCATCAACCGGGGAGATGAAACCAAAACCTTTCTCGGAGTTGAAGAACTTAACGGTACCAGTCACTTTAGACATAATAATTTCTCTTAAATTTAGTGTTAGAAATGCCATCAAATGGCAAATTTGATTTTTCGTCAGCAATACGTATGGGAAGCACTAAAGAAGGAGAATTATTCGTCAAGCATCATCGAAATAATACTTGCACCAATCACTGCTTTACTAAAATGACTGCCTAACATAATCAGGACTGAACTGCCGAACTATCGCTGACGATTAGAACACGCACTCTTTTTTAAAGCAAATGTTATCTCGTTCTTAACGTTTTATCGTGAATTTAACCTGATGCAGTAAAAAACAAATCTGATGCATATCAATCGGATAGGTGCATGCCTTGCGCTTTTTTCATGAAGAAATAATTTTCCCGGGATGGTGTGGCAAGCAAAGTAACGACGTAAAACGACGGTTTCTGGTGGGATCAAAAATAACATTCCCGTTTGGGGATTATCAGTCTCTCGCGAGACACAAAAAAACCGCCTCGCACAGGGCGAGGCGGCTCTTGTATCAGAATCCGGATTGCTCAGCGTTTGCTGCGAAATTTGTTACTGACCGAATCTATCCAGCTGAACGTCTCCGGCAAGGTCTGATTCTTGGCGCGTTCTTTGGCTTTCTCCCGCGCCAGCTTGGAGGCTGCCTTGGCCGCTTCTGCGCGGTCGGCCACAATCTTCAGGCGTCCCTCTTCGCGGATCTTGTTCCGCTCGCCATTGGTCAGCTGGTGATCGGCATTGGCTTGCGCCTTTTGCAGCATCAGGGCTATCTCGGCTTTTTCGGCCTCGGTCAGATCTTTCATTTCCAGCTTTTTCATGGTGCGCTCCTACGGCAGGGTGTCAGCCACCCTAACACAGTTGTCATATCACGCCCCCATGCAATCGCCGTTATGCCGAACAAAGACTCGATTGTGTGACTTCGCCGGATGTTCGACGCCTTTTCCTGTCCGTTTGCCGCATTTCAGCCGAGAGTGAGCTGCGCCTCTGTCAGTGCCTCATCCGGTTCGACATGGATCAGCACGATGGCGTGGGGCAGCTCCGCCATGATGGCGTGCTCGATCCGGTCGCAGATATCGTGGGCTTCACCAATGCTCATCTCGGGCGGCAGGGTGAGGTGAAAGTCGATATGGCGGCGGCGTCCGGCACGGCGACTGCGCAGGTCGTGGAAGCCGCTGGCGCTCGGACAGCATTCGGTGATGATGCGGCTGGTCATCGCCAGCTCTTCCGGGCTCATGCTTTCGTCGATCAGGGGCTGGAAGGCCTCGTTGAGCATGCCGATCGCCTCTCTGACGATAAACAGGGCAACCCCGATGGCGACCAGCGGGTCGAGTATGGCGAGAGAGTGGCCAAACAGACCGGCCAGCCAGATCCCGCCAAGGCCGACCGCAACACCGGCAGAGGTGAGCACATCCGCCTTGAGATGCAGAGCGTCAGCCGCCAGTGCAACCGACTCCTCTTCCCGGGCCACCTTGTAGAGGTAGGCCGAGACGCCGCTGTTGACCAGCGCCGAGATCACCATCACCAGCACACCCCAGCCGATGCTTTCAATGGGGCTGGGGGTGATCAGCTTGTCGATGGCTTCTAAGATGATCCAGCCCGCGGCGAGCAGGATCAGCAGTGCTTCGATGACGCCGGAGACGTTCTCTATCTTGTCGTGACCATAGGGGTGGCGATCATCGGGAGGCAGATCGGACTTTTTCACGGCGAACAGGGCGATCAGGGCGGCCACCAGATCCATGGCGGAGTGGATGGCCTCCGAGATGATACTGACCGAGCCGCTGGCAAATCCGGCTACCAGTTTCATGGTGATCAGGCTGATATTGGAACAGACCGATACCATGGCTGCTCTGGTTTTTCTGCTCATGAGACTATTTCCTGAATAAATAGCTGACTTTCCGATGTGGCCGACCATTATATCGAGTTGTTCGGAAATAACCTATTCAGGCTTGTAACTTCATGTTTCCGGTGATATTGAGAATGCTTATTAAAATTGTGGCGCTTAAATGCATTGAATATTAATAAGGGAGTTGCTTCTCTGCCTGGTCTTATTACTCACCCATATTTCATGAGGTTGTTCTGAGAATATCAGTGGAGCAACATTTAATAATGCGAATAACTCTTTTTTGGTCTTTCATATAGGCCCTATTCCCCTGGCTGGAACAGGGGCTTTATGAGACGGAGAATGAGGCTGGATCCGGACGCATATGGGGGGTATGCTGGGTCTGGTGATGGTCAGGTGCCATCGCATATAGCGTACTGAAGTTGATGATTCGGATGACATGCTGGCTCCCTTGAGGAACCAACTGTCTGGGTAACATTTTTGGAGTTTGATGATGAGTAACAAAGAACATCACAACGGCAAAGATGCCAAGAAAAAACCGCAGATGTCACTGAAAGAGAAACGCGAAGCCAAACGTCAGAAAGCAGAACTGAAAAACGGCAGCGCAATGAAGTAACGCTCCCTTACTGCTGTTCCTTCGGAGCCAGTACAAAGCCAGCCCTTACCGGCTGGCTTTTATGTTTGTGGCTTACGGCGTGGCGCCGTAAGCCGCGAAAATCTGGTGATAACGGCCATCCTGGCGCATCGCCTCAAGGCGCTCATCAAACAGATTGCGGGCATCGGCCGCCCGGAAGGCAAAGTGATAGACGGTGGGCGGGAAGAGATCTGCTTGCCTGACCTGATGGTGTTCGTAGTGCTCGCCAGCCTGGGCGGTGGCAATCAGCTGGTCCAGGTAGTAGTAGAACACCCGCTCCTCCAGTACCACGGCATCGACCCTGCCGCGCATCAGCTGATGTACCTGCACCTGTTGCTTGGCTACCTCCTCATAGTGGGGATTCTGGTTGGCCATGGCGGCGAATGCTCCTCCCAGAATGATCCTTGCCCGTTGAAAGGCGGTGACTCGTTTTGAATGCAGATCGTCCAGGGTACTGATGTGGGTGCTGTGCAGGGTGAAGATCCGGTTATGGAAGGTGATAACGGGCTGGGTCAGAACCTGGGGATCAACCATACCGGGTTTGACATTGATGATGGCATCCAGCTTTCCGGACTCGAACAGGCGGAAGGTGCGCTCCAGCGGCAGAAATTCAAAGCTGAGCTCATAGCTGCTACCGGCGAACGCCTCTTTCAGCAGATCCAGCTCAATGCCACTGTGATTACTTTCTATGACATAAGGGGGGATGGCAAAGCTGACCCCTATCCGGAGCGGCTTGGCCAGCAACTGGCCGGGCTGCAAACTGACCAGCAGTAGCAAGAAAGGGGTGATCAGCTGCATTGCACCTCTCACAAAGCGCTTCTGTCGAGAATAACCATCACTATAACGGTTGTAGCGGAGGCTGCTATAAAGCGTCATATCTCTTTCGGGCTGAGTGGTTCAGCCTTGGCTACATAAAGAAAGACCCTGAGTTATCAGGGCCTTATCAATATTTCTGTTCTTA
>CAMFLW010000092.1 GCA_945957575.1 uncultured Aeromonas sp. | reverse complement strand
GCCGCATCGCCGAGCAGCTGGATCTCATCACCGCCAAGAAGAAAGACTCCACCGGTATCTGCTTTATCGGCGAGCGCAAGTTCAAGGACTTCCTGGCCAAGTTCCTGCCCGCCCAGCCCGGTAAGATCGAGACCGTGGATGGCAAGGTGATCGGCGAGCATCAGGGTCTGATGTATCACACCCTGGGCCAGCGCAAGGGGCTCGGTATCGGTGGTCGCAAAGATGCCACCGAAGAGGCCTGGTATGTGGTCGACAAAGAGGTCGAACGCAACGTGCTGGTGGTGGCGCAGGGCGAACATCCCCGCCTCTACTCCGATGGTTTGATTGCCAGCCAATTGCACTGGGTGGATCGCACCCCGATCCGCGAGCCGCGTCGCTGCACCGTCAAGACCCGCTACCGCCAGCAGGATATTCCCTGCCTGATCCAGCCCATCGACGACGAGACCATCCGGGTCATCTTCGACGAGAAGCAGGCTGCGGTAACCCCGGGCCAATCCGCCGTCTTCTACGACGGGGAAGTGTGTCTGGGCGGCGGCATCATCGAACAGCGTTTCAGCCATCCGGTTTGAGCCAATAGCAGAAGGCAGCATACGTGAGCGATAAATTCCAAGACAGAACCATGGCCTTTGCCGGCATCTGCCAGGCGGCCGCGCTGGTCCAGAAGGTGGCCCGCGACGGCAGCTGTGACGAGGCCGCCCTGCGCGAGAGCCTCTCCAGCATTCTGGTGACCAATCCGAGCCACCCGCTCGAGGTGTTCAACAACACCCATCTGGCCATTCGCGACGGTTACCGCGCGCTGGTCGAGCAGCTGGGAGCCGACGGCAGCCAGAAGAATGCCGAGCTGACCCGCTATGTGGTGAGCCTGATTGCGCTGGAGCGCAAGCTGGCCAAGCGCAAAGACATTCTCAACATGCTGGGTGAGCGGATCAGCCAGATCGGTCGCCAGCAACAGCACTTCGATCTGCTCGACGAGCAGATCCTGGCCAACATGGCGAGCATCTACAGCGATCTTATCAGCCCCATCGGGCCGCGCATTCAGGTAGCCGGCACCCCGCTGTTCCTGCAGCAGCCGCTGGTGCAGCACAAGGTGCGCGCCCTGCTGCTGGCAGGCATCCGCGCCGTGGTGCTGTGGCGCCAGCTCGGTGGCAGCCGCACCCAGATCATCTTCGCTCGCAAGAAGATGGTGGAACTGGCCAAGCGTTACTAATCATTGGCTTGCGCGCAGGCGGGAGGACAAGGTGAACAGCCGCACATCAGCCTTGATACACCCCGACCGGCGCGCAAGTGAATACGGATCCCCCACACCAATCATCAGGAGTTCACCCCATGGAGCTGTCCGCGCTGACTGCTGTTTCCCCGATTGACGGTCGTTATGGCGACAAGGCCGATGCCCTGCGCCCTATCTTCTCCGAATTCGGCCTGCTGCGTTTTCGCGTTGAAGTCGAGGTTCGCTGGTTGCAGAAACTGGCCAGCCACGCCGGGATCCCGGAAGTCCCTGCCCTGAGCGCGGCCGCCAACGCCCTGCTCGACGGCATCGTCAGCAACTTCAACGAGAGCGACGCCGCCCGCATCAAACAGATCGAGCGCACCACCAACCATGATGTGAAAGCGGTGGAGTACTTCCTCAAAGAGAAAGTCGAAGTGAACCCGGAGCTGGCGGCTGTCAGCGAGTTCATCCACTTCGCCTGCACCTCGGAAGACATCAACAACAACTCCCACGGTCTGATGCTGAAAACCGCCCGCGAAGAGGTCATCAAGCCTTATTGCGAGAAGCTGATCGGCGAGATCAAGCGTCTGGCTCATGAGTACCGCGATATGCCGCTGCTCTCCCGCACCCACGGCCAGCCGGCGACCCCGAGCACCATGGGCAAGGAGATGGCCAACGTCGCCTACCGTCTGGAGCGCCAGTACAAGCAGATCATGGCGGTGGAGATCCTCGGCAAGATCAACGGCGCAGTCGGCAACTACAACGCCCACATCAGCGCCTATCCGGAAGTTGACTGGCACCAGTTCTCCGAGGAGTTCGTGACCTCCCTGGGTCTGACCTGGAACCCCTACACCACCCAGATCGAACCGCACGACTATATCGCCGAGCTGTTCGATGCCATGGCCCGCTTCAACACCATCCTGATCGACTTCGACCGCGATGTGTGGGGTTACATCTCCCTGGGTCACTTCAAGCAGCGCACCATCGCTGGCGAAATCGGCTCCTCCACCATGCCGCACAAGGTCAACCCCATCGACTTCGAGAACTCCGAAGGCAATCTGGGTCTGGCCAACGCCGTGTTCCAGCATCTGGCGAGCAAGCTGCCCATCTCCCGCTGGCAGCGTGATCTGACCGACTCGACCGTGCTGCGCAATCTGGGCGTTGCCATCGGCTATTCCCTTATCGCCTATCAGTCCACCCTCAAGGGTATCTCCAAGCTGGAAGCCAACGACGCCGCCATGGCCGCCGATCTGGATGCCAACTGGGAAGTGCTGGCCGAGCCGATCCAGACCGTGATGCGCCGCTACGGTATCGAGAAGCCCTACGAGAAGCTCAAAGAGCTGACCCGTGGCCGCCGCGTCGATGCCGAAGGGATGCGCACCTTTATCGACACCCTGGAGCTGCCGGAAGCGGTCAAGGTTGAGCTGAAGAAGCTGACCCCGGCCAACTACATCGGCGACGCCCAGCGTCTGGTCGATCTGCTGAAATAAGCGGATAAGTAACACCACCGGGGCCCTGTGCATGATCTGCAACAGGGCCCCGGTTATTTTATGTGGCACCCTATACACGGTTTGCAAGAGGGCTTGCCCGAGGCCGGCAGCCGCCTCTGGCAAGACCTCTCCTGACCTTTGTCGAACCCTTTGACGAGAAGATCTATGTACGAACTCAATCTGGATATCGCTCACTTCCTCGAGCACTACTGGCAGAAGCGCCCGCTCCTTATCAAGGGCGGCTTCAAAGACTTTCAGGATCCCATCAGCCCGGACGAGCTGGCGGGTCTAGCCATGGAAGAGGTGGTAGAGTCCCGTCTGGTCACCCGTTTCGACGGCAAGTGGGATGCGGCCCACGGTCCCTTCGAATCCTATGACCATCTGGGCGAAGAGAACTGGACCATTCTGGTACAGGCATGCAACCACTGGGCCCCCGAGGTGAACGAGCTGGCGGTGCCGTTCCAGTTCATTCCGGGCTGGCGCTTTGACGATGTGATGGTGAGCTTCTCCACCCCGCACGCAGGTGTCGGCCCCCACATCGACAACTACGACGTGTTCATCACCCAGGGTATCGGCAAGCGTCACTGGCGGGTTGGCGATGCCAAGCCCCTCAACGAGTTTGCCGCCCACGCAGCCCTGCTGCACTGCGAGCCGTTCGAGGCGATCATCGACGTCATCATGGAGCCGGGCGACATCCTCTACATTCCGCCCGGATTCCCCCATGAAGGCTACGCCATCGAGCCCTCCATGAACTTCTCGGTGGGCTTCCGCGCGCCGGATGCCAAGGCGCTTATCTCCTCCTTTGCCGATCACCTGATCGACAACGAGGTGCGTACCGAGCGTTACGGCGATGCCGACCTCAAGCCCCGTTCCCGTCACGGCGAGATCCAGCCCCACGAGCTGCACCGTCTGCGCGAGCTGATGCAACAGGCCCTCGATGACGAGACCCTGTTCAAGGAGTGGTTCGGCACCATGATCTCCGAGGCCAAGCACGATCTGGACGTCAATCCGGTCGAGCCGGACTACAGCGCCGAGGAGGTAGCCGACCTGCTGACCCAGGGCGAGCCCGCCATCAAGGTGCCGGGCCTGCGCAGCGTCTGGTTCAGCGGCGAGAGCCATCAGTGCTATATCGATGGTGAAGCCTGGACTCTGCCAAGCATCGATCCCGCCGCTATTTCGCTGTTGTGCGACAAGGACATCATCACTCAGGCCGACATGGTGGAGCTGGCCGATCAGGCCGGTTTCCTGCAGCTGCTGACCCGTCTGGTCAACCGCGGGTACTGGTTCTTCAACTGATCCTGCGATGACGGAACGACAAAAGGCGCCTTATGGCGCCTTTTTCAGAGATATCGACGATTCATCCCTCGCTCGGTGCTTCGTCAGGCAGTTCATCAAACAGGGGGTGGTAGAGCACCTCACCCTGCACAGCCGCAAAACCACCTTCCTGCAGCTCCATCGCCATAAAGCAGTCGGCAGGTACCTCATAGATGCAGTGCAGGCCAAACTCGCTGGCCGGGCGGAAACCGAAACGGCTGTAGTAGGCCGGATCCCCGAGTACCACTACCCCTTTCCAGTCCATCTCGAGCGCCGTATCAAGCCCTTCACGGATCAGATCCGAGCCAATTCCCTGACCTTGCCAGTCGGGATGAACCGCGACCGGCGCCAGACCGAGCCAGGGCCCTTCCATGCCGTTAATGGTGATCGGGCTTAGCATCAGGTGCCCCATGAACTCGTACTCTTCCTCTTCGACCATGGTCACTACGGCAGCGCCACATTCGCGCAGGCGGTTGACCAGTTCGGCCTCATCGGAACGACCGAAGGCGGCACTCAGCAGCTCATAGACCGGCAACATGTCACCGGGGCGCTCGGTTCTCAACATCAGGTATTACTCCTCGTACAGCAGAGCGGGCATTATTCCACACAACGGCTGGTCATTCTGAGTACCTTTGTCCAAAAATGGGAGGGTGCACTCAGGAAAACGAGCAGCAAACTGCTGCTGCAAGGCGGTTAGCGTAGCCAGGGTGACCCTGTTCATCGCCTCGCGGTAGGCAAGCCAGAGGGCTGGAGCCTCCCGCGCCAACCGCTCAAAGGTCAGTTCGGGCGTTTGATGCCAACAGCCATCCAGCTCATCGACCAGCTCCGGCAGCTCCACCAGCAGCCGTAACTGCTGATAGCGTATCTGCGGCGAGTCACCGTTGCAGCCCAGCGCCTGCACCATCAATTGGTTGAACCAGTGGAGCCGTGATACACGATCCTCACGGCTGAGCAGCTCTGGCCCCTGCCGCTGCAGCGCAGCCAGTTGCAGCAGCCACGCCAGCCCCTGTTCATCCCTGTCTTTCAGCAAGACGCCACCAAGATGGGACAACTGCTCCGGTTCGGCCTGCTCCAGCAGATCGACGGGGTAACAGTGCAGCGCCAGCAACCGCTCAAGATGCGGCGGGCAGTGCAGAGAGCAGGGCTCCTCCCCCGCGACCCTCTCATCCACAAAGAGCGAGATGGCCAACTTGCCATTGGCACTCTGCCGATTGGCCGTGGCAGGAGCGCGCAGGATCACTACGGCGATCCGCTCATCTGCCAGCCAGCGGTAAATTTTCTCGGGCAAGGGATTGGGCAAGGAGGGAGCGCGATCCAGCCGCCAGTAGCTCACCTCGCACGGCTGACGACCGCTGATATGGCGCCGCCCGCGATAGTGCATGCCCACTTTTGCCATCACCCGGCCGGAGGCTAAATTGTCTGGCATATGGCGAGCCGTCAGCGCCGGCAGTTGCAGTTGGTCAAAGGCAAACCCCTTGACCAAGCTGGCCGCCCGGGTCGCCAGACCGCGATTCTGCCAGGGCACACCCACCCACCAGGCCAGTTCGCCATTCCAGTGCAGGGAGATCACCCCGACCAGCACCGTCCCTTGCTCCTCTGGCAAGGTGATGGCCCAGCTCCAGCCAAGGCCAAGCGCCGCCTTGCGCCAGCTGAGCGCCAGCCAGTCGCGGGCCCCCTCCGGCGGATAGGGGTGAGGAATATTGAGGGTATAGCGCGCCAGCGCCTCGTCGCTGCAGTAGCGCACGATCTCGCACTCATCATCGGCCTGCAGTGGTCGCAGCACGACGCCTGCTAGCGAATGCCCCTCAGCCAGGGGTGGCACCGTCACGCGGCGCGCCAGCAGGCGATTGAGCACGGCGCCCAAATCGGCCTCGGGGGTGAGCGGCAAATCGGCCCCCACAGGGCCAAGGGTCAACACCCCCTGCTCCCTGGCGAGGGTCAGCAGCGAGGTGGAGGCGCTGATCAGGATCTGGCTGCTGGGATCAACATGAAAATCCGCCAGCAGATCCCCATCGAGCCAGGCGGCCAGCAGAGCCCCCGGACAGAGCACCCCGTCAGGAGGGCTGCTCGCCCAGGGAGCATCGGTTTGATCGAGGGCGGTGGCCGCCTCTTTGCCCAGTAGCAGTTGCCAGCGATGACCCTGCTGCTGCCAGTACTGCAACAGCGCAGTCCACTGCGGTTGCCACAGAGTCGCCTCGATCAGCAGTTCCATCAGCTGGCCTGACAGGCTGCAGGCAGCGTCAAGTGACGGGGGTGGGCTTCGATACGGGCGATCCAGCCGCGAATGGCCGGCCATCCCTGCAGGGAGAAGATCCCCTCCTCTGCCACATGGGTGTAGGCATAAAGGGCGATATCGGCGATGGTCGGGGCATCACCGCACAGGTAGGGGCTCTGTTTCAGCTGCTGCTCCATCACCGCCAGCGCCTTTTCGCCACCGGCTTTCAGCCCGTCGAGACGCGCCTCCTGCGACTCGGGGCGGCCGAGATAGTGAACGATAAAGCGGGCCACCGCGATGTAGGGCTCATGGCTGTATTGCTCGAAGAACATCCACTTGAGCACCTCGGCCTGCTGGCGCGGATCGGTGGGCCACAAGGTGCTACCTTGCGCCAGATAGAAGAGGATGGCATTGGATTCCGCCAGCGCATCGCCCTGGCCAATCTCCAGCACCGGGATCTTGCCGTTGGGGTTCATGGCCAAAAATGCGGGGGTACGGGTATCCCCCGCCTGAATATCCACCTCTACCCACTCAAGGGGCAGCGCCAGCCAGCGGGCCAGCAGCCACACCTTGTAACAGTTGCCGGAACGCAGATCACCATACAAACGCATACACACTCCTTGTGAAAACAGATTTGAACAGCGCGCTCAGGGAGCCAGACGCTCGATATGCCAGCCATCCCCGTCGCGGGTGTAGTAGAAGCGGTCGTGCAGCCGGTGCTCGCCCCCCTGCCAGAATTCAACCGTGTCGATCCGCACCCGGAATCCGCCCCAAAAGCTCGGCAGCGGCACTTCGCCATTGGCAAACTTCTGCTTGAGCTCGAGGAACTTGGCCTCCAGCACGCCGCGGGCCGAGATGCGGGTCGACTGCTTGGAGACCCAGGCAGCAATCTGGCTATCCTTGGGACGGCTGTGGAAATACTTCATCACCTCGAAGGTGCTCATCTTCTCCACCCGACCGGTCACATGCACCTGTCTGTCCAGCGTGTGCCAGGGGAAGAGCAGGCTGATAGGGGGATTGGCTTCCAACTGCTGCGCCTTGCGGCTACCCATGTTGGTGTAAAAGACCATCCCCTGGGTGTCGTAGTGCTTGAGCAGCACGGTGCGCTGCCAGGGCTGACCATCGGCATCCACCGTCGCCACCACCATGGCTGTGGGATCGGTCAGTTTGGCCTCACAAGCCTGCGCCAACCACTTCTCAAACAGCACTAGCGGCTCGGCCGGCAGATCGGCCCGGTGCAGCCCGCCACGGCAGTATTCACGGCGCAGATCAGCAACATCCATCATCTTGATTTTCCTTCAAATAAATAATGGTTCCACGACCATCAAGAGAATGATTGCAGGCATTGTGCGCTGCCCACCTGCCAGTGACAAGCCATACCACAGCGGGGAGGCTGTTGCCTCCCCGCTGGTAATTCACGACATGGTCATCACTGGTTAGGGACTGCAGATTTCAATGGGCAATGAGTCACCATGAGCTGGTTATACTCGCTGGCGTAAGCGCTGAGCCTGGCATGTGCCTCTTTCTGTCCGGGTCTTATTACATCACCCAGCCCATCAAGATAACGCACGCCGCAGCGTCCCTTGGCCTCTGCCTGCTGCTCGGCTGCGATGCCGGGGGCGAACTCTCCCCGCCCGGCGATCACGATGAGACGGTAATCCTGCCTGGCGAGGTTTGCACCCACCTCCTGTTCCAGCGTGCTGGCATCGACCTGGCAGCCGCCAAGCATGGCAAGCAGCAACAGAGGGATTCCCCTCATGGGCGCCTCCGTTGCCAGCCGAGCAGCACCAGTGCCAGGGTCCACCATCCGAGCGACCCGCCACCACCACCGCCACCTGAATTAGAGCCACCTTGCACCAAAGGCAGTTTGAGGGGGCTGATGGCAAAGAAGATGTTGTCGCTGCAAGCCACTTTCAACCTGACGCTGCTGCTGAGGTTGCCCGGCAGGGTCACGGTGGCCGAGCCGCTGTTGGGTTGTCCGGCGGCAAGCATTGTCCAGCTTACGCCCTCATCCTGGGTCAGCGAGATATCCACCTTGCTGCAACTGATCGGCGCCACAGTTGTGCCCGCCACATCCCATGCCACTGCCTGACTGGCCCCCGGAGTGAGAGTCACCCCGTAAAACGGGTTGGTGATGCGAAATGCCGCACCGGTATTGATCACTTGCACTCTCATGTCATCACTGGCAACGCCACCCTGACCATCACGCACCGTCAGTCTGAAATTGAGATCCCGGTTGGTCGTCGGCCAGGCCTCTCCTTTGGCGAGAGTACCGGAGAGCAACGATGGCAAGCTTGGCAAAATCCGCTCGGGAGAGCTGGTGGGAGAGACAAAACGAAACAGCGGCCGGGAGCCATCGTCAACCATGGTGGCGGCACTGCTCGATTCAGTACCCAGATCGATCTGCTCCCAGTTGTAGAGCAGAGAATCATTATCCAGATCTCCACCAGCCCCTTTTAACATAAAGGCCGTATTGGCAGGGATCACATAGTCCCCCCCTGCTGCAGCCTGCGGGGCATTATTGCTCAACGGGAGCGTGGTTCCGCAAGTCGATACGGTCGCCATGTGCGCCCGCATCTGTTCGATAGACTTGCTGTGGAAGTAAGGGTCACTATTGGCCTGAATATTCTCGTCACCACAAATGCCGGCATAGGCCATGATGGAGCTGCCACTGCCCGGTTCATATGCCTGCATATCAGCCCTGTTGCCGCCACCGCAACTGTCAGTGGTACCGTTAAAGGTATGGTCGGCACCGAACTGGTGGCCAATTTCATGGGCCACATAGTCAACGAAAAAGGCATCCCCCACTGGCGTGGGTGAGCCCGACATCCCGCTCGACTTCTGGTTGGTACAGAGCACAGCCAAACCGGCCAGCCCGCCACCGCCGGTATTCAGTACATGGCCGATATCAAAATTGCCTATCAAACCTTTATTAACAAAATAATCCGCTTGTACCCCGATATTGGTATCAGCATCCGTATCATCATTGGCGAACGGATCGCTGGCAGGATCGGTAAAGATCAGGTTGTCGTTACCACTGGCCAGCACGAATTCGGCGCCCACATCCCGTTGATAGACCTGATTGAGCCGGCTGAGCAAGGTGGTGATGGCTGCCAGGGTGAGCACTTTGGAACCACCGTGGTAGCGGGTAAATTCCCCCGTCGTCGAAATGGCGATGGTATATTGCTTGCGGACATTGCCATCCACTTGCACTTTGCGCACCCGCTTGCTGATCTGCGAACCAATGATCTTGTCCGCCTCATCTTCCAGCCGACTATGGGCATCCTGCTGGTAATAGACGGCATACCCTTCGGCATTGCGCAGCGGATCGACAAACACCATCTTGCCCTGATGGCTGAACATGGCGTGGAAACCTTGCGGCCCCAGATCGAAGCGTCCCGTCTCTATCGGATTCGCCGGGTTGTGACCCTTGAAGGTGTGGATCTGCGGATACTTGGCGGCGAGATCTGCAGGCAGCAAGTCGTAGGCTTCCAGAGCAAAGGTGACCTCCCCCCCATCGGGCAGCGGCAGGGTCAGCTCACTCGCCCCGGCTTGCAGTCTGGCAAAATAGTCGAGCGGCACCTTGGCAACCCGAAACTGATGGGCCCGCACCTCATAACCCTCGTCTGCTGTTGCTCTGGCGGCCACCGTGTCCCATTCGCTGGCCATCGGGCTGGTTGAGCCCAGCATACTGGCCATCAGCAAGGCCACCCTGGAGTATTTCGTCACATGCATTGTTCTTAGTCCTTGTATTAATGCAATCGCCTGAATTGCGGCCTGTTCTTTATTTTTATTCGGCCACATCTAATAGAACGCTGCAGCCACCCTTTCCACCATTCCCGAGTGGGGAGTGTTGCGCCAACCCCGTCTAACCCCTATCATTGCGCGGATTTGTCAATTTTAGAACTGCCCCTCTTCACAAAGGTGCGGCTCATCTTTATCTGGCCAAGGTTAATCTCATGCTCAAATCCCCACTGTTGCCCCGTTTCGGGGATCTGGTCGTTGCCATTGTTGACGATGTACTCGGTCAGGGTCTTACCCTCGACCGCGCCTATGCCCGTCACTTCTCCGGCATCGAACTCAAACCGCAAGAACAGGCAAGGATTGCCCTGGTCACCGGCGACCTGCTGCGTCGTCTCAGCCTCTACTGCTTCCTCACCGGCATTCAGGTGCGTCAGGCCGAGAAGAATGTCTGGCCGTTGCTGCACAGCTGGCACGCTTTTCACAAGATAGCTCAACCCAATCATCCGACCCTGGATCGCTTCAATGAAGAGGCGTTCCGCCGCCGTCTGACCGAAGCGAAGAAGAACCCGGTGCTGATGGATGGTTGCCCGAGCTGGCTGGAGAAACTGGGTAGCGAGCAGCTGGGTGAAGCCTGGCCTGCCGAGCGTGCCGCCCTGGCCTGGATGCCCAAGCGCTACCTGCGGGTCAACACCCTCAAGTGCAGCCGTGATGAGCTGCAAGCCATTCTGGCCAAAGAGCAGGTCACCACCCTCCCGGTTGAAGGAGTAGAGACAGCCCTGCAGGTCACCTCCGACGCAGCCCTGTTCCGCACCAAGGCGTTTGCCGACGGTTGCTTCGAACAACAGGACGCAGGCTCCCAACTGGTTGCTGCTGCGCTGGAAGTGAGCCCCGGCATGCGCGTCATCGACGCCTGCGCCGGTGCCGGTGGCAAGACCCTGCATATCGCTGCCATGATGCAGGGCAGAGGCCGTCTGCTGGCGATGGATGTAGAAGAGTGGAAGCTGGAGAACCTAAAGCAGCGCGCCCGTCGCGCCGGTGCCCACAACGTGGAGACCCGGGTCATCACCAGCAGCAAGACAGTCAAGCGCCTCAAAGAGAGCGCCGACCGCGTACTGCTGGACGTCCCCTGCTCCGGTCTGGGCGTACTCAAGCGCAATCCGGATGCCAAGTGGCGTGATACCGCCGAGCGTCTGCCGGTACTGGTCGCGCTGCAAGAAGAGATCCTGCAGCGTTACAGCCAGATGGTGAAGGTGGGCGGTCTGCTGGTCTATGCAACCTGCTCCATCCTGCCTCAGGAGAATCGCCAGCAGGTGGACAAGTTCCTCGCGGCCAACGAGAACTTCCGTCTGCGTGACGATCACACCGTGAGCCCGTCCGAAACCGGCTTCGACGGTTTCTACATGGCCCGTATCGAACGGATCGCCTGATCTGCCCGATGACCAGATAGAAAAAGCGGCTGCCAATGGCAGCCGCTTTGTTTTGGCTTGCTGACTCACTCCCGATGGGGGTTACAGTGTGTGCTGCTTGCATCGCCAGCAAATAAAAA
>CAMFLW010000091.1 GCA_945957575.1 uncultured Aeromonas sp. | reverse complement strand
AGGTAATGGCCTACTTCAAGATTAGCCTTTCAACACGTAATTGGGACAGAGCCAATAAAAACGGCCTGCAGTTGCAGGCCGTTTGCTTTTGCGGTTGCTCAGGCGCCGAGGCGGGCCAGCAGCCAGCTACGAATGTCGCCCAGCTGAGGGCGGCAGATCTCGTGGCGCATCGGGTATTCGTGCCACTCCGGGGCGAGCCCCATCTCTTCCAGCCGGTTCTTGGCATCCCAACCGAGCGACAGGCTCACCACATCGTCATAGATGCCATGCATGTAGCAGATGGGCAGGGAGCGAGCGGCCTCGCTCATTTCATCTGCCAGCTTGTCGGGGGCGGCCAGATAGGTGGACATGCAGAGCAGACCTGCCAGCTGTGCCTGATAGCGCAGCGCGGTGAAGGAGGCAATCACCCCGCCCTGAGAGAAACCGGCCAGCACAATATGCTCGGGGGCAAACCCTTCGGCGACCAGCTGATCCAGCAGGGCGCTGATCTGGCTGGCCGATTCACGGACATGGGACTCCACGGCCCGCTCGGCGGGATCCTCGAAGCTTTTGATGTCGTACCAGCCGCGCATCTTGTAGCCCATGTTGATGGTGATGGGGCGCTCCGGGGCATCCGGCAGCAGGTGACGCACCGGCAAGTCGGCGGGCAGATCCAGCGCATCCACCAGCGGGGCCAGGCCGGCGCCTGAATCCCCCAGCCCGTGCAGCCAGATCACTGCGTGACGGGCGCCCTGTGGATGGAGGTCAATCATGGGAATACCACGGGTTCACCAGCTTGAGCGGTGCAGGACTTGCTCAGCAGAGCCTTGAGCTCATGGCCGAAACGGTTGTCGATCCAGGTTTCACCCTGCAGTTCGAAGTGGAAGCCGTTCTCGCGGGTGGCGACCCAAATCTGGTGCAGCGGCTCCTGCTTGTTGATGATGACCTTGGTCTTGTTCTCGAACACGAGGGTCAGGACACCCCCGTTGCGCTCGCAGTCGATATCCGGATACCCCTCGTCGAGCGTGTCCTCCACATACTGGAAAAAGGCGTCGGTCAGGGCGTGATACTCGTGATCCTTCATCGGTTTATCCTGTTGCTTTTAACAATGTGAGTGCGATTATAGAGGGCCAAAATTTTTTTCGCAGCGAACCATTATGATTACCCAGTTCACCAAGTGTCTGCTTGCTACTCTTCTTTCCCTCGGGTTGGCCGCCTGCGGTCTGAAGGGGCCGCTCTACATGCCGCCCCCCGAGCAACCCCAGAGCCAGAGTACACCGCAAGCGGCACAGCCTGCGACCCCTGCGGCAACCAACGAGGCCGCGCCGCAATAATGCCGCACCCATTCTAGGAAGGAACCGCCCCCTTGGATCACTTTAACTACGACGCCGACGGCCAGCTTCAGGCCGAGCAAACCTCGCTGCAACAGCTTGCCGAGCAGTACGGTACCCCGCTTTATGTCTACTCCCGGGCCACCCTCGAACGTCACTGGCACGCCTTTGACAAGGCCGCGGGCGATATTCCCCACCTGATCTGCTATGCGGTCAAGGCCAACTCCAACCTGGCGCTGCTCAACCTGCTGGCCCGACTGGGGTCAGGGTTTGACATTGTCTCCGGTGGCGAGTTGTCACGGGTGCTGGCGGCGGGTGGTGATCCGCGCAAAGTGGTCTTCTCCGGGGTGGCCAAGAGCGAGGCCGAGATGCGCCTCGCGCTGGAAAAAGAGATCCTCTGCTTCAATCTGGAGTCGGAAGCCGAGCTGGAGCGCCTCAACCGGGTGGCGGGCAGCATGGACAAGAAGGCGCCGGTGTCGGTGCGGGTCAATCCGGATATTGATGCCGGTACCCATCCTTATATTTCCACTGGCCTCAAGCAGAACAAGTTCGGCATTCCCATCGAGCTGGCCCCCGCCATCTATCGCAAGGCGGCGGCGATGGAACATATCGAGATCGTCGGGGTGGATTGCCATATCGGCTCGCAACTCACTGAATTGAATCCCTTTATGGAAGCGGCTGACAAGCTGCTGCGGCTGATCGACGGTCTGGCGGCGGAAGGGATTCATATTCATCATCTGGATGTGGGGGGCGGCCTTGGGGTCAACTATGGTTCAGAGCAGCCACCCCATCCGACCGAGTATGCCGAAGCGCTCAAGCAGAAGCTGGCGGGCCGGGATCTGACCCTGCTGTTCGAACCGGGCCGCGCCATCGTCGCCAATGCCGGCGTGCTGCTGACCCGGGTCGAGTATCTGAAGCCGGGCGAGACCCGCAACTTCGCGCTGATCGATGCCGGCATGAACGACATGCTGCGCCCTTCGCTCTATGGCGCCTGGATGAACATCATCGAGGTGGATAGCCGTGCCGGCCATCCCCCTGCGCTCTATGACGTGGTGGGGCCGGTGTGCGAGACCGGAGACTTCCTCGGCAAGGAGCGCACTCTGGAAATCGCCGAGGGTTCGCTGCTGGCGGTGCGCTCGGCCGGAGCCTACGGTTTTACCATGTCATCCAACTACAACACCCGTCCCCGTGCCGCCGAAGTGCTGGTGGACGGTACGCAATCGTTCCTCATCAGAGAGCGCGAGCAGTTGACCGATCTCTGGCGCGGTGAGCACTTGCTGCCTTAAGCTGCCTTTAAAAGTGCCTTGAGCGCGCGCCCAAAAACAGGAACGCACGATGTTGATAGATTTTTCCAAGATGCACGGGCTGGGAAACGACTTCATGGTGGTGGACGGTGTCACCCAGAAGATCTTTTTCAGCAACGACGTCATCAAGAAGCTGGCGGATCGCCACTTCGGGGTCGGTTTTGACCAGCTGCTGCTGGTGGAGCCCCCCTATGACCCCGAGCTCGATTTTCACTACCGTATCTTCAATGCCGATGGCAGCGAGGTGGAGCAGTGCGGCAATGGCGCCCGCTGTTTCGCCCGTTTCGTGCGTCTCAAGGGGTTGATCAACCGGGATCGCATCGCGGTCAGCACGGCGCGCGGTCGCATCGTATTGCAGCTGGAGGGGGAGAATCAGGTCACGGTCAATATGGGGGTTCCCCAGTTTGAGCCGGGCAAGATCCCGTTCCGGGCCCAGAAGGCAGAGAAAACCTATCTGCTGCGGGCGCAGGAGCATACCGTGATGTGTGGTGTGGTCTCCATGGGCAATCCCCACTGTGTCATCGAGGTGCCTTCGGTCGCCGATGCGCCGGTCGAGACGCTGGGTGCCATCATGGAGCGCCACGAGCGTTTTCCCGAGCGGGTCAACGTCGGCTTCATGGAGATGGTCAACGCCACCGAGATCAAGCTGCGGGTGTTCGAGCGGGGCTGTGGCGAGACTCTCGCCTGCGGTACCGGCGCCTGCGCGGCTGCGGTCATTGGCATGAGTCAGGGCAAGCTCAAGGAGCGGGTCACCGTCAGCCTGCCTGGCGGCAAACTGACCATCGCCTGGAAAGGGCCGGGCCAGCCGGTCTATATGACCGGGCCGGCCGAGCATGTCTTTGACGGCCAGATCGACGTATAAAGCAGTTATTCCGATCGATAGCGGTTCAGGCAGCAGGAGCCATGCTCCCGCTGCCCATGATGTCGGGGCCCCGGCCCCTTTCTCTGATGGATCAACCAAGTTATGAGTGAACTCAAACGGCAGGAGCAATCGGTGGATGAAGCCACTGTGCTGGAGTACCTGGCCCGTTATCCCGAGTTTTTCCAACGCCATGCCGCCGTGCTGGACAGGATCCGCATTCCCCACGAGCGTAAAGGCTCGGTCTCGCTGGTCGAGCGCCAGCTGGATCGCCAGCGCGAGCGGATCGAACAGCTGGAGCAGGAGATCACCGAACTGATGGGGATCGCCAGCGAGAACGAGCGGATTTTCCGGGTCTACGCCGACCTCTATGGCGAGCTCTATGGCTGCCAGACCCTGTTCGAGGTGAGTGCCGTAATGGGCAAGGCCTTCGTGCAGCGGCTGCGCCTGACCGGGCTGCGGCTCTGGCTCAATCCGAAAAAGTTCCAGTTAAGCGGCCCCGAGGCGCGCTTTCTGGCCGAGGGCAAACAGCTGGAGCAACTGCTGGGTCAACGTTTGCCGGGGCAGGATTACTACTTTGGCCGCCTGAACCAGAGCGAGAAGCAGGCGCTGTTTGGTCACGACGTGCTGGTCAACTCGGTGGCCCTGATGCGGCTCGGCGATCTCGGTGTGCTGGCCTTCGCCAGCTCGGATCCCGGCCACTTCACCCCCCACAACGACACCTTGCTGCTGGGCCAGCTTGGCCGGCTGCTGCAACTGCGACTGCCCGAGCTGACTCGTGGCTAGAGCACTGGCCAAGGTTCCCGCTGTCGCGCCGCCACTGCCTGCAGCATTGGCGGACCAGCTGGTGGCCTTTATTGAATACCTGAGGGTCGAGCGTCAACTCAGCCCTCATACCCGCAATAACTATCAAGCCCATCTGGAGGCGATGACCGCCGAGCTGGTGACGCTGGGTCTGGCTGACTGGGGCCGACTCGAGTCGAGTCAGGTGCGCACTCTGGTTACCCGGATGCACAAGGGGGGCCTTGCTCCTCGTTCCCTTTCCTCCAAGGTCTCTGCCCTGCGCAGCTTCTGTGACTGGCAAGTGCGGCAGGGGCGGCTGGTGGCCAATCCGGCCCGCGGCATCGTCACCCCCAAGCAGGGGCGGCCGCTGCCAAAGAACCTCGATGTAGACGAGATGCACCAGCTGCTCAACATCACCGATGAGCAGGATCCGCTGGCGGTGCGGGATCGCGCCATCATGGAGCTGATGTACTCTTCCGGCTTGCGCCTCGCCGAGCTGGTGGGGCTCAATCTGGTGGATCTGAAACTTGACGACCGTCAGCTCAGGGTGACCGGCAAGGGCTCGCGGGAGCGGGTGTTGCCCATCGGCCGGATGGCGGTGGAGTGGCTGCAGAAGTGGCTCAAGGTACGACCGCTGCTGGCGGGCACCGAGAGTGAGGCGCTGTTTGTCTCCAGCCGTCAGCAGCGACTGTCGGCCCGCTCGGTGCAGGCCCGCCTCGATGGCTGGGGCAACAAGCAGGCGCTCAACGCCCATGTCCATCCCCACAAGCTGCGCCACAGCTTTGCCACCCACATGCTGGAGTCCTCCGGCGATCTGCGGGCGGTGCAGGAGCTGCTGGGCCATGCCGACCTGTCAACCACCCAGATTTACACCCACCTCGACTTCCAGCATCTGGCCAAGGTCTACGACAGCGCTCACCCGAGGGCCAAGCGGGATCCCGAATCGCAGGAAGATGAATAACGGGCCGTGCGCCCCCGTTGCAGAGGAGAGCCCATGCACTTCTATCGCCGCTGGCAGCCGGTTGCCGCCATCTCGTTTGATCTCGACGATACCCTCTATGACAACGGCCCCGCCATTGCGCGGGCCGAGCAGTGGATGCTGAGCCACCTGCGCAGCGAATATCTGGCCACTGCCATGCTCGACAAGCCGCGCTGGTTGGAACTCAAGCGCAGTGTGCTGAACGGCGCCCCCGAGCTGCGCCACGATGTCAGTCTGGCGCGCCAGCAGACCATCCGCGCCGCCATGGTCGAGGGTGGGATGCCGGCGGCGCAGGCCGGGCGCGTGGCCGAAGAGGTCTTTGCTGCCTTTCTGGCTGAGCGCTCGAAAATCGAGGTGAGCGATGTGACCCATGACCTGCTGGCCAGGCTGGCGGCACGCTATCCGCTGGTGGTCATCACCAACGGCAATCTGGATTTGGCGCAGGCGGGGTTGGATCGCTACTTCACGCTGGTCTGCAAGGCGGGGGCGGGCGCCAGAATGAAGCCGGCACCGGATATGTTTGAGCAGACCCGCAGCGCCCTCAAGCTGCCTGCGGAGCAGATCCTCCATGTGGGGGACCATCCCGAGACCGATGTGCTGGGGGCTCGCCTGCACGGCTTTAGCGCCGCTTGGCTCAACGAGCGGCGGCAACCGTGGCAACAGCTGCAACTGTTGCCGGACGTGGAGCTGGCAGCGCTGGGAGAGCTGGCCGAGCTGCTGTTGTGAAGGTTGCCGGGCGGGAGAGGAAATGAAGGGGGAAGTCGTATGGCGGAGCTGTCATCACAACCCCGCCCGAGGTTGTCTTATCTGCCGCCAAACAGCTTCATCAGCTTGTCGAGCAGATCCAGCTGTTGTGGTGGATGCTTCATGGACTCCGCCTCGCGATCCAGCAGCGCCCGCTGCTCCTGCTGACGATCGCTCAGCACCCGATAAAGGGGCTCGACCAGCGATTCGCGTTGGGCAACCAGCGCCTGGAACATCGCCTGATTGATGCGATAGGTCTCGACCGTGGCGAGCGCCCGTACCGTGAAGGTGCTGGGCTCACCGGTGAGCAGGCTCAGCTCGCCAAAGAAGTCACCGGCACCGAGCGTGCCGAGTTTCAACTCTTTTCCTTCCGCATTGACCACCATCTCGGCCTCGCCCTTGACCAGCACGAACAGCCAGCTTGACACCTCTCCCTGCTCCAGCATGACGTCACCGCTGACGAAGGGGGCGAATTTCACCTGATCGGCCAGCTGAAGCAGCTCGCTCTCCTGCAACATGGCAAACAGCGGCAGCTTGCGCAACGTATCGGTACGCTCGGCGGTATGGCGTTTATGGCGAGCATCAAGGTGTTGCTTCTCCTTGGCCATAAAGACGTTGAAGATCGGCGGAGTGAGACGCCTGTCATTGCGACGCAGGGCGGCATCGATGAGGCTGCGTACCATGGAGTCGGTAGGATCATCGCGAGCCAGATCGGTCAGCCAGTAGCGCACTGCATAGCGGGCGATCCCCCCTTCGACGTTCATCAGCAGGCAATCCGGTTGCGGGTGCTTGGCGACGCAGGGCAGTTTTGTCTCTCGCAGGGATTTCTCGATCAGGGCGATGATCTGGGTCGGCAGGGTATCCAGCGTCAGATCGAACCAGACCCAGCGTCGCCACTGGAGCGGTTCGCCACGGCGACGGCCGAGCACGGTGAAGCGCTGTTTGAGCAGGTGGCTGTTGGGGATGACCACAGTCTCCCAGTTGCGGGTCTCGATGGTAGTGGCACGCCAGGTGATCTCGACGACGCGCCCCTGGGTGGTGTCGACTTGCAGCCAGTCACCGATGGCGATGGAGTTGTCGAGCTGAATCGAGACCCCGGCCAGCAGGTTGCCGAGGGTGTCTTGCATGGCGAAGGCGATGACGGCGGTGATCACCGCGGAGGTAGTGACGATCTCTCCGAGCGCCATGCCGGAGGCGTAGAGGCGAAACAGACCCCAGCCGATATAGCCGATGGTGATGACGATGTCGGCGATGATCCGGGGGATCCGCACATGGCAGAGGGGGAGCAGAAACTCGAATAGCAGGATCCCCCACACCTTGACCAGTATCAGGCCGGCCAGCAGGGTGGAGATCTCGATCAGCAATAGATGGGGCAGTGGTAGCTTGAACCAGCCCCCTTCCAGTTGGATCAGCAGGATCACCACCGTACTTATCATCACGAAGCCGAGTTCGGAAAGCAGCTCCCGTCGTTGCCCGGGGCGGCGCCAGAAGTGGGCCAGCATCAGGGAGAAGGTGAGCAGGGTCCAGAACGGGTGTTCTCCAATCCAGATCAGCGTCGGTAGCGCGGTGAGGTTTTCGCCAGCCATAGCAGCACCTTATTGTGGTTTTAGTTCCAGCATAGCTGCTGCGGCACGGGGAAATGGTGCGTTGGGGCAGCAATTTATTTATCCTGTGCAGAACCGGGCGAAGGAGTGTGATTGAGTGAAATTTTCAAAGAAAATCATCTGTTTGATGGCCATGCTGCCATTGGCAGGCTGCGATCTGCTGGTTGACAAGTACCGGGTCGAATTTCGGGATGGGTCCTGGCGCGAGATCGCCATTACCCCTTTCGCCAGTGAGGCGCGCTGGCGTGAGGGGTGTGCCACCGGTGAGGTGCTGAGCGATATGAAAGTGCCCATCAAACGCGGTGACAAGGTCAATGGCCGGGAACAGCTGCTGATCGGCGGCGAGAAGTTCGAGCTGGATGACAACAATCTTTACCGCAGCAACGGTATGGTGTTTGGTCACTCGCCAGACCATATTCAGCGCGGCCTGAAAGGACTGGATGACTGTCGTGGCCTGCGCCTCGAACGAGGGGGGATGCCCAAGCTCAAGGCGCGCGGGTTTGATGATTAAGCGTTAACGACTATCTCTCTGACGGCGCCGGCAGGCGTCGCCAAAGGCCTGGAAGATCTTGATGGAGTGAGGATTCTCGCTGGCCTTCCACTCTGGGTGCCACTGCACAGCCAGCAGGAAAGGGGAGAGGGTCGGGGCGTGGATGGCCTCGACCAGCCCATCTTCGGCATGGGCCAGCGGCTCCAGACCATCACCAAGACGGTTTAACCCCTGTCCATGCAGGGAGTTGACCGGGATCCTTTCTGCCCCCATCAGTTCGGCAAACCAGCTACCCGGCAACAGTTCAATTTGATGGCTTGGTCCATATTGTTCGTCGACCGGATCGTCGGCATCTTCCCGATGATCGTCATAGCCCGGTTCGGTGTAGACCTTCTGGTGGATATCGCCGCCCAGTGCCACGTTGATCTCCTGCATGCCCCGGCAAATCCCTAGGATCGGCAAGCCACGGGCAAGGGCTCCCTTGATGAGCGGCAGATCGAACAGGTCGCGATCTCGGTCCTGCTGTTTCTCCGGGGTGAGGTTCTCTTGCCCGTAAAGCGCCGGATCAATGTTGGAGCCGGCCCCGCTCAGATAGACCCCATCGGCGAGATCCAGATATTGCTCCAGGTCGGTCGTGCCGCAGCAGGTGGGCACCAGTAGCGGGACGCAACTGCTGATCTCTACCAGCGGCATGATGTATTTGTGGGTCATCACCTGATAGGCGTGGCCGTTGCGGGGCTGGGCGCCCATGGTCATCAATACGACGGGTTTACGGTTGAAGGGGAGTGAGGGCGTTGACATAGGGCACCTGAGTTATCCTTGGCGTTGAATTCGCATCCTGCACCTTGGGCAGACCCTTGCAGAGAAAGCGGACAAGGGCATGCCTCAAGGCATGGTCAAGGGATCCGGTGTCGGCTCGGTGGCAGAATCGTCGGTCAGCCTCGGCAACGACAGCCTGGATCCTGTTCCCAGTCTGCCAACCCTGTTCAATATGTCAAACAAAATGATGCTAAATTGTTAACGAGGTTGTTTTCGGATGGTTATTGAGTGGCTATTTAACTGGGATTAACGGATGAGGAGGTATGACCCAAGCGATAAGGTGGTGGATATATTAAACGCACAGGGATGAGGGAGGTGGGCGGGCAAAGGCATCAAGAGAAACACGCCTCCACATGGGGAGGCGCACTTCGGGGATCACAGCAAGTCTTCGATCTCGCCGCGCAGATACTGGTACATCTCGCGGTAGGCGACCGGCGGTTTGTTCAGCTCCCGCTCCTTGTTGGCGTTGCGGATCAGTTGGCGCAGCTTCTGGCGATCCAGCTCGTGGAACTGGGACATCAGCTCGTTGAGGGCGCTGTCACCTTCGGTGATCAGGCGCTCTCGCCACTGCTCCAGCCGATGCAGGCGGGCATTCACGGTGGAGTGACGGTTCTTGATGATGGAGAGCGCTTCGGCAATCGGCTCGATATCGCGGCTGCGCATCAGGCGGCCGATGAACTGCAGATGGCGACGGAAGGACTCATCCTTCTTCGGTTTGAGTTTGCGACCCAGTTCGACTGCTTCTGCAAGCTCTTCATCCAACGGGATTTTTTCCAGCTCGCTGTGGCTGAGGGAGACGATCTCTTCCCCCATTTTCTGCAATGCTTCGGCATCGCGCTTGAGCTGGCTCTTGCTGGGGCCCCAGTCTTCGAACTCGTTGTCGTCTTGATATTGACTCATCGGTCTCTTGATTCCTGTCATTCACGTTTGTTGGATATGTTACCAGCTTCTCCCGCTGGGCGCAGGGGTCTGATATGCTTAGCCCCTTTCCTTCCTTCATACAGATGTGAGTTATGGATCAGCAAGACCAAATCCGCCAGGATCAAGCCCATCTCGAGGCCGTGGTTGCCGAAGCCCTGGAGATAGCCAAAGGACTGGGCGCCTCGCTGGCCGAAGTCTCCATCAGCAAGCAGACCGGGTTGTCGGTGAACACCCGGGGTTGTGAACTGGAAAGCATTGAATTCAATAAGGATGGCGCCCTCGGCATCGCCGTCTATCGCGATGGTTGCAAGGGATCCTCCTCGACCACCGATCTGAGCAAACCCGCCATTCGTGCCGCCGTTGAAGCGGCCATCGAGATTGCCCGTCACACCTCGGCGGATGATTGCGCCGGTCTGGCGGACGCCGAGCTGCTGGCTTGGGATGCCCCCGATCTGCAACTGTGTCACCAAATCGAACTGGATCCCCAGCGCGGGATCGAGCTGGCCATCGAGTGCGAACGACTCGCTCTGGGTCGCGATGCCCGTATCAAGCACTCCGACGGTGCCGGTTTCTCCAGCCATCTTGGCATCAAGGTCTATGGTAACAGCCACGGCTTCGTCAAAGGCTACGCGGCGTCGCGTAACTCCCTGAGCTGCGTGCTGATCGGCGAGCAGGATGGCGACATGCAGCGGGATTACGGCTACTCCTCCAGCCGTTCCCTCGACGGGCTCTGGAGCCCGCAGCGCATTGCCGACGAAGCCGTTGAGCGTACCGTCTCCCGCCTCGGCGCCCGCAAGATCTCTACCCGCCATGCGCCTGTGCTGTTCCACCCAGACACTGCCTCTGGCCTGTGGGGCCATCTGGTGATGGCCATCAGCGGTGGCAACCTCTATCGCAAGTCGAGCTTCCTGCTCGACAAATTGGGCAAGCAGATCCTGCCCGAGTGGCTCACCATTCAGGAGTTCCCCCACTTGCTGGGCGGGCTCGCCAGTACCCCATTTGATGGCGAAGGGGTGCGTACCCGCGACATGGATATCATCCGTAACGGCGAGCTGATGAGCTGGCTGCTTACCTCTTACTCTGCGCGCAAGCTGGGGTTGACCACTACGGGTCATGCCGGTGGCATCCACAACTGGCAGGTTTCCAATACCGGGCAGGATTTTCAGGGCATGCTGGAAGAGATGGGCACCGGCCTGCTGGTGACCGAGCTGATGGGGCAGGGGGTTAACATCGTCAATGGTGACTACTCCCGCGGCGCTGCCGGTTTCTGGGTGGAGAATGGCGAAATAGCCTATCCAGTCGAGGAGATTACCATCGCCGGCAATCTGGCCGAGATGTTCAGCCATATCGTGGCGGTGGGTAGTGACGAGGATGAGCGCTCCAGTCTCAAGACCGGCTCGGTGCTGGTAGAGAATATGAAGCTGGCGGGTCACTGATCGCCGCTCCAGCGAGATCGATATCCATAAAAAGAGGGCCGCAATCGCGGCCCTCTGTCTTATTTGCTTGGCGGATTAACCGGCCTTGACGCTGCGGCGACGCTGCAGCCAGACGATCACCCCGAACAGCAGGAAGCCCGGGATCCACATCCACTCCTTGCGCCAGCGATCGGTGGGCGCCTTGACGGTGAGGATCTCCTGATCGAACTCCAGCCCCATGGTGGCGGCCGGGCTGCCAAAGGCGACGTTGTCGATCAGCGTCTTGCCATCCTGCTCATAGAGGCTCAGCCCCAGATTGGCCAGCCGCTCCTCGCCATTTGCCCCATCCGGTACGGCGACCAGCAGGGTGAACTTGCGCGGCTTGCCCACTGCATCTTCACCGAGGATCCGCAGCCGCAGGGTGCTCTCCGCCTCCACTTCACCCATGGTTTGGGCCAGCTGGGCAGGCGGGGTCTCGCGATAGGGGTCGTGCACCATGTCCATCCAGAAACCCGGGCGGAACAGGGTAAAGGCGACCAGCAACAGCAGCACACTCTCGTACCAGCGGCTCTTCACCAGGAACCAGCCCTGGGTGGCGGCGGCGAAGATCAGCATGGCGATGGTCGCCACGATGAAGATCAGCACCCCGTGGGCGAA
>CAMFLW010000090.1 GCA_945957575.1 uncultured Aeromonas sp. | reverse complement strand
TAGGCCTTGGCCCCCACCTTCTCGGCCAGCTCCCGCAGACGGTTGGAGTTGGAGGAGTTGCGTGACCCCACCACCAGCATGGCTTCCACCAGCCCCGCCATCTCCCGCACCGCATCCTGCCGGTTCTGGGTGGCGTAGCAGATGTCATCCTTGCGCGGCCCCAGGATCTTGGGGAAGTGCTTGCGCAGCGCATCGATGACATCCGAGGTCTCATCCACGCTCAGGGTGGTCTGGGTGACGAAGCAGAGGTCATCCGGGTTCTTCACCTTGAGTTTGGCCACATCTTCCGGCGTCTCCACCAGATACATGCCACCCTCACGGTTCTCGTACTGCCCCATGGTGCCGATCACCTCGGGGTGGCCAGCATGACCGATAAGCACAGCTTCGGAACCCTTGCGACTGGCGCGATGAACTTCCATGTGAACCTTGGTCACCAGCGGGCAAGTCGCATCGAACACCTTGAGGGCACGGGACTTGGCCATCTCGCGCACCGCCTTGGAGACGCCGTGGGCAGAGAAGATAACGATGCTGTCGTCCGGTACCTCGTCCAGCTCTTCGACGAAGACGGCGCCCGCCTCCTTGAGCTTGTTCACCACGTAGCGGTTGTGCACCACTTCGTGACGGACATAGATGGGAGCACCGAACTTCTCCAGCGCACTCTCGACGATGCTGATGGCACGGTCGACACCGGCGCAGAAGCCACGGGGGTTAGCCAGCAGAATATCCATCAGTGAACCTTCTCCTCGTCATCAACCCCCAGGATCTCCACCTCGAAGGTGACGGTGTGGCCGGCCAGGGGGTGATTGAAATCGACCGTGACCGACATCCCTGCCACCGCCCGGATGATCCCCGGCAGCTCGCTGCCGTTGGGCTGGTCGAACAGGATGATGGTGCCGACCTTGGGCTCCACATCGGCGCCAAACTTGGCGCGATCCAGATGGTAGATGTTGTCGGGGTTGGAGAGACCAAAGGCCTCCTCCGGCGCCAGCGTAAAGCTCTTGCTCTCCCCTTCGCACAGCCCCAGCAGGCACTGCTCGAAGCTTGGCGTCAGACTGCCATCGCCCATCCGCAGACGGGCCGGTTTTCCGTGCAGCGCCGTGCTGTCGGCCACCGAGTCATCTTCCAGCTTGATGGTGAAGTGAAACAGCACGCTGCTGTCAGCGGTGATCTGCTGGCTCATGCCTGCTCCTTTTTCTCGCCACGGAAACCATCCAGCACGATCATGGCGGCACCGATGAAGATGAAGCTGTCGGCCAGGTTAAACGCAGGCCAGTGAGCAGTCCCCCAGTAGAAATCAAGGAAATCGACCACATGGCCCAACACCAGTCGATCAAAGACGTTGCCAAGGGCGCCGCCGATGATGAGTGAATAGGCGATACCGCTCCAACGCTGGGTCACCGACTGCTTGCGCAACCAATGGGTCAGCAGGCCACAGATGGCAAAAGCCAGCAGGGCGAAGAACCAGCGCTGCCAGCCCCCCTGATCAGCCAGGAAGCTGAATGCGGCGCCCTTGTTGTAGACGTGAACCAGATTGAAGAAGGGGGTGATCTCCACCCCCGGGTAACCAAATGGCAGCAGCTTGACCACGGCGAGCTTGCTCGCCTGGTCCAGTACAAAGGCCAGCACTGCCAGCCACAGCCAACGCAGGCCGCTTTTATGTTGAGTCATGTTCATCAGGCAAATTGACGCGTTTCGCCGTCACCCTCGACGTTGGTGACGCAGCGGCCACAGATCTCTTCGTGACCCGCGATGGTACCCACGTCCTCTACATGGTGCCAGCAGCGGTCGCACTTGGCGGCGGCAGACTGGGCCACGCTCAGCCACAGGTCATCGCGCTCGGTCGCCACGGCCTCTGCCGGTGCGGCATCGACGCTGACTACCTTGGCCTTGGAGGTGAGCAGCACGAAGCGCAGCTCATCGGCCAATGCGTTCAGACGCGCAGCCAGCTCAGGCTTGGCGAACAGGGTCAGCTCGGCCTGCAGGGAGCCGCCGATGCGCTTCTCGCCACGAGCCACTTCCAGCGCCTTGTTCACTTCACCGCGCACGGTGAGGATCTCGGCCCAGAACTCGTCGTTCAGCACTTCGCCCGCTTCCAGCCCGAACAGGCCATCGTACCACTCCTCGGTGAAGACGAACTCACCGCGCTCGCCCGGCAGCAAAGCCCAGATCTCGTCGGCGGTGAAGCTCATGATCGGCGCCATCCAGCGCACCATGGCCTCGGCGATGTGATAGAGGGCGGTCTGGCAGGAGCGACGGGCCAGGCTATCAGCCTTGGCGGTGTACTGACGGTCCTTGATGACATCCAGATAGAAGGAGCCCATCTCGATGGAGCAGAACTGCATCAGCTTCTGGGTTACGCCGTGGAAGTTATACTCGTCGAACGCAGCCACGAGCTCGGCCTGTACCGCTTTGGCGCGGCCCACAGCCCAGCGATCCACCACTACCATGTCGGCAGGCGCCACCATATCGGTCGCCGGATTGAAGCCGTTCAGGTTGGCCAGCAGGAAGCGGGCAGTGTTGCGAATACGACGATAAGCATCGGCAGAGCGCTTGAGGATCTCGTCAGAGACGGTCATCTCGCCGGTGTAGTCAGTGCTCGCTACCCACAGACGCAGGATGTCGGCCCCCAGCTTGTTCATTACGTCTTGCGGGCTCACCACGTTGCCGATGGACTTGGACATCTTGCGACCCTGACCATCCACGGTGAAGCCGTGAGTCAGCACCTGGTTGTAGGGAGCCTTGTCTTTCATCGCCACGCCGATCATCAGGGAGGACATGAACCAGCCACGGTGCTGGTCAGAACCTTCCAGATACATGTCGGCCGGCTTGCCGTTGAACTCGGGACGGGCATCGACCACGGAGGCATGGGTAGAACCGGAGTCAAACCAGACGTCGAGAGTGTCAGGCACTTTCTCGTAGTTGTCGGCATCGGCGCCCAGCAGCTCGGCCTTGTCCAGATCCCACCAGGCCTGGATGCCGGACTGCTCGACCCGCTTGGCCACCTCTTCCATCAGGCGTACAGATTCCGGATGCAGTGCCTGAGTCTCCTTGTGAACGAACAGGGAGATGGGCACACCCCAGGTACGCTGACGGGAGATACACCAGTCCGGACGGTTCTCGACCATCGCCTGGATGCGGTTTTTACCCCAGGCCGGCACCCAGCCGCTCTGACCGTGCTGGGCAATGCCCTCTTTCTCGATACGCTCGATCTCTTCCAGCGCGCGCTTGCGCAGACCCTTCTGCTCCATGCTGATGAACCACTGCGGGGTGGCACGGAAGATGATCGGGGTCTTGTGACGCCAGCAGTGCGGATAGGAGTGGTTGAACACCTTGTGGTGCAGCAGGGCGCCACGCTCGGTCAACACCTCGACAACCGCTGCGTTGGCCTTGAATACGTGCTGGCCGGCAAACAGTTCGGTATCCGGCAGATAGACGCCGTTGCTGCCAACCGGGTTGGCCACTTCCAGACCGTACTTCTGACCGACCACGAAGTCTTCCTGACCGTGGCCAGGGGCGGTGTGAACGGCACCGGTACCGGCATCCAGAGTGACGTGATCGCCCAGTACCACCGGCACATCAAAGCTGTAGAAGGGGTGGTTGAAGCGCAGCAGCTCAAGAGCCGCCCCCTTGGCGTAGCCCAGGTTGTGGTAGTGCTCGATACCGGCGCGATCCATCACGTCCTTGACCAGCTCGGCGGCCAGGATCAGACGCTCGGGGTTATCCCCTTCAACCTGAACCAGTGCGTAGTCCAGATCGGCGTGCATGGCGATGGCGCGGTTGGCCGGCAGGGTCCACGGGGTAGTGGTCCAGATCACGGCAGAGAGGGTGCCTTTGCCGGTGTGGCCTTCGGCGCAGTCAAACTTGGCGGCAACGGCGGCCTCGTCGACGGCCTTGAAGCGCACGTCGATGGAGGGGGAGTTCTTGTCGTAGTACTCAACCTCGGCTTCAGCCAGCGCGGAGCCGCAATCGGTACACCAGTGCACCGGCTTGGAACCTTTGTGCAGGTGGCCGTTTTCAACGATCTTGGCCATGGAGCGGATGATGTTGGCTTCAGTGCCAAAATCCATGGTCAGGTAGGGGTGTTCCCAGTCACCCAGCACGCCCAGACGGATGAAGTCGGTCTTCTGCGCTTCGATCTGGGTTTTGGCGTATTTGCGGCACTCGGCGCGGAATTCGGCAGCGGAAACCTTCTCGCCCGGCTTGCCGACCATGCCTTCTACTTTCAGTTCGATAGGCAGACCGTGGCAATCCCAACCCGGCACATAGGGGGAATCGAAGCCAGAGAGGCCCTTGGACTTGATGATGATGTCTTTGAGGATCTTGTTGACCGAGTGACCGATGTGAATGTTGCCGTTCGCATAGGGGGGGCCATCGTGCAGAATGAAAGAAGGCTTGCCCGCTTTGGCGCGGCGAATAGCGCCGTAGAGATCCTGATCGTACCAACGTTTCAGCATGTTGGGTTCGCGCTTGGCCAGATCGCCACGCATCGGAAACTCGGTTTCCGGAAGATTCAGGGTGTGTTTATAGTCGCTCATCAGTCCTGGGTTCCCTTCTTTTCTAAAAGAGTGCTGGGTAAATGAAATTGCGGCAGCCCGAACCAGGCTCGGGCCGCCAGGGCATCTCGTTCGATCTGCTCTTTCAAGGCAGAGAAAGAGTCAAATTTCTGCTCTTCGCGCAGCTTGTGGCGAAGCAGCACCTTGACCTGTTGACCGTAAAGGTCACCAGAAAAATCAAACAGATGTACTTCCAATCTGGCTTGTGTACCGCTCAAGGTCGGCCGTACACCCACATTGGCTACACCGGGGAAGGTCTTGCCGGAACATATCACTTCCACCGCAAACACGCCACCGACCGGGATTACCTGACGCTTGAGGGCCAGATTGGCGGTGGGAAAACCTATGGTGCGCCCCAGCTTGTCGCCGTGGGCCACCCGGCCGCTGATGGCATAAGGACGGCCAAGCATCAGCTCAACCTCCGCCATGCGGCCCGCCTTGAGCGCCTCGCGTACCAGGGTGCTGCTGACCCGCTGACGGGATAGCTGGAAGCTCTGGGTGCTGATCACCTCGAAACCGAAGCGCTGGCCCGCCGCCTCCAGCAGGTGGAAGTCCCCTTCCCGCCCCTTGCCGAAGCGAAAATCGTCGCCGACCACCAGATAGCGCACGCCAAGTTTCTCGACCAGCAGTTGCTCGATGAAGGTGGCCGCCGCCTGACCGGCAAAACGGTGACTGAAGCGCACGCAGAGCATGCGGTCGATCTGCAGCCCCTTGAGCGCTTCATACTTCTCGCGCAAACGGCTCAGGCGCGCCGGCGCCTCGCTACCGGCAAACAGCTCCAGCGGCTGCGGCTCGAACAGCATGACGCAGGCGGGCAATCCCAGCTGGGCCGCTTTCTCCCTGAGACGTGCCAGTACCGCATGGTGACCCTGATGAACCCCATCAAAGTTGCCAATGGTCAATACACATCCCCGGTGACGGGGCTTGAGATTGTGAATACCGCGAATAAGCTCCATCGCTGCCTTGTGCGTTGCTGCTGTCGAAATCGCCGGATTATATATCAGGCAGCAGGCAGGGTCAGCCCTCATAGCCTGATTTCAATTATCCGGGCCCAATCTCGCCCCTGCGGCGCCGCAAGGTCACGACTACTGCTGTCCCGATTTAAGGTGATGCGGCCGAATGCCCAACAGCAGCAACACTACGGCATAGACCGCGGCACCCAGCGACAGCAGCATGGTCAGCTGCAAACTGGCCTTGCCCATACTCCATGCGCCCCACTGGGCCAGATCCGGCGACAGATAGGCAAGCACGCCCCCCATCAGCACACTGGCGACCAGCAGCTTGAGGCAGAACACCCCGGTATGGCGGGAGGGGCGATAGACGCTCTGCTGATACAACCCCTTGAACAACAAGCCCGCATTCAGGGTGCCCGAGCAGGCAGTCGAGAGCGCCAGCCCCACGTAACCGAGCGGGTAGATGAAGAGGAGGTTACAGACCATGTTGGCGGCCATAGAGATCATCCCGATCCGCACCGGCGTCTTGGTGTCCTGACGGGCGTAGTAACCGGGCGCCAGCACCTTGATCAGCATCAGGGAGAGCAGACCGGTAGTGGAGGCCAGCAGACTGGCGCTCGACATGCTCACTTCATGCAGGCCGAACTCGCCACGCATAAACAGCACTCGCAAAATGGGCTCGCGCATAACCGCAATGCCTATCATGGCGGGCAGGCCGAGCAGCATCACCATCCGCACTCCCCAATCCATGGTGCGGGAGAAGTCGGCAGGGTCTGCATCCACATGCTTCTTCGCCAGCGCAGGCAGGATCACGGTACTGATGGCCACCGCAAACAGCCCGAGGGGGAACTCCAGCAGGCGATCCGAGTAGTAGAGATAACTGATGGCACCGGTCGCCAGGAAGGAGGCGAGCATGGTGTTGACCAGCAGGTTGATCTGGCTGACCGAGACGCCGAACAGGGCCGGGATCATCAGGGTGCGGATCTTCACCACCCCCGGGTGATGCCATCCCCACTTGGGCCACACCAGCATGTTGATTTGGCGCAAAAAGGGGTACTGGAACAAAAACTGCACCAAACCGCCCAAAAAGACACCAATCGCCAACGAGATCTCCGGTTTGTCCATCAGCGGCGCAATCCACCAGGCCGCCGCAATCATGGTGATGTTGAGAAACACCGGCGTGAATGACGAGACCGCAAAGCGGCCAAAGGTGTTGAGGATCGCCCCCGCCATGGCGGTAAAGGTGATAAACCAAAGGTAGGGGAAGGTGATCTTGAGCATCAGACTGGCGAGCTCGAACTTCTCGGCCGCAGGCCCACCGTGCAACCAGTCCCAGAACCAGCCCCAGCCAAACAGCGCGGTCAACACACCCGACCCCAGCACCCCGAGCAGGGTAACGACCGTCACTATGCCCCCCAGCGTACCCGCCACCGCGGCCAGCAATTCACGTACCTCCCCCTCGTCGCCATTTTTCTTGTACTCCGTCATCACGGGGACAAAGGCCTGGTTGAAGGCACCTTCGGCAAACAGACGACGCAGAAAGTTGGGAATGCGATTGGCAAAAAAGAAGACGTCAGCGGCCACCCCGGCACCGAGCAGATTTGCGATAACCACATCGCGCACCAAGCCCATTACACGGGATGCCAGCGTCATTCCGGACACTATCATGCCGGATTTGATCAATTTCTTACTCAAGACGAGGCCTCTGGAACTGTCAGAATGAAAAGAATGCTGCTAGAATCGGCCGACAGTTTAACCGTCTCCCTACTGACACACCACCGGGAGGCGGTGTTTATTTGCACAAATCATTTGACAATATGTGGTTGGAAGGGCATATTTCCGGGCCTTTTCAATACACTCGCTAAGACAGTTTTAGGAGTTTTACCTTGGCTAACATCAAATCTGCTAAGAAGCGCGCTCTTCAGTCAGAAAAACGCCGTCAGCACAACGCCAGCCGTCGTTCCATGACCCGTACCTACCTGAAGAAAGTCATCGCTGCTATCGCCTCCGGCGACAAAGCTGCTGCGACTGCCGCTTTCGCTGTTGCTCAGCCGATCATGGATCGTATGGCGACCAAAGGCCTGATCCACAAGAACAAAGCTGCTCGTCACAAGAGCCGCCTGTCTGCCCAGATCAAAGCTATGGCTTAATCAGCTTCTGCTGATCAAAGCTGAAAAAACCGGCCTTAGTGCCGGTTTTTTATTTATCTGCGCTGCAATAAAGTCGATGCAGCAAACTGATCATTTCACGCACCTCGTGGCTGCGCAGCGAATAGTAGACCGTCTGGGCCTCTTTGCGCGTCGTCACCAGATCATCCCGCCGCAGCAACGCCAGATGCTGTGACAAGGCCGACTGACTCAATCCCAATCGCTCGTTGAGCTCCCCCACCGACAGTTCCCGCTCCAGCAACTGGCACAGAATAAACAGCCGCCGTTCGTTGGCCAGCGCCTTGAGCAAGGCCACTGCTTTACTCGCATTGGCTTCCATCTCTTCAAGCTGCATCACATCTCTCCTCTACCACTCATCGCCGATGATACGTGGTGACAGGTCGTTTTAAAACGACAAGGTAGCTGGCTGGATGGCGGAGAGGTTCTCCTGGCCGGAAAAGAGAAAGGTAAAATCGCTCTCACAGACCCGCTTCACCGCCGGATGCTGGATCATCCGCTCGGCGAAGATGACGTAGTACTCCTCCATCAGATCCTGGGTCTCACCCAGCAACATCACCCCCTCCCCCTCGAGGATCTCTTCCCGATAGATGGTGGGAGCCATGAAAATGCCCTGATTGAAGAAGCCAAACGCCTTCATCAGCGCCGCGTCGTCAAACTCGCCAAGAATGCTGGGAGAGACCCCCTGCTGCTCGAACCACTGGGTCAACTGACGGCCCATGGCGGTACGGCGGCCGGGGATCAGCAGCTTGCGCTCCTCCAGACAGGCGGGAAAGGGCTTTTCAGGCAGCGGCGCCTTGCAGAAGAAGCTGACGCCACAGCCGCCCAGCCGTTTGGAGAGCAGCCCCGCATGCTGGCTGGAGTCCACCGGACAGTCGGAGAGGATCATGTCGAGCTTGTGCTCGCTCAACTGCTCCAGCAGCAGTTCGTGAGTCGACTCGAAGCAACGCAGGTGGATGGAGCCGTCATTGGGGATGACGGAGAGCAGCACCCGGCTGGCAAGGCGCTTGGAGAGGGCATCGGCGATACCGACGTCGAACAGGATCTGGCTCTCCTTACGGTAGTTGACGATATCGAGCATCTCGTAGGAGAGGCTGAACATCTTGTCGGCATAACGAAACACCAGCTGGCCCAGCTCGGTCGCCTCAAGGGAGCGCCCTTTTCGTTTGAGCAGCTTGCCACCGAGGCGCTGCTCCAGCAGCTTGATCTGACCGGTGACGGTTTGCGGGGTCAAAAAAAGGGCTTCCGCTGCCTGGGTAACGGAGCCCTTCTTCTGAGTCATCCAGAAATAGTAGAGATGGTTGTAGTTAAGGTGTGACATCCGATGGGGTTCCCGCTGTGCGCGGACTCCGGTAGCAGCTGAGTTCAACCGCCAGAATGTCATACATGTCGCTGACCGAGTCAACCTTGTTCGCACCGAACTGCGCCATCAGGTCGGCCTTGAGGCGCGCCTTGTCCGGCATCCGATCAGCGCAGTAGCGCTTGTTGGATCGCTTGACCATCTCCCCTGCCCGGCTGCTCAGCGCCCGCTCGGAGAAGGTCTCGCCAAAGCGGGCCTTGGCCTGCTTGTCCCCCAACAACACGGCGCTATCCACCACGCCGTTGAGATAGGCAGAACAGCTTGCCGAAGCGGCATCCTGCCTGCAATCCTCAAACCCGCCCGCCCATGCCAGCGGGCTTAGCAACATTACTGCCAGCCATGCCTGTTTTTTCATAGTCCCTCCGCACTCTGATCCCCGTCACACTTGGGAAGAGCCAATCGCAAGGCCAGATAGCCCACTACTGCCGCCAGGGTAGATCCCACCAGGATCCCGAGGCGAGAGTAGCTGCCGTAATCCAGCCCACCATGCTCGAAGGCGAGCGAGGCGATAAACATCGACATGGTAAAACCAATGCCACAGAGGATGCTGACCGCAAAGATCTGCTTGAAGTTGACTCCCGGCGGCAACTGCGCCACACCCAGCTTGACCGACAGCCAGCTGATGGTGAATACCCCGAGCGGCTTGCCGATAAACAGCCCCAGCATGATACCCATGGGCACTGGGCTCAGCAGGGATGAGAGACCGATCCCCTCCAGCGATACTCCGGCGTTGGCAAAGGCAAACAGCGGCAGGATCAGGTAGGCACTCCAGGGATGCAGGGCATGCTCCAGATACTTGAGCGGCGACTCATAACGCTTCCCCTTGAGCGGGATCATAAAGCCGACCACCACACCAGCCAGGGTCGCATGGACACCGGATTTCAGCACCGCCACCCAGAGCACCAGACCGACCAGCATGTAGAGGCTGATCCGATCCTCCCCGCGGCGGTTCATCCAGAACAGCGTCAGGGTTGCCAGAATACCGACCGTCAACGCCGCCAGCGACAGCTGCTGGGTGTAGAACAACGCGATGATGATGATGACCCCCAGGTCATCCATGATGGCCAGCGCCAGCAGGAACACCTTGAGACTCACCGGCACCCGCTTGCCGAGCAGCGCCATCACCCCGAGGGCAAAGGCGATATCGGTCGCAGCCGGAATCGCCCAGCCAGCCCGCGCCACCTCGTCCGAATAATTGAAAAAGGCGTAGATCAAGGCCGGGGCCAGCATACCGCCCACCGCAGCGATGGCCGGGAAGGTCGCCTGAACCCGGGTGGAGAGCGCCCCCTCCAGCATTTCACGCTTCACTTCCAGACCAACCAGCAGGAAGAAGATCGCCATGAAGCCATCGTTAATCCAGAGCAGCAACGGCTTGTTGATATCCAGTGCCGCAATGCGTACCTGCACTGGCGTATCGAGGAAGGCCTGATAGCTGCCAGAGAGACCGGAATTGGCCATTATCATTGCCAGCATGGCTGCCATGATCAGAATAATTCCGGAGGCAGCCTCCAGCTTCAGGAACTTTTTAATTACGTCACTCATGGTTAAACTTCCATCGTATTACTTTGCGTTGAGTCTATACCCTGCAACAACCAATGAAAAATCGTTTCTTGCTGCCAAAAACAACGAGAAAACCGAATATAAAATAGCGTACATCAGCTATAAGCATGCTTGCAGCTCGCCTCTGATCACCACCACCTCAATCAAAAAAATGCATTTTTAATTACTTTATTGCATAAGTTCCTTTGCGTAATACAACCCTGTTAGGGCTCCATTGATCACATCTCCTGATGTATGAAAATCCGAAATCTGCTGCTTAATTTCACATTAAAATGGTGGTCAACCTGACCCACGGTCCAGATGGTGAGATAATGCGGCAGACCATCAAGGTCATCGATGCCCCCCTTCCGTCAGACCCGTTGTAGCCGTTTTACCGAACCCTTCATCGATCAGGAAAGCGTCGACGAAATCGTCAACCAGGCCACGAACTGCCGGATGGCCGGCGGCTGTACCGACAACATCCATCTGACAGCCGAGAAGACCATCTGCGGGGACGATTACCGATGCTACCGCAATGACCCGGCCCTGCCGGGAACGGATAACCCAGAATCGGCAGGCCGAACCGGGCAAACCGATTAACAAGGGACAGCAAAAGACGATGGCACGCAGTTTTGCGGATGCGAAATGGCATCATGGGCACCGATATGTGCGTTATCGATCTCTGGACAAGGCGCATATACAGGGACTGGCAGCCGCGAGTCAGAACATGAAGAAAATCGCATTGGTGCAGAGCAGGAAGGGCTGCAAGGTCAGAATCCGCCCCCCTCACCAGAGGGGATGTTTGATACGATCGCGTGATCACGGATGCCTTTCGTGGCGAAGATGGCTAGCAGGCCCACTTGTCAGCCAGTGATCTGCTCCGTGGCCCCGTGTAAAAAAGAGCCCCCTCTGTCGACAAAAGGGGGCTTCAGCAATCTGAGGGCACCCGATGGAAGCCCCCTCTTATTCTGTCAGCAAGTTATGGCTGGGGACTCAGTAGTCGCCACAGGCCTTCTTGGCAGCCGTGATCATCGGGGTGATGGTCATGCCTTGCACCACGATGGAGAACATCACCACCGAGTAGGTCATCACCAGGATGACCTCCCGCAGATCGACGCCATGCTCCGGGATCATCATGACACCGGAGGGGAGCGCCAGTGCCATCGCCATGGCCAGACCGCCGCGCAGCCCCCCCCAGGTGAGGATCCGCACCGAGAAGGTGTTGTAATTGCGGAATCGGCGGAAAGCCACATAGGGCAACGACACGCTGATAAAGCGGGCTGCCAGGCAGAGCGGTACCGCGATGACCAGCAGTACCCAGTCATGCCATGAGAGTTCCAGCAGCACCAGCGCCAGACCGATCAGCAGGAACAGCAGGGCGTTGAGGAACT
>CAMFLW010000089.1 GCA_945957575.1 uncultured Aeromonas sp. | reverse complement strand
GCCCCGCCTGAAAGCTGGTCCAGGCACAGATGGCCGCTTTGCGGCTCACCTTGTCGCCGTGCAAGATCTCCTCCCAGCCGATCATCTGTTTGCCTCTGGCGGCCAGATAGCGCTGGCAGTGGCGCAGCAGATGGCCCTGCAGCTCTCGGCAGTCGGCGTAGCCCTGCTCGGTCATCAGATGTTGGCAGGCGGGGCTGTCGGTCCAGACCCCGGTCGGCACCTCGTCACCCCCCATGTGGATCTGCGGGCCGGGGAAGAGTTCGCACACCTCGTCCAGCACCGCCTCCAGGAAGCGGTAGGTGCCGGGCAGGGCGGGGTTGAGCACGTTGTCATCGAAATGCTGGACCGAGCGGTAGCGGGAGTGATCCGCCGTTTCGATCAGCAGCTCGGGCAGCGCCTTGATGGCGGCGTGGCAGTGGCCCGGGATGTCGATCTCGGGAATGACGGTGATGCCGAGCTCATCGGCATAGCTCACCAGCTCCTTCACCTCGCTCTGGGTGTAGTAGCCGCCATAGGGTTCGGCGCCGCCGCTCAGCTGGGGGCCGATCGCCAGATCGTGGCCACGCCAGGCTCCCACGTCGGTCAATGCCGGGAAGGCCTTGATCTCGAGCCGCCACCCCTCGTCATCGGTCAGATGCCAGTGGAAGCGGTTGAACTTGTAGAGGCTCATCAGCTTGAGCAGGCGCTTGATGGTGGCCGGAGTGTGGAAGTGGCGGGCGCAGTCGAGAAAAATGCCGCGAAAGCCAAAGCGCGGGGCATCCTCCAGCGTGACGCAGGGCAGGCTCTCGCCATGTTGTAGATACCACTGTGCTAGCGTGACCAGCCCATGACGCCAACCCGCTTCGTCGGCGGCGGCAATCACCACCTCCTGCGGCGTGATGGTGAGTTGATAGGTTTCGGGGGCCAATTTGTCCTCGGTCAGCCGGATTTCAGCGTCGTGATCCTGCTCCAGTGCCAGCGACGTCAGCTCGTTGAAGTGGGCCAGCAGCTTCGGCACATCGCGGGGGGCGCTGACATGGGCCCGCTCGGCCAGACGGAAGTTCCCCTCCAGCAGTACCAGATGGGCCGGTTGCGGCACTATGCCGGGCAGGGGCTCGACATCCGGCAGATCTGGGCGGGCTACCGGCGGGTTTTCCAGTCCGAGATCCTGCGCCGCCAGCGTCACCGGCAGCAGCTGGGCACCCGTGGTCGCCTCCGGCAGGCTGAGAAAGAAGCCCTGCGGCATGTCGGAGAGCTTCTTGATGGGGGTCTGGCGGCAGCAAAAGCGCAGCTCGCAGCTGTCCGCTTTCGGGACAATCACCTTGTAGCTGCCGCTCTGGCGCTCCAGCTCGCCCCCTTGCAAGGAGTCGGGGTCGATATGGCGAGCCAGACAGAAGTGCAGCTTCCACCGGGTATCCGGCATGCGAGAGAGGGTGAAAGTGAACCAGACATCCTCGCCGTCACGTCGGGCGACCTGGGTGTGGATCAGGGGTGTAGACATGGAAAATCCTCTGATTGGGCAAACAGGATGGCGCCATCGAGCGCATCTGCCTGGGGGGGGATCAGGTTGAGCTGGCCGAGACGGGGAGCGAGGCGGGTGCCAATCCCCCCAAGCAGGGCGATCTGTCTGGCACCCAGCTGGGTCATTCCCTCCAGCAGGATCCGCAGCTGTTCGCAGGTTTCGTCCAGCAGCTGATTGGCGAGCTCGTCACCATCGCTGGCGGCGTCGAATACCCAGGGGGCAAAGTGGCCATAGTCCGCCGGAATGGCGCGGGTGGCCCAACGTACCACTTCGGCCTGATCCCGCTTGAAGCGGTCCATCAGGCGGATGGCGAGGGTGCTGGGAGGCAGAATGCCGTCGTGGCAGAGCAGGGATTGCTGGATGGCGCGCAGCCCCAGCCAGGCGCCGCTACCTATGTCTGAAATGGGGAAGCCGCGGCCGGAGCAGGTGCGGATCTGCCCCTCCTGATAGACCAGCCCCACCGAGCCGGTACCGGCGATCAGAATGGCTCCCTCACGGCCGCCAAAGGCGCCGAGGCAGGCACCGAAGGCATCGGAGGTGAGCCTGACGCTGGCGAAGGGGAAGGGCATCTCGAGCAGGGCGTGATAGCAGTCGGCCAGCTCGGCGGAGGCGAGCGCCAGCCCGACCCCCATCTGCTGTTCACACTCGATAGCGATCCCGGCGGCAAGGCGGGCACTGGCGATGGCGGCCAGCACATTGGCGTGGGCATGGGGGATGCCCAGCTCCAGATTGGAGCCGGCCGCGCGCCCCTCTCCGAGCAGCTTGCCCGCCCGATCCCGAATGCGGGCGCGGGTGTGGGTGCCCCCGCCATCGACGCCGACCCAGAACTCAATCATGGCGACCTCCCTGCTCATTTCGAGCACTCAGGGCGCTCTGCCAGCTGATAGCCAGGGCAAACCAGGCTGCGTGGGGGATCCACTGCTCGCCCCAGCGCCAGTTCTGATCCAGCCGATCCTTGTACTCCTCCGGAATAAAAGCTACGTCGTTTTCGTCATCGAACCCGGCGGTGATGCCGTTGCAGATGCCCCCCTGCGCATTGGGATACCCGGCGGTATAGGCGGGGTTGTTGATGCCGTGGCCCGCCAGCATGCAGGCGTTGAAGGGGTTCTGCCCGAGGATCCAGTCGAGTTGGCGCTGGCCATAAGTGAGCAGCGGCTGGCTCTGGCGGGAGAAGTGGCGGGCGCCAGCAAAGGCCATGGCCGCCAGCGAGGCCAAGCGGGCGTTCTCCCCCTGCCACCAGTAACCGGACTCGTTGTGGTGGGGCATAAAGAAGCTGACGCGCGGCGCTTCATCCACCCCTTTCACATATTGGCGGGCGAGGGAGAAGGGGTTGCCCGCGCGGGCGCACAGTGCCAGCTCGGCGGCCAGTGCCTGCTTCACTACGGTTTGTACCCGGGCCTGGTGCCCCTGATCCGGCTCTACCCCCAGATATTCCAGCAGTGCCAGCACCGGCAGACCCGCCTCGGCGGCGTGGTAGTAGGGGCGCGAGCCATCCTCGTTGGCCGACCAGTAGTGACCCAGCTCCGGATGAGGGCGCTGGCGGGCACAGAGTTTGCTGGCACGGGCTCTCGCCTCATTGAGCCACTCGTCGCCGAAAGTGCGGGTCAACTCCACCGCTGCCAGCAGGGCGCAGTAGTCGTCGATGATGTTCTCGACCCCATCGTCGAGATAGGCAAGGTTGTGCTCGCACAGATGCAGGTAGCCGCGTTTGGCGGCCTCGGCGTAGCGGCTGGCATCGAAGTCGCCACTGACGCTCTCACGGGCGGCGCGGGCCAGCGCGGCGATGGCCATGCCACCCCCTTGGCGAAAACCCGCCTGCCAGTTGGCGGATTTGAGCCCCTGCTGGGTGGCATAGGCGCACAGCTCGCGCTGGGCGGGATCCTTGCTCCACTTGTCGAACAGGGTCATGAAGAAGAAGCCCGACTCATCCTGCATCCGGCAGAGGAAATCGGCGCCGTGCAGTGCCTCGTCATTGAGCCGCTTGCAGAGGTTCACTCCGTCGATATCGCGGCGCGGGGCCAGCAGTTCCCGGCACTTGAGCAGAGCCCACACCACCATGGGGGTCTGCTGGGGGTTGAGGTAATTGGCGTAGGAGAGGTGGCTCAGGTATTTGCTCATGTCGCCACTGGCGTCGAACCAGCCGCCGTGCACATCTTTGTGCTGGTCGGTGCCAAACAGGCGGGCGCTGCGGTCGGCCCGATCGAAGGTGCCGCTGGCGCGCTGCCCCTTGAAGTAGTGAATGACATCGGAGAGGCAGCGGCTGGCCAGCAGATCCTGGCCGATGGCAAAACGGGTGGAGCGGACAATGCCTTGGGGAATGATCGCCTCCAGCCGATAGTGACCGGGCTCCTTGAAGGCGGAGAAGTCGGCACGCCAGTAAGCGCGGCCCTGCCAGCCAGGGACGCTGCCAGCCGGTTGCAGCGGGGTTTCAAACAGGATCTGGCCATCGTCGAGGCGTTGCAGCCTGACATAGCCGCCTAGATCAGGGGCGGGGGAGGTTTGCAACAGGGCGACCTTGTGTCCGTCGCACTCGTAGCCCACCTGATTGATCAAGAGTTCCATCAAGGTATTACTCCTGTGGTTCACCGCCGGGCGGTGAGGCACATCACGGGGCTGTGGCCGCCCCGTATCGAGGCATGGCCGGACAGGGTTGTCCGGCCGGTCTAAGGCTCACCCTCACTCGTAGAGGTAGCAGCGCACGAAGTGGTTGTCGGCAAGCTTGGTGATGGGGGGCAGCGCCTCCTTGCAGCGGGGCATCGCCTGATTGCAACGCCCGGCAAAGGGGCAACCGCAGGACTCCGGCGTCCAGAGCGGGATCTCCCCCTTGCGGCCTCCTTCCAGCTCGGCGTGGATGCTCTTCTCCGGATCGGGCACCGCCGAGATGAGCAGCTGGGTGTAGGGGTGCTGCGGGTGGTGCAGGATCTCGTCCACTTCGCCCCACTCCACCATGTGCCCCACATACATCACCGCCAGATCTTCCGCTACATAGCGGGCGGTGGCGATGTCGTGGGTGATGTAGAGCATGGAGACGCCGAGCTCGTTCTTCATCTGCTCCATCAGGTTGAGGATGCCGATGCGAATGGAGACGTCGAGCATGGAAGTCGGCTCGTCCGCCAGCACCACTTCCGCCTCCACCGCCAGATTGCGGGCGATGTTGACCCGCTGACGCTGGCCGCCGGAGAGCTGGTGCGGATACTTGGCCGCCGTTGCTTTGGCGGGGGTCAGGCCGACCTTTTCCAGCAGGGCGTAGACCATGTCTGGCAGCTCTTTCTTGTCGATCACCTTGCTGTGCAGCAGCAGGGGGCGGGCGATGTGGTGATAGATGGTGTGGGTCGGGTTGAGCGAACCGAACGGATCTTGCCACACCATCTGCACGCTCTGGCGATAGTCCAGCAGGGCGGTGCCCTTGTTGAACTCCTCCAGATCGTGGCCGCGATAGAGAATGCGCCCGGCACTGAGCTTGTACATCTTGGCGATGATCTTGGCGATGGTGCTCTTGCCGGAGCCCGACTCCCCGACCACCGCCAGGGCGCGGCCCCGGTGCAGGTTGAAGGTGATGTCGGAGAGTGCCCGCATCTTGCCACTCTTGATGGCATTGGAGTTGATGGGGAAGTCCTTGTAGAGGTGCTGGACTTCGATGATGGGTGCATCGGTTTTGGCGATTTGCATGACAGACATCCTTAACAGCCAGCGGCCTTGTCCAGATAGATCACGGAATCTTGTTGCAGTCCCTGCTCCTCATAGAGGTGGCAGGCGGTCTGTTGCCCGGGGCGGATCTCGGCCAATCTGGTGTACTCCTGACGGCAGCGATCGTGCACCTTGCCGCAGCGGGCCTGAAAGCGGCAGCCGACCGGCACCTCCAGCAGGTTGAGCGGGGTGCCCGGGATCCCCTCCAGCACCTTCTTCGGCCCGTGCAGGGGCGGGAAGGAGTTGCCGAGCCCTCTGGTATAGGGGTGTAGCGGCGCGGTCAGGATCGCCTTGGAGGGAGCGACCTCGACCAGCTCACCGGCATACATGATGCCGATGCGATCGCAGAACTCCACCATCAGGGAGAGGTCGTGGGTGATGAACAGGATGGAGAAGTTGAACTTCTCTTTCAGGGCATAGACCTTCTGCAGGATCTCCCGCTGCACCACCACATCGAGCGCCGTGGTCGGTTCATCCATGATCAGGAGCTCGGGGTTGAGCGCCATGGCGATGGCGATCACCAGCCGCTGGCGCATGCCGCCGGAGAACTGGTGCGGGTAGTCCTTGAGCCGGCTCGGGTGGATATCGACGATGGTGAGCAGCTCCTGGGCGCGCTTGATCGCCTCGTAACGGGTCATGCCGGGGTTGTGGGCCAGCAGCACGTCGCAGAACTGCTCCTCCATCCGCAACACAGGGTTCAGGGCGTTCATGGCGGACTGGAACACCACCGACACCTGTTGCCAGCGGTAGGAGCGCAGCCGCTCGTCACCGTAGTGGAGGATGTTCTCCCCCTTGAACAGGATCTCGCCACCGCTGATGTAGGCGGGCGGCTTGTGCAGCCGGGCCACCGAGAAGGCGACGGTGGATTTGCCGCAGCCCGACTCACCGGCGAGACCGAAGATCTCGCCTTGTCTGATATCGAAGCTCACCGAGTTGACGGCGCGCACGTCGCCATTTTCGGTGATGTAGTCGACGCAAAGATTGCGTACTGACAGCAGGGGATGCTTGTTCATGCTGTCTTCTCCTGTGCTGTGGCAACCGGAGTGGTGACCGGGGCCGCGAGTTTCTTCCAGCGGCTCAACCCTTTGTGGGAGCGCAGCTGCGGGTTGGCAATCTCGTCGATGGCGAAGTTGAGCAGAGCCAGACCGGCACCCAGGGTGGCGATGGCGAAGCAGGGGGCCAGGATCTCCCACCAGGCGCCGACCAGAATGGCACTGGAGGTCTGGGCGTTGTAGAGCATGATGCCCCAGCTCACCACGGTCGGGTCGCCAAGCCCCAGGAACTCCAGGGTCGCTTCGGTGACGATGGCGTAGATGATGGAGCCGATGAAGCTCACCCCGATGATGGAGATGAGGTTGGGCAGGATCTCCACCAGAATGATGCGCCAGGCCGGCTCGCCCAGCACTTCGGCGGCGATGACGAACTCTTTTTCGCGCAGCGCCAGGGTCTGGGCACGGATGACCCGCGCGCCATAGGCCCACGAGGTCAACCCTATTATCACGGCAATCACCGCCGGTGACGCCTCCCCGATAAAGCTCGCCAGCACCAGTAGCAAGGGGAGGTTGGGGATCACCAGCACCACGTTCATCAGGAAGGTGAGGCACTCATCCACCAGACCCCCAAAGTAACCGGCAGTGATGCCGATGGCGACGGCCAGGGTGCAGACCAGCAGGCCTGCGCTGAAGCCCACCAGCAGCGAGATACGGGCACCGTTGGTGAACTGGGCCCAGATATCGTGGCCCATGCGGGTTGAACCCATCACGAACTCGGCACTGGGCGGCTGGTGCGGGCGAGCCACCCGTTTGGTCGGCTCGTTGCTGGCCAAAATGGGGGCAAAGAGGGCCATCAGTACGAAGGCAACCACGATGGCGAGGCCACAGGCAGCCTTCTTGTTGCCCAGCAGGATTTTTAGAATGGTCGGCATACGCATCTTATTTGCCTCCTGTACGCAGACGGGGATCCAGGAAGACGTAGAGCACGTCGGCCAGGAAGTTGAAGCTGAGCATGGTGATGGTCATGATGAGCAGCTGCCCCTGAATGAGCGGGTAGTCGCGGGCCAGAATGCCCTGATAGAGAGTCAGGCCCAGACCGGGATAGTTGAAGATCACTTCGGTGATGAGAGAGCCACCGATGACGAAACCGAGCGCCATGGAGAGGGCGGTGACGCTGGGCAGAATGGCGTTGCGGGCGCCGTAGTTGAAGATCACCCGGTTGCTGGAGAGCCCCTTGGCCTTGGCCATGGTGATGTAATCCTCGCCCAGCAGGTTGATCATGTTGTTGCGCATGGTGATGAGAAAGCCCCCCACCTGCACCATGGCCAGAGTGCCCACCGGCATGATGGCGTGGGTCAGGATGCTCTTGATGTGCTCCCAGCCCCAGTCAGCCGGAATCTCCGGGCTGTAGGCGTAGCCGATGGGCAGCCACTCGAGGCTGACCCCGAACAGGAACAGGGCGAGCAGGGAGACCACCACCGGCGGAATGGCCTGCATCACCAGGGTGAGCGGGGAGAGAATGCTGTCCATCCGGCCGCCGCGATACCAGGCGGCGAAGATGCCAACGATGGAACCTATGGAGAAGCTAAGGATGGTGGAGGTGCCGACCAGAAACAGGGTCCAGCCGATGGCACGGCCCAGCACGTCAGAGACCTGCTGCGGGTAGAAGCGCACCGAGGTGCCGAGATCCCAAGTGAAGACACTCTTCACATAGGTGAGAAATTGGGTGCCGATGGGGCCGTCGACAAAGCCGAAGGTGGCTTTGAGGGCTTCCAGGGCGGCGGGTTCCATCATGGCGCCAGCGCGGGCAAACATCACGGAGACAGGATCCCCTGGCATGGCACGGGGTAACAGGAAGTTGATGGTGGCGGCTACCAGAAAGGCAACCAGATAGAAGGAAAAGCGTCTCAGTATGAATCCCATGATAGTACCTTTTACTGCAAGTCTGCCCCGCGTCGGGTATAGCTACCCCAACCCCGGCGGTGCCGGGCAAGAAGGGGATTAACGGGGAAGATGGCCCCCCGCAGGGGGCCGGGATTGTTTAGCTGTTTGGCTTGAGGGACAACACGTGCAGCAGACGCTCAGGGGTGTCCGGGTGGAGCTGAGGCTTGGCTACCGGGTTATCAGCACTGAACCAGCCGTTGAAGCGCTTGGTGCTGTACTCATACCAGGTCGGGTTGTTGAAGACCGGAATAATGGTCTGGTTGGCACCAACACGATCCTGGATGGCGAACATGATCTCCTTCTGCTTGGCCGCATCGGCGGTCTGGGTGAAGTCATCGATCAGCTTGTCGAGCTCGGGGTCCTTGTAACGGGGCGCGGCGAAGCGGTTGCCACGGTCGCCCATGTTGCGGGAGTGGAACGCGGTCTCGAAGTACTTGTGCGGGTTGGCACCGGCAAAGTAACCCTGCAGGGCGACATCGAAGTCACCGGTGATCAGGTTCTCGGTCCAGACGGTCGCTTCCGGGGTCGCGGTCTTGGCGTTCAGGCCCAGCGCCTGCAGCCCTTCTACACCAATCTGAACTGTGTTGACCCAGTCGGTCCAGCCGTTCGGTACCAGTACCTTGAACTCGATCTTTTTGCAGCTCGGGGTGTCGAGGAACTTGTCGCCGTCACAATCCTTGTAGCCTGCCTCTTTCAGCAGGGCCTTGGCCCCTTCCAGATCGAACTTGTTGTACTTGCCGTACTTCTTGTCCACTTCCGGGTTGTTCCAGGAGTCAAAGGCTTTGCCCAGACCAGACGGGTACTCGTTGACGGTGGGGTAGCCGTAGCCCGCGATATCCACCATGGACTGGCGATCCATCGCCATGGAGAAGGCGCGACGGAAGTTGATGTCGTTGAAGGCTTCGTGGTTACCCGGGTTCTTGGTCTGGAAGTTGACGTTGAACGCCACGGTACCGGAGGCCGGGAACCAGTATTTGTTGTTCTTCGGATCGTTGCCGACGTAGAGGCGCTCGATATCCGGTACGAAGGAGCCGAACCAGTCGATGTCACCCTTCATGACAGCCGCCAGCACCTGGTCGTTGGTGGCCATCTGCGGCATGCGGATACAGTCGATGGCGAGGTTGGCGTTATCCCAGTAGTGCGGGTTGCGGCACTGGGTGTAGAGCTGGGCGGAGAAGTTGTCCACTTCGGTGAAGGGGCCAGTACCGACCGGCTTGTCGTTGGTGAAGGCAACCGGATCTTTCACCGATTTCCACTGATGCTCGGGGACTATGGGCACCAGCACCAGATCGTTCACCACGTTGGTATTGACCTCGGTCAGGTCGAATTTGACCTTGTTGGGGGCCAGCTTCTCGACGCTCTTGATCTGGGTCCAGATTGAGCGCTCATCCAGCGCCTTGTTGGCCTTGACCAGATTGAAGGAGAAGATGATGTCATCGGCATCAAAGGCTTCGCCGTCAGACCACTTCACGCCGTCACGCAGATCGAAGGTGACGGATTTCAGGTCATCGCTAAACGCATAGTTGGTGGCCAGACGATAGACGGGTTTGCCCCCTTGCATATCGTTGAAGATCACCAGCGGCTCATAGATGAAGTGACGGGTGGTGTGCAGCAGGCCCGCTTGCAGGAAGGGGTTGAAGTTCTTGACCCAGGCGGTTTCCTGCTGTGCGACCATGGTCAGCACGGTTTTGTTTTCTGCGGCCATGGCGTTACCGGTGGCACCGGCAAGCATCATGGTTCCCAGCATTACAGCGGTAGAGATTTTGGATACTTTGGCAAGCATATGTTTTCCTTTCTTATTTTTTGGCATTCCCGAGGGTTTGCCTTGTTTTGTGTGAGCACCGGTTTCGCATGCTGATGAAATCGGCCCTCTGTGTTGGTCAGGTGTCTAACCTTTGTCGTTCTGTTTTCCAACGACCTAAGCAAACCAGAATTAACAGGAAAACAACAACTATTGATTTCGTTGTTTTCGTAAAAATTGACGGTGTTACGTCAATCTCGTTAAAATGGATTTTTATCTGTTTAAAATCATTGATTTGCGTTATTTGCTTTCGCGTAAAAAGTGGCTGTGAAAATGGCGTATATGACAAATTTGTGAATTGGATCTGCTCTCGGTTTCGGGGTTGGGCGGGGCTTTGTTTTGCATAAAAAGAAACCAGATTGCCAATTGTGATCCGGCGCCCGTTTAGGGCGCCGTGTCACGGCTTGCGGTTGGCGAGTTGACGCAGGGTCTGTGCGCTGTGCTGCAACTGCTGGCGCTGGTGGTCATTGAGCGGGCAGTGGCCCAGCACATACTCGGTGGTGGCCACGACCGTCTTCCAGCGTGGTGACTTGGGCAGGGTGTCCAGACTCAGGTATTTGTCGAGGGTACGGGTCTGCGGGCTGGATCTGTCCATATAGACCCGCCACAGCTTGCTCTTCTCTGCCAGCACGATTTTGCCCTTGCCGGTACCCTGCTGCCAGGCATCCAGGGTGAGCTGCATGGTCTCTACCAGCGCCCGGCGCAGCGGCTCGTCATCCTGCTGGCGGATGAGGTCGTCGGCCAGCGAACGGAACTCGCCACCCAGGCGGCTCAGCTCGCCCAGCAGCTGTTCATCTTCGATGATGGCTTGCCGCGAGAGGTTCTTGAGGGCGTTCTCCAGCGCCATTACCCGGTTCTCATCCTGACGCAGCTCGGTACTCAGAGTGAGGGCGAAAGCGGCTTGTCCTCCGAGCGCGATGGGCAGGGCACGGGCGTTGAGCACGTCCTTCTGCCCGGCCACCAGAAACTCCAGATTATGTTCCCGCTCGCTGGCAAGGTCGGGCCACTGCTGTTGCAGCGGGGTGGCGAGCCACTCATTGAGGAGCTGCCCCTCCATGGCTTCCGGCTCCTGTCCCAGCAGGCGTGCCATCACCCGGGAGGCAAACAGCACAGTGCCCTGCTCATCGATAAAGATCATGGGGTCGGCCCCTTCGCCGAGCAGGGCCAGCAGCCGCTGCTGATCCTGATGCAGCCGATCCTGCAGGGTGAGGCGGTGCTCGATCTCCTGCTTCAATAGCCGGTTCTCTACCAGTGAGGCGCGTCCTGCCTTGGCCTCCAGTAGCGCCTTGACCCGGGCAAAAAGCTCCTCCTTGCAGAAGGGTTTAACCAGATAGTCGTTGGCTCCGGCTCCAAAGCCCTCCTCGATATCCTTGGGTTGGTTGAGGGCGGTAAGCAGCAGCACCGGCAGCATATCTTTCGGGTGCTGCTGGCGCAGGCGACGGCAGACGTCAAAACCGGAGAGGGTCGGCATCATCACATCGAGCAGGATGAGGTCTACCGGCTCTTCAGCCAGCTTGGCCAGCGCATCGTGGCCGTCACTGCTGGGCAGGATGCGATAGCCGCAGGGTTGCAAGAGGTGACGCAGGATGTGCAGGTTTATGGGCTCATCATCCACCACCAGAATGAGCGGCGCATCCTCGGGGGGAGGGGGCAGATCGTCGCTCTCCCAGTCCGGCAGGATCAGCGGTTGCTGGCGCACCAGCTGATGCTCGATCTGGCGGCTGCCCTGGGTCAGATTGGCCGCTTTGCCGGTGGCAAGGGGCAGGGTAAAGGCGAAAGTGGAGCCAACGCTCGGCTCGCTCTCGACGAACAGCTCGCCCCCCATCAGGTGCACCAGCTGGCGGGTGATGGAGAGGCCAAGGCCCGCCCCCTGCTTGCTCACCTCCGGGCTCATCTGCACCAGCGGCTCGAAGATGTGCTCCAGATGATCGGGGGCGATGCCGATGCCGGTGTCCGTGACCTTGATGCGCAGGAAATTGTTCTCGACGAAGGCACTGAGCACCACCTTGCCCTGCGGCGTGTACTTGATGGCGTTGCCCACCAGGTTGT
>CAMFLW010000088.1 GCA_945957575.1 uncultured Aeromonas sp. | reverse complement strand
CACGGCCAGTACGCCTTTGCCGTGATGTCCAAATATCCCATCGACACCAAGCAGATCCGCACCTTCCAGAACTTCAAGTGGAAGGATATGCCGGGCGAGCAGAACCCCATCATCGATGACTGCAAAAAGCTGTTCGACAAGAACGGGGTCAAAAACCCATATCGTGAATGCGGCGATGCTTGGTATGCCGATGAGGTCTGGCAGAAGTACCCGCTCTCCTCCAAGAACCACGCCGATGTGCCAGTACGGATCAAGACCGAGAAGGGTGAAGAGGTGATCCACTTCCTGATCTCCCACCCGACCCCGCCGATTTTTGCCAACGCGGCGCGTCACACCGTCAAGCACAACCGTGCCGAGATCGCCTTCTGGAACGACTACGTCAAGGGTCTCAGCTACATGACCGATGACAAGGGCACCAAGGGTGGGCTGGCCAAAAACGCCAAGTTCGTTATCGCAGGCGATCTCAACGCCGATCCGCAAACCGGCGACGGCGACCTGACCGCCATTCAGGCACTACTGGACAACGCCCTGATGAATCAGGCCATCACCAATGGCACCCTGATCCCGGTCAGCGAAGGGGGCCCGGAGTGTGTCAGCAAGGGGGCCGACTGCAAACGCAACCTCAATCGCCCCAACCCGGAACGCATCACCAACTCCAGCGTGCTGCAACTGGATCACGTCATCCCCTCCGCCAACCTCAACGCAGTCAAGAGCGGCGTCTTCTGGCCGGCCAGCTTCGAGGCCGGTTATCACCTGGTCTATGATGCAAAACTCGGCATCGCCAAGGGAGTCAGTTCGGATCACCGCATGGTCTGGGTCGATCTCAAACTCGATTGAGCTACCCACTGACCGTCAATTAGGGGGCCTCTTGGCCCCCTTTTTGTTGCCGCAATATCGCCACGTCTGTCGCAGGCTCAAGCACCATGCTGAGTAACCAGACAGTTACCGATCGCCACGGCGGCAGACGATTCGGCAAATCGTGCGCTACGCCACCATTCCGATACCCCTGCCTTGCAAGGGGGTATGGTGTTTGCTAATACTCCGCGTCCATTAAATGACCAACCATTACCGGGGCAACGAGCCGTGGCGTTTGAACAATTCACTCTGGTGATCTCGCTGTTCCAGCAGCTCTGCGTCTATCTGGTGATCGCCTGGCTGCTCTCCAAGACGCCGCTGTTCATGCCGCTCACTCAGGTGACCCTGAGCTGGCCCCACAAGATCCTCTGCTACCTCATCTTCTCCGGCTTCTGCGTCATGGGCACCTACTTTGGCCTCAGGGTCGAGGACTCCATCGCCAATACCCGCGCCATTGGCGCCGTGCTGGGGGGCATAGTCGGCGGCCCTGTGGTGGGGCTGCTGGTAGGGCTCACCGGCGGCATTCATCGCTACTCGCTGGGGGGCTTTACCGCGCTGGCCTGTACCTTCTCCACCATCGCCGAGGGACTGCTCGGCGGGCTGGTGCACCGCCACTTCGTCGCTCGCCACCGGCTCGACCTGCTGTTCAGCCCCTGGGTAGTCGGCTCGGTGGCCCTCATCGCCGAGCTGATGCAGATGGGGATCATCCTGTTGGTGGCCCGCCCCCTCGATGATGCAGTCCACCTTATCGAGAACATCATCGCCCCCATGCTGGTGGCCAATACCCTGGGGGCCGCCATGTTCATGCGGATGATCCTCGATCACCGCGCCATGCTGGAGAAGTACTCGGTCGCCTTCTCCGCCCGCGCCCTCAAGATCGCCGAGCGGGCGATGCGGGTGCTGGACAAGGGCTTCACCCAAGAGGCGTGTCAGCAGATGGTGCGCATCCTCTACGAGGAGACCGGGGTGGGCGCGGTGGCCATCACCGATCGGGAGAAGCTGCTCGCCTTTATCGGCATCGGCGAGGATCACCACCTGCCGGGCACCGCCATCAACTCGGCCCACACCTTCAAGGCGATCCAGCACAACGAGGTGGTCTATGCCGACGGCAACCTTATCCCCTACAGCTGCAACCTGCATCCCCAGTGTCGGCTCGGCTCCTCGCTGGTCATTCCGTTGCGGGGGGAAGAGGGGTCCGTGGTGGGTACCATCAAGCTCTACGAGCCCAAGCGCAAGTTCTTCTCCTCCATCAACCGCACCCTGGGGGAAGGGATCGCCCGGCTGCTCTCCGGCCAGATCCTGGCGGGCAAATACAACGAGCAGAAGCGGCTGCTGGCCCAGTCGGAGATCAAGCTGTTGCAGGCGCAGATCAACCCGCACTTTCTGTTCAACGCCCTCAACACCCTGTCGGCGGTGATCCGGCGCGACCCCGAAAGCGCCCGCACCCTGGTGCACAACCTCTCCACCTTCTTTCGCAAGAACCTCAAACGCCAAGGGGACGAGGTGACACTGGCCGACGAGCTGGAGCATGTGAACGCCTATCTGCACATCGAACAGGCCCGCTTCGCCGAGCACCTGAGCGTGCAGATCCATATTCCCGAGCCGCTGCTGGAGTACCGGCTGCCCACCTTCTCCCTGCAACCCATCGTCGAGAACGCGGTCAAGCACGGCATCTCCCAGATGTTCGAACCCGGCCTGCTGACCCTGACCGCCCGGGTTGAGGCGCAGCGGGTAGTGCTGGAGGTGTGCGACAACGCCGGGCTCTATCAGACGAAACAGGAGGGGAGCGGCCTTGGCATGAACATAGTGGATCGGCGCATCAAGGCCCGTTACGGCGCCGAGTACGGGGTCGCCATCGACTGCGTCCCCCATCAATCAACCCGGGTGAGGATCACCCTTCCCCTGCAGGAGAGCCCATGCTGACCGCCCTGATCGTCGACGATGAACCCCTCGCCCGCGAGGAGCTGCGCCTGCTGCTGGAGCAGGCGGGCAATATCCGCCTGCTGGGGGAGTGCGCCCACGCCATGGAGGCGCTGCCCGCCATCCACCGCCTCAAACCCGACCTGCTGTTTCTCGACATCCAGATGCCGCGCATCAGCGGGCTGGAGCTGGTGAGCATGCTGGACCCGGACCTGCGTCCCCACATCGTTTTCATCACCGCCTACGACGAGTTTGCCCTGCGCGCGTTCGAGGAGAATGCCCTCGACTACCTGCTCAAGCCGGTCACCAGCGAACGGATGAACAAGGCGCTGGAGCGCATCCAACGGCTGCTTTCGCCCAAAGGTGAGCTGGCGAGCCAACCGCTGCCGGACCCGACCCGCATCGCCCAGCCCCTGCGCAGCATCCCCTGCAGCGGCCACAACCGTATCCTGCTGCTGCCCCTTGGCGAGGTGGAGTTCGTCCACAGCGATCTGGCCGGCAACAAGGTGGTGAGCGCCCAGCAGCAGGGCACCACCGAGCTGACCCTGCGCACCCTGGAGGAGAAGACCGGCTTCGTGCGCTGTCATCGCCAGTACCTGCTCAACCCCGGCCAGATCCGCGAGATCCTGCTGCTCGACGGCGGCCTGGCGGAGGTGGTGACCCAGGGCGGCCACAAGGTGCCGGTGAGCCGCCGCTACCTCAAGCCCCTCAAGGAGCTGCTGGAGATCCCCTGAGGAGCGGGCCACTCTCCCCGCTCCTGCTCTGCCCGTTACCACTCACCCGCTTGCCGCGCCCGCCGGCTCATCCCTCAAACCGCTCGGGGCCGCTTTTCTGCCGCTCGCGGGCGGCCCTCTGCCACTGACCTTTTCTGTGCTCCCCTTTCCCTGCGGCATCAGTAGAGTGCAGCCTGAGCCCGGCCGGATTGGCCGCAGGAAAAGGAAACTCCGTCATGCAACACGCAATCACCTTCGTCATTGCGGCCCTCTGCATCCTCGCCATCGCATATCGCCTCTACGGCGTGTTCTTTGTGCGCAAGGTGCTGCAGGCTGACGACAAGCTGGTCACCCCCTCCCACCAGCTGGAAGATGGCAAGAACTATGTGCCGACCAACAAGTGGGTCAACTTCGGCCAGCACTTCGCGGCCATCGCCGCCGCCGGTCCGCTGGTGGGCCCGGTTCTGGCGGCCCAGTACGGCTACCTGCCGAGCTTTCTCTGGCTGCTGATCGGCTGCGTCATCGGCGGCGCGGTGCACGACACCGTCGTGCTGTTCGCCTCCATGAAGCATCAGGGCAAGTCCCTCTCCGAGGTGGCCAAGGCCGAGCTCGGCCCCATCGCCGGCTGGTGTACCGGCCTTGCGATGCTGTTCATCATCACCATCACCATGGCGGGTCTCTCCATGGTGGTGGTACACGCGCTGGAGCGTAACGCCTGGGGCGTGTTTGCCGTCTTCATGACCATTCCCATCTCCATGGTGGTAGGGATCTGGCACAAGCTGACCGGCAACCTGCAAGCCGCCTCCTGGGTGGGCTTCATCGCCGTGCTGGCCTGCGTCTTCTTCGGCCCCTACGTGCAGGAGAGCGCCTTCGGTGCCTGGCTGACCCTGCGTGCCGAGACCATCAGTCTGGCGCTGCCCATTTACGCCTTCTTCGCTACCGCGCTGCCGGTCTGGCTGCTGCTCACCCCGCGCGGCTACATCTCCAGCTTTATGAAGATCGGCGTGTTCGGCGCGCTGGTGATCGGTGTCATCTGCATCAACCCGGAGATCCAGTTCCCCGCCATGACCCAGTTCGTCCACGGTGGCGGCCCGGTACTGGGCGGCCCGGTCTGGCCCTTTATCTCCATTACCATCGCCTGTGGCGCCATCTCCGGCTTCCACGCCTTCATCGGCTCCGGCACCACCCCGAAACTGGTGGACAAGTGGAACGACATCCTGCCGGTCGCCTTTGGTGCCATGCTGGCCGAGTGCGTGGTGGGCGTAATGGCGCTGATCGCCGCCACTGCCCTGCACCCGGCTGACTACTTCGCCATCAACGCCACCCCGGAAGCCTTCGCCAAACTGGGGATGCAGGTGGTGGACTTGCCGTTCCTCTCCCAGGAGATCGGCATGGACCTGAACGGTCGCACCGGTGGCGCCGTCACCCTGGCGGTGGGCATGTCCTACATCTTCACCAAGGTGCCCTGGTTCAGTAACCTCGCCTCCTACTTCTTCCAGTTCGTGGTGATGTTCGAAGCGGTCTTTATCCTGACTGCCGTCGACTCAGGTACCCGGGTCTCCCGCTACCTCATTCAGGACTTCTTCGGCGAGTTCTACCCGCCCCTCAAGCGCATCGACTGGATGCCGGGCGCCATCGGCGCCAGTGTGCTCGCCTGCGTGATGTGGGGCTACCTGCTGATGTCCGGCGATATCGGCTCTGTGTGGGCGCTGTTCGGGGTATCGAACCAGCTGATGGCCTCGGTGGGCCTGATCATCGGTGCCACCATCATCTTGCGACTGGCCAGCAAGCGCCGCTACATGCTGACCTGCCTGATCCCGCTGGCCTACCTGTTCGTCACCGTCAACTACGCCGCCTACTGGATGATGAGCAACGTCTACTTCAACTCGGCCGCCAAGGGCTACAACCCGATGAACGGCATCATCTCCCTCATCATGCTGGTGCTGGGGATGCTGATCCTGCTCTCTGCCCTGCGCAAATGGAGCGAGCTGTGGAAGCTGCGCCAGCAGCCCTCCTACAAGGTGGTCGAGGCAACCGCCTCCTGATCATCCCGACCATGACCAAGGCCCCGTACAAGCGGGGCCTCTCTTTATGTGGTGACTTTTATGCGGACTCATTGAGGAACAACTCATTAATGAGCCCCCCGATCACAGAACCGTCTATCCGAAAGTGGTAGTATGCCCGCTCCTGTCACCCTGCTGTCCGACGGCAAACCGGGGTGGCCTCTCCTCCGCTTTCACTTTTTGAGGAACGATTTGATGGAACTGCTTCTGCTTAGCAACGGTAAAGCCAACGAATTTCCGGGTCTGCTCGGCTGGGCCCGGGATCGGGTTCAAAGCCTGCTCGCGCGCAAACAGGTCAAGCGCATCCTGCTCATCCCCTACGCGGTGATCCGCAGCGACTGGGATGCCCGCGCCAACGAGCTGCAGGAGAGTCTGGGAGTCGATGCCATCAGCATCCACCACTTCGATGATCCGGTTGATGCCATCAATCAGGCGGACGCCATCTTTATCAGCGGCGGCAACACCTGGCGCCTCAACCAGATGCTGCATGAAAACGGCCTGGTGGTGCCCATCCAGCGCGCCGTGCGCGAGCGGGGCGTGCCCTATGTGGGCTGGAGCGCCGGTTGCAACGTGGCGACCCCGAGCATCCGCACCACCAACGACATGCCGGTCTGCAGTGCCGCCGTGCTGCCGGCGCTGGGCCTGTTCCCGCTGCAGATCAACCCGCACTATCTGGACGCCAGCATCAGCGGCCACATGGGCGAGACCCGCGACGAGCGTCTGGCCGAGTTCTGCGCCATCAACCCGAGCGAATATGTGGTGGCCCTGCGTGAAGCGAGCCTGCTGCAGGTAAGTGGTGAGCGTCTGGAGTACTGGAGCGCCCGCGAGCAGGACTTCAAGATCTTCAAACACGGTCAGGAGCCGCAAGCCTTTATGGACGCCGCCCCGCTGGCCAAGCTGACCCCCTTCAAGGTCGGCTGAGCCAAGCAGAGCGCCTTGCCACTTGCCAGCGGATTGCTCGCGAAAGCGCAAAAACAAAAGAGGGATGGCTCAATGCCATCCCTCTTTTTTATCGTCATCTTTCGGCTGGTTGCAGCCTGATTACTCACCCTGCAGGGTCACCAGCACCTTGCGGGCACCGCCATCGACGCGATGTTCGCCAAGCCAGATCCCCTGCCAGGTGCCGAGCGCCAGCTGACCATCGCGGATCGGCAGTTGCAGGCTCACCCCGAGCAGGGAGGATTTGATGTGGGCGGGCATATCGTCCGGCCCCTCATAAGTGTGGCGATAGTAGGGGGCATCCTCCGGCGCCAGCCGGTGCAGATGGGCCTCCATATCGCTGCGCACACTGGGGTCGCAATTCTCGTTGAGGGTGAGCGAGGCGGAGGTGTGTTGCAGCAGCAGGTGCGCCATGCCGACCCGGTAATCCGCCAGCATCGGCAGCTTGGCCACCAGCTCGTCCGTCACCAGATGAAAGCCCCGCGAACGGGGCTTCAGAGTCAGCAGGCACTGCTGCCACATCAGACGTACTCCATAAAGACGCGGGAGGTGAGTTTGGTGATGAGTTCGTAGGGGATGGTGCCAATCTCGTCGGCCACCCGCTCCACCGGCAACCCCTCGCCCCACAGTACCGCCTCGTCGCCGGGCTTGTCGGTCGCGCCCGGGCCCAGATCCACCGTACTCATATCCATGGAGACACGCCCCACCAGCGGCACGATGCGGCCGTTGACCAGCACGGAAGTGCCGTTGGGCGCCATGCGCGGATAGCCGTCACCGTAACCGATGGCAATCACGCCAAGGCGGGTATCGCGATCCGCCACCCAGTTGGCGCCGTAGCCCACCGGCTCGCCCGCCTTGTGATCCCGCACTGCAATCAGCTGTGTCTTGAGGGTCATCACCGGCTGCAGGTCGTAATCGGCCGCCACCGTATTGGGGAAGGGCGAGACGCCGTAGAGGATGACGCCGGGACGCACCCAGTCGCAGTGGGAGTCCGGCCAGGCCAGAATGCCCGCCGAGTTGGCCATGGCCCGTTCGCCCAGGAGCGGCGCGGTCAACTTGCTGAAGAGGTCAATCTGCTCGCGGGTGGTGGGCTGCTCCAGCTCATCGGAGCGGCTGAAGTGGGTCATGATGTTGAACGGCTGCACCACGTTCTTGCACTTGCCGAGGCGCTCGATAAAGGCGGGCATCTCGTCGGCCCGCACCCCGAGCCGGTGCATACCGGTGTCGAGCTTGAGCCAGGCCACCACGGGGGCTGGCAGCTCGGCCTGCTCCAGCGCTTCGAGCTGCTCCCAGGTGTGAACCGCCGTCTGCAGATTGTTGGCCGCCAGCACCGGCAGATCGTCGGCGGAGAAGAAGCCCTCCAGCAGCACGATGGGCTTGACCACGGCGCAGGAGCGCAGCATCAGCGCCTCTTCGATACGGGCCACCGCATAGGCATCCGCATCCACCAGGGTGCGGGCGACCGGCAGCAGCCCGTGGCCATAGGCGTTGGCCTTGACCACAGCGATGATCTTGCAAGCGGGAGCGTGGCGCTTGACCACGGCGAGGTTGTGGCGCAAGGCCGCAGTGTTGATTTGGGCAGTAGCCGCTTTCATGGTTTTCCCTTACGAGGGCACAAATGGTCTCCCCCTCATCGGGCAGAAGACCGCCACTCACTTATCGTCGTCGAAGGCCGGACCGGCATAATTGTCGAACCGGGAAAACAGGCTCTGAGCAGCAGCCAATGACTGGCTATCGATCAGGGCAGTCGTGGTAATGACGAAACCGCCATCACCTTGGGTTTACATCAATAATCGTCGTCAAACGCCGGACCGGCGTAGTTGTCGAACCGGGAGAACTGACCCTGGAAGGTGAGGCGCACCCGGCCGATAGGGCCGTTACGCTGCTTGCCGATAATGATCTCGGCAATCCCCTTGTCCGGGCTGTCATCGTGATAAACCTCATCACGATAGATAAACATGATCAAGTCCGCATCCTGCTCGATGGAGCCCGATTCACGAAGATCCGAGTTGACCGGGCGCTTGTCGGCCCGCTGTTCCAGACTTCGGTTCAGCTGGGAGAGCGCCACCACCGGGCACTGCAGCTCTTTCGCCAAGGCCTTGAGGGAGCGGGAGATCTCGCCGATCTCCAGGGTCCGGTTATCGGAGAGCGCCGGCACCCGCATCAGCTGCAGGTAGTCCACCATGATCATGGATAGGCCACCATGCTCGCGCGCCACCCGACGGGCACGGGAGCGCACATCGGTCGGGGTGAGGCCGGAGGCGTCATCGATATACATCTTGCCCTTCTCCAGCAGCAACCCCATGGTGGAGGAGAGGCGCGCCCAATCCTCGTCGTCGAGCTGACCGGTACGCACCTTGGTCTGGTCGATGCGACCGACCGAGGCGAGCATACGCATGATGATCTGCTCGGAGGGCATCTCCAGCGAGAAGATAAGCACCGGCTTGTCGGCGGTGAGGGCCGCATGCTCACAGAGGTTCATAGCAAAGGTGGTCTTGCCCATGGAGGGACGGGCCGCCACGATGATCAAGTCCGAACGCTGCAAACCGGCGGTCATCTTGTCCAGATCGCTGTAACCGCTCGATACCCCGGTCACCCCGTTGTGCGGGGTCTTGAACAGCTCTTCAATCTTGTCGACGGTCTGCTCGAGGATGAGCTTCAGGGGCTGGGGCCCCTCGTTGGCGCTGGTGCGCTGCTCGGCAATCTTGAATACCTTGCTCTCGGCAAGATCGAGCAGATCGCCTGAGGTACGGCCCTGTGGCTCGTAGCCTGCTTCGACTATCTCGTTGGCGACCGAGATCATCTCTCGCACCACCGCCCGCTCGCGCACGATTTCGGCGTAGGCGTTGATGTTGGCGGCACTCGGGGTGTTCTTGGCGATCTCCACCAGATAGGCGAAGCCGCCCGCCTCTTCCAGCTGTTCGGAGCGCTCCAGCTCCTCCTGCAAGGTGATGAGGTCGATGGGGTTGCCCGCGTTGGAGAGGCGAGTCATGGCCTGGAAGATCAACCGGTGCGGACGGCTGTAGAAATCCTGATCGATCACCCGTTCGGCAACCCGATCCCAGGCGTCGTTATCCAGCATCAGGCCGCCCAGTACGGACTGTTCGGCCTCAAAAGAGTGGGGAGGAACTTTCAGCTGTTGTGTCTTGGCGTCTTTTTTCGCCGTCACTTGCTCTGCCATACACATAAAAACCGCAGCGGGAAGGGGACGGGAATTTTACAAAAGAAAGCCAACTACGGCGAGCCCTATCTGGCCGCTCATACCATCATAAAGGGCCAAACCAGAGTCTGCTCTACCTTGACCATTTTGATTTTGCTTCGCATTTTGCGCTCCTTGCGACTCAATCTTCTGCTTTTCATCCGGTTTACTCCTCTTGTTTGACGCCTCATCGCGGCAACCTCGTTCATGAATAATTCATGCCAGAGGTGATATTGATGAATACAAGCTGCGACACAATTAGGGACAGGCAGCCTGCCATGCGCCTTGCTGAGCTTGCCAAAGCGGAGCATGCCCCACCCACAGATGAGAGTGAAAAGAGTCAAAATGAAAAAGATGCTGACCCTGTTTGCCGTGATCCTGGCCATTGGCCTGGGGGCACCTCACGCCGAAGCCAAGAAATTTGGCGGCGGCAAATCCTTTGGTAAAAGTTACAAAACTGCGCCGGCCCAGCCTGCGGCCAAACCGGTCGACAACAAAAACCCGACACTGAATGCCCAGACTCCGCCGAAAAAGAGCGGCATGATGGGTGGCCTGCTGGGCGGCCTGCTGGCTGGCGGCCTGTTTGCCTACCTGCTGGGCAGCGGTGCCTTTGAAGGTCTGCAAGGAATGGACTTCCTGCTGATCGCCCTGCTGGCGCTGGGTGCCGTCTTCCTGCTCCGTACCCTGCGCAAGGGCAAGGTCGCGACGCCACAGCCACAGCAGGCCTACGCTGGCTATCAACCGCCCCAGAGCGCGGCCCCGCAGCAGTTTGAGCAGAGTCACAGCGCACCGCAAGCCACCGGCTTTGCCGACAGCGATGTGCCGTTCCGCCTGCCACCGGGATTTGACATGAACAGCTTCCTGGCCGGTGCCCGCGATCACTATCGCACCCTGCAAGAAGCGTGGAACAAGAACGATCTGGAAAAGGTGCGCGAGTACGTCAGCCCCGAGCTGTTCGAGCAGCTCAAAGCCGAACGCGCCGAACTGACCGGCGACCAGCACACCGAAGTGATGTACGTCGATACCCAGCTGGTACGCGCCGACTACGGCAGCGACTGGGCTCAGGTGAGTGTACGCTTCAGTGGCCGCTACATGGACCGTCAGGAGCAGGTCGAAGAGGACATCAAGGAGGTGTGGCACCTCGAGCGCGATCTGGCCAAGAACAATGCCCCCTGGCATATCGTCGGTATCGAGCAGCTGTAATTTTCCTGCTATTGAATTATTGAAAGCGGCCATCTGGCCGCTTTTTATTAATTCATATTTACTTTTCATATCAAAAAACAAATTAACGTCTTCTTTGTCATTAACGCGCGCTTCCTATCTATTGCAGTAATTCATCTTCTAAAACGAATCACGGCCCTACAAGACAAACGTTTACCTTTGCAATTTCTGTGCTACAGCTCAAAAGAAAAACTGCACCTCATTTTCATGCCTTGTCTTTTGTTTAAAATCTCTCCACTCCTGTTCGCTACGGAATAAACAGGACAATAACAATATGGGACTCTTACCAATGAAAAAAACACTACTAGCCGTCACTATCTCTTTATCTCTGTTTGGGCTGACAGCCTGCAACTCTGAAAATACCAGCAAAGAACATATTCCTCTTGAACTGACCGTTGCTCATATCAACGATACCCACGCCCATCTGGACCCGACGGAAAACGCCTTGGCTATTCAACCGGCAGGGCAACAACTGTTCAAGTTCAATGCCCAACTAGGTGGTTATCCCCGCCTCAAATTTAAACTGGATGAACTGCGTGAGCAGGCTGGCAAAGATGGTCGCCACTTCCTGACCCTGTTTGGCGGAGATGCCTTCCAGGGTACCCTCTATTTCACTCAGTTCCGTGGCGAAGAAGAGTCCCGCTTGCTCTCGGATATGGGGATCGATGCAGCAACGTTGGGCAACCACGAGTTTGATCTGGGCAATGGTCCTCTGAATGATTATGCAACAAAAGTCAATTACCCGATCGTGGCCGCTAACCTGGTCAAATCCAGTAGCAGCGCACTAAAAGACAATCAGAATATTCACGAATATATCATTAAAGAAATAAACGGCGAGAGTGTAGGAATATTCGGTCTGGTACTCGACAATATGCACGATATCTCTTCGCCAGATAAAGATACCCAGTTCCAACCGATGATTGCGACAGCACAGCGAACCGTTGATGCATTGAAGAAAAAAGGTGCAAATAAAATCATCATGGTGACCCATATCGGGTTGCAATCAGACCAAGCTGTCGCCAAGGCTGTCAACGGCATCGATCTGATCGTCGGTGGGCACTCTCAAACATTCCTAGGTGATATGGATGAGCTAAAATCCATCGGCTACACAGCGCATAACCAAAACCCGAGCGATGACAATACCTACGCCCAGATGATCACTAATCCAGATGGTGGCAAAACCCTGATGAATCCCCTAATGATTTTGGTAAAAATCATTAAGTTAAGGTGGATACA
>CAMFLW010000087.1 GCA_945957575.1 uncultured Aeromonas sp. | reverse complement strand
TCTCGGTGAACTGCTTGAGCAGCTTGTTCACATCCTGCACCTGCATGCCGGAACCTGCGGCGATACGGCGTTTGCGGGACCCCTTGATAAGATCGGGATGGGCGCGCTCCTTGGGCGTCATGGAGCTGATGATCGCCTCCATTCGCACGGTGAGCTTGTCATCCATCTGATCTTTCACGTTATCCGGCAGACCGGACATGCCGGGCAGCTTGTCGAGCATCCCCATCATACCGCCCATGTTGCGCATCTGGGCCAGCTGCTCGCGGAAATCTTCCAGATCGAAACCCTTGCCACTCTTGACCTTGCTGGCCAGCTTGGCCGCTTTCTCTTTATCGACGTTGCGCTCGACTTCCTCGATCAGAGAGAGCACATCGCCCATACCGAGGATACGGGAGGCGAGACGATCCGGGTGGAACGGCTCCAGCGCATCGGTCTTTTCACCCATACCGATAAACTTGACCGGCTTGCCGGTGATGTGACGCACCGACAGGGCGGCACCACCACGGGCATCGCCGTCCGCCTTGGTAAGGATGACACCGGTGAGCGGCAGCGCTTCATTGAACGCCTTGGCGGTGTTGGCGGCATCCTGACCGGTCATGGCATCCACCACGAACAGGGTCTCGACCGGCTTGATGGTGGCATGCAGATCCTGGATCTCGGCCATCATCTCGCTGTCTACGTGCAGACGACCGGCAGTATCGACGATCACCACGTCATAGAATTTCTTGCGCGCCTGATCGATGGCGGCGGTGGCGATATCGACCGGCTTCTGGCTGGCATCGCTCGGGAAGAAGTCGACACCGATGTCATTGGCCAAGGTTTCAAGCTGTTTGATCGCCGCCGGACGATAGACGTCGGCACTAACTACCAGCACCTTCTTCTTGCTGCGCTCTTTGAGCAGCTTGGCCAGTTTGCCAACTGTGGTGGTCTTACCGGCCCCCTGCAGACCGGCCATCAGGATGATCGCAGGCGGCTGGGCAGCCAGGTTGAGCTGTTCGTTGGCCTCCCCCATTACGGTGACCAGTTCACCGTGCACAATCTTGATGAATGCCTGGCCCGGGCTCAGGGATTTGGCCACTTCCTGCCCGACTGCGCGCTCTTTGACACGCGCCACGAAATCACGCACGACCGGCAGGGCGACATCCGCCTCGAGCAGCGCCATGCGGACTTCACGCAGGGTTTCCTTGATATTGTCTTCGGTCAGGCGACCACGGCCACTGACATTGCGCAAGGTGCGCGAGAGTCGTTCAGTCAAATTCTCAAACATGACGGATTCCGGTTCTTGGCGTAATAAATTGGGGGCATTATAACCCAGAGCGGGCGCGAGGACGATTATTCACCGCACCGCAGCAGCAGGGAGCTTCTCCCTATATATGGGCAGATCGGCCGTTGCACAACTGGCGAGCACTTCTCGTGCAAGGTATACTGCCCCTCTTACCCTCAAAAGCTTGTGCAACAACGACCTGGTTATGATCGTAATCTCTGTTCTGGCCCTGGCGTTTTATCTGCTGGCCATCATCGCCTCCCTGCATCTGTTACTGAGCGCCAAGCCGGTGGGACAGCGCTCCCTGTTTGCCTGTATCGGATTGGCCCTGATCGCCCACGCCAGCGCCCTCGGTTCAGAGGTATTGCAGAGTTACGGCCAGAACCTGAGCATGCTCAACGTTGCCTCGCTGGTCAGCCTTATTATCAGTTGCTTCATGACTTGCGTAACCCGCCGCTTCAACGGCTGGATCCTGCTGCCGGTGGTCTACAGCTTCTCGGCCCTGTTGCTGGCTGCCAGCGCCTTGATCCCGGGTCGCTACATAACCCATCTGGAGGCCCATCCCCAGCTGTTGCTGCACATCGGCCTCGCCCTGATGGCCTACTCGGTATTGATGATCGCCTGTCTGTTTGCGCTGCAGCTCGCCTGTCTGGACAAACAGCTTAAATCTCGAAAAATCAGCAACCTGCCAGCCATGCCGCCACTGATGACGGTGGAGAAACGACTGTTTCAGTTGATCTCTGCAGGGGTGCTGCTACTTACACTCTCCATCGCCTCCGGCCTCTTCTTCCTCGAAGATATGTTCGCCCAGGGCAAGTCTCACAAGGCAGTGCTCTCCATCCTGGCATGGTGTGTTTACGTGTTGCTGCTGTGGGGTCATCACACCTATGGCTGGCGCGGCCGCAAAGTCATCACGCTCAGTCTGATTGGCAGCTTCATCCTGACTCTTGCCTACTTTGGCAGCCGCTTCGTCAAAGAAGTGCTGTTGAGCTGACACCTATACTCTTTTAGCCATACCATCCAACAGGAGCCCTTTTTGGACAGCATCTCAACGAGTACATTACTGATTGTTCTCGTTATCTTGATCCTTCTTTCCGCCTTTTTCTCCAGTGCCGAAACCGGTCTGATGTCCATCAACCGCTACAAACTGCGGCATCTGGCACAGACCAAACACAAAGCCGCACGTCGCGTTGAGCAACTGCTCGCCCGCCCCGATCGCCTGCTGGGGCTGATCCTGATCGGCAACAATCTGGTCAATATCCTCGCCTCCGCCATCGCCACCATCGTCTGTATCCGGCTGTTTGGTGATCTCGGGGTCGCCATCGCCACCTTCGGGCTGACCCTGGTGGTACTGGTATTCGGTGAAGTGACCCCCAAGACCCTGGCCGCCATGTTTCCGGAGAAGATCGCCTATCCCGCCTCCTGGATCCTCAAGGGGCTGATGGTGCCGCTCTCACCGCTGGTCTGGCTGATCAACGGCATCACCAGCGGCCTGCTCAAGATGCTGAAGATCAATCCCAACAAGGATGACTCCCTCAACACCGAGGAACTGCGCACCATCGTCAATGAGGCGGGTAACCTGATCCCCCAGCGTCATCAGGAGATGCTGCTGAGCATTCTGGATCTCGACAAGATGCTGGTCGAGGACATCATGGTGCCACGCAGCGATATCTACGCCATCGACATCAACGATGACTGGAAGAGCATCCAGCGCCAGCTGGCCCACTGCGCACACACCAAAATCCTCCTCTATCGCGACAATATCGACGACGTTGTCGGCTTTTTGCACGCGCGCGATGCCCTGCGGCTGGTAGCCAGGGATCTGTTCAACAAATCGAGTCTGTTGCGGGAAGTGGACGAGATTTACTTCATTCCGGAAGGAACGCCGCTCAACGTGCAGCTGGCCAAATTCCAGCGCAACAAGGAGCGAATTGGCCTTATCGTCGACGAATACGGCGATATTCAAGGTCTAATCACTCTGGACGACATTCTGGAAGAGATCGTGGGCGACTTCACCACCTCCATGACGCCAGCGCCGAGCGACGAGATCCATCCCCAGTCAGATGGTTCTTATCTGGTCGAAGGCTCAGCCAATATTCGTGAGCTGAACAAGGAGATGAACTGGCACCTGCCCATCGACGGCCCGCGTACCCTCAACGGCCTGATCCTCGAATATCTGGAGGAGATCCCCCAGCCCAACATCGGGATCCGGCTGGCCGGTTATCCTATCGAAATCCTCGATGTGGAGAACAACATGGTAAAGATGGCGCGGATCATGCCGGCATCGTACCGAGCGGAGTCGGATTCGCAAGATTGAAAAAGGGCTGCCAGTGGCAGCCCTTTTCTATTGCTCATCGTCATTGCTCATCTTCATCATCCGGCTCCAGCACCAGCGTCGGGATCAACTCGCCAAACACCCTCTGTAGCTCGTCACGGTTGGCCAGCAGGTCTTGCAGCGTATAGCTGTCCATCACCGCCAGAAACGCATCCATCGCCTCTTTCAGCGCACTCTTGAGCAGACAGACAGAGACGATGTGGCAAGCGGGCGAGCCGCAGTCAATGCCGTCCAGATTACCTTCCAGCGCCCTGATCACCTGCCCGATATTGATGGTGGCGGGATCGCAAGCCATGCGAATACCACCATTCTTGCCCCGCTGGGATTGCAGATAGCCCAGCTTCACCAGCTGATTGACCACCTTCACCATGTGGTTGCGGGAAACGCCATACAGGGCCGATACCTTGGCAACGCTCGACAACTCCCCTTCCGGCAGGGTGGCAAGATAGAGCAGGGCTCTCAATCCAAAATCTGTATAACTGGTTAGTCTCATAAAACCTGATTAGCGCGATGCGAAAAGTGGAGTATTGATTCAAATCAAATAAACATCTAGGATGCCACTTATTAAATGACATTTTATATGTTTAATTAGAACGAGGCCCTATGCTAGATCAAACCACCGTTGCCGTCATCAAAAGCACCATTCCGCTGCTCGAATCGGCAGGCCCTGCCCTCACCCAGCACTTCTACCAGCGGATGTTCAGCCATAACCCTGAGCTGAAAGATATCTTCAACCTGGCCCACCAACGCAGTGGCGGCCAGCCGCTGGCCCTGTTCAATGCAGTCGCCGCGTATGCAAAGAATATCGACAATCTGGGAGCGCTCGCCGGTGCGGTCGAGCGGATTGCGCACAAACATACCGGATTCCTGATCCAGCCGGAACAATATCACATTGTAGGTAGTCATCTCTTGGCCACGCTCAAAGAATTGGGCGGAAGTGCGGTCACCGACGAGGTGCTGGAGGCATGGGGCAAGGCGTATGGCGTGCTGGCCGACATCTTCATCGGCCGCGAGCAGGAGATCTATCAGGAGAAGGCCAATCAGGATGGCGGCTGGCAAGGTACCCGCACCTTCATCATCAAGGAGAAGCGAGCCGAGAGCGACCTCATCACCTCCTTCCTGCTGGCGCCGGAAGATGGCAAGCAGGTACTGACCTTCAAACCGGGCCAATACCTCAGCATCAAGCTGGTTCACCCCGAGCTGGAATATCAGGAGATCCGCCAGTACTCCCTCTCCGATGCCCCCAACGGGCAGGATTACCGCATCAGCGTCAAGCGTGAGCCGCTGGGCCAGGTCTCCAACCTGCTGCACGATCACCTGCAGGCGGGTGACAAGATCGAGGTGATGCCCCCTACCGGCGATTTCTACCTGACAGCCGACAGCCAGACCCCGGTGGTACTGCTCTCAGCCGGTGTCGGCGTGACGCCGATGATGAGCATACTCAACCAGCTGCTGGCGAGCGGCCATCAGGCCGAGATCACCTGGCTGCACGCCTGCGAACAGGGCGCTGTACACGCCTTCCGGGAGGATATTCAGCAAAAATCCCGCCAGCATCCCAACTTGCTGAGCCGGGTCTGGTATAGGGAGCCGGAGGCCAGTGATGTGCAGAGCGAAGATTACGACCTGGCCGGCACCATGGATCTGACTGCCGTGAAGGAGCGCATCACGCCGCAGGCCCACTACTACTTCTGTGGCCCTGTCGGCTTCATGCAAGAGATCAAGCGGCAGCTGCTGGCTGCTGGGGTACCAACGGGGCAGCTCCATTACGAAGTTTTTGGCCCCCATCAAGATCTCTAAGGCGCGGGCAGCCATATAACAGAGGGAGGTTCCGGCCTGTCATGGCACGGCGGCTGGAACCGGACCCACAGGTGCAGACCTGTGGGTCATTTTTTTGGATCAGTGCATCGCCTTGGCGCGGGCCACCACGTTGGCCGGCATCCGGTTGCCAAGACGGTTGAGCAGAGTCGCCGCCTTCTGGTGCAGCGCCTTGTCACCTATGACGGAGCCATGGAGCCAGCGATAGGCGTCCTCATAATCGAGCGGACTGCCCATCCCCTGCAACAGCATCTCGACCCACTCGATGCGGGCCCGCAGAAAACCGAGGCTGGCCGCCTCGCGCATCAGGGTCTCGGCTCGCACCAAATCCTTCTGCACCAAAGTTCCTTTCCAGTAGTAGCGACCCAGCTGCTCCAGCGCCGGCGCCAACCCCTGATTGGCCGCCTCCCACATATATTGCACCCCGAGCTCGGCGTTGGACTTGGTACAGACCCCCCACGCCAGCATATCCCCCCAGAGGAATTGATAGGCCGGGATCTTCATCACCGAGGCGCGCGCTTCGATATCCTGAGTCAGCTGACAGCGATCCTGCTTCACCTGAGTGAGGTGGCGCCCCTGCTCAATCCAGTTGAGCAGCTCGTCCTGACGATAGAGCGGCACCGCCTGCAACTCGCCTGCGGCCAGAGGTGCGGGAGGAGCAACCACAGCAGCAGGTTCAGCCGGTTTTGGCAGCGGCGCGGCCCCCTCGCCACTGCTGGCAACGGGCGTGACCGGCTCAGCCGGAAGCAAGACGGGGGCAGCCTCAGAGGGAGTGGGAGTGGCCGTAGCGGCAGAGACAGGGGCCGTTGCCACCGCAGCACTGCTTGCTGTCGGTGCCGATGCACTTGCTGCAGGCGCATCGCTCGATACGGCAGCCGATACCGCCTCGGCGCCATAAAGGGGCGCGGTGAATGCACCGACAAGAACGAGAAGGGTAAGGGGTTTCATCATAAGGATCTCCTGCTGCACTCTGTTATCGGCACCAAGCCCCATCCCCTTAGCCTGCTGGGCGGATCTCATCAATACAAAAGGGAGCCGAAGCTCCCTTGTTGGCACGGTTGACCCGCTTACTTGACGAAATCGACACCCAGCTGGATATCGGCTTTCAGGGTAGCCAGCATGCCTTCCATCGCTTCCTGCTCGAACGCGCTCAGCTTGCCGTAATCCAGTACGGTTTCGACACCGTTCTTGCCCAGCAGTACCGGCTGCGCGAAGAAGGTGGCGTGCTCGCCGTTGCCTTCCACGTAGGCGCACTCAACAACGTTGGCTTCGCCCTGCAGACCCTTGATAAGGGAGAGACCAAAACGGCAAGCCGCCTGACCCATGGAGAGGGTCGCAGAACCGCCACCGGCTTTGGCTTCCACCACTTCGGTACCGGCATTCTGGATGCGCTTGGTCATGGCTGCCACTTCTTCAGCGGTGAAGGAGGCGCCTTCAATCTGGGAGAGCAGCGGCAGAATGGTGACGCCACTGTGACCACCGATCACGTTGACGCGTACCTTGTCGATGTTCAACCCTTTGGCAGCGGCCACGAAGGTCTCGGCGCGGATCACGTCCAGAGTGGTGACACCGAACAGGCGACGCTTGTCATAGACACCGGCTTTCTTCAGCACTTCGGCGGCGATGGCGACAGTGGTGTTAACCGGATTGGTGATGATGCCGATCAGCGCTTTCGGGCAAGTGGCCGCGCACTTTTCCACCAGATTCTTGACGATACCGGCGTTGATATTGAACAGGTCGGAGCGATCCATCCCCGGCTTGCGTGCCACACCGGCGGAGATCAGCACCACATCGGCCCCAACCAGCGCAGGAGTCGGATCTTCACCGCAGAAGCCCTTGATGGCGACGTCGGTAGGAATATGACTGAGGTCAACGGCCACACCCGGGGTGACCGGAGCGATGTCATACAGGCTCAGCTCGGAGCCGGCCGGCAGACGGTTTTTCAACAGCAGAGCGAGGGCTTGACCGATGCCACCAGCGGCACCCAGAACGGCAACTTTCATGATCAACTCCATGTTTAAGCGTAGGTTTAAGGTTGTTTGTTGTTGTGCGCCCAACCTTAATGGATCCCCCCATAAAAAACAATCTGATAACAGTTGCAGTCACGGGTTCTGTGAGCCACGAAACATGCGGGAGCAAAAATTGGAGGGAAATACAAAAAGTTGGAGGAGAAGCACAGTTTTTCTGCACTTCTCCTTACCATAAAGAGGTAGATTTGAAGGTCTCAGGATTGGAATGCCAGCGCCCGTTTTTCACACCAGCGAAAACCAATTGTTAACAATCCGTTCATCGCCAGATAAAGCCCGCCAGCCACCCCGAACACCGCCAGGGTATCGTAGGTCTGGGCGTTCAACCCCTGCGCCAGCCCCATGATGTCCATGATGGTGATGGTACTGGCGAGGGAGCTCCCCTTGAGCACCAGGATCACCTCGTTGGAGTAGGCAGGCACCAGATGACGGGCGGCGTGGCGCACCTTCATCCACAAGGTCTGGCGGCCATTAAAACCAAGCGCACGACACGCCTCCACCTCACCAGCTGGGATGGCATCGAGCGCCCCCTTGAACAACCGGGTGGAATAGGCCGCCGTGTTTAGGCCCAGCGCCAGCACGGCGCAGAACCAGGGCTGCTTGAGCAACGGCCAGAGCGGGCTGGCTTTCAGCCACTCGAACTGGCCCGGCCCATAGTAAATCAGGAAGATCTGAATGAGCAGCGGCGTCCCGGTAAAGAGCAGCACCCACAGTTGCACCAGCTGGGTCGCCACCGGCAGGCGCAGCTCCAACACCCAGGTCATCAGGGCTGCCAACACAATCCCCAGCAGCAGGCTGAACAGGGTCAGCTCCAGCGTGGTGACAAGACCGCCCAGCAACGTAACGAGATACTCTTGCATCAGTTAGCCTCCGTAGCGGCGGGTGTAGCGGGCAGCCAGCCCGAGGCCATATTCACTCACCAGACTGATGGCCAGATAGATGAGGGCGGCGGCGGCATACCAGGTGAACGGCTCATAGGTACTGGCCGAGGCCATCTGGGCCTGACGCATCATCTCGTTGACCCCGATAAGCGACACCAGCGCGGTATCTTTCAGCAATACCAACCACTGGTTGCCGAGACCCGGCAAGGCATGACGCCACGCCTGCGGCAACACGATGCGAAAGAAGATGTGGCTCTTGCTCAAACCCAGCGCCAGCGCCGCCAGCCGTTGACCTGAAGGCACCGCATTGAGCGCCGCCCGCAGGGTCTGGGTCGCATAGCTGGCGAACAGCAGGGAGAGCGCCAGCACGCCACAGGCGAACGGGCTGAACTCCACATACTCGCCAGTGATGAGGAACAGCACCTGGGTCGAGCCGAAGTAGATGAACAGCACCACCAGCAACTCGGGCAGACCACGGATCAGCGTGGTCAGAGTGGCCACCGGCCACACCAGCGCACGCTGCTTGCTGAGCTCGGCGGCACTGAACGCCAGTGCCAATACCATGCCCCCGACCAGTGATGCCAAGGCCAGCCCGAGGGTCATCCAGGCTGCATCCAACAACAGGCTCAACATGGCTTACTGCGCGAAGTATTTGTCGAAGATTTTCTGATAGGTGCCGTTGGCCTTGATCTCGGCCAGCCCCTTGTTCAGCTGGGTCAGCAGCTCCTGATTGCCCTTGGCGACCGCGATGCCAAAGCCGGTACCGAAGTACTTGGCATCGGTCACTGGCGCACCCACCACCGCATACTCCTTGTGCTGCTTCAGCCAATCGGCAGCAACTGCAGTATCGGCAAAGACACCGTCGGTACGGCCATTCATCATGTCGAGGAAGGCGCTCTGGTAGCTGGCGTACGGCACGGTCAGCAGGCCCTTGCTCACCCAGTTATCCACCAGATAGGACTGGTGAGAGGTACCGTTCTGCACGCCGACAGTCTTGTCTACCATCTCTTCCGGCCCCTTGAAGGCCCCTTTCTTGGCGACGAATACTGCCGAGTTCTCGTAGTAGATGTCAGAGAAATCGACCTGCGCGGAGCGCTCAGGGGTTACGTCCATGGCGGCGATGGCAGCATCGTAGCGACGGAATTTGAGGCTGGGGATCAGGCTGTCAAAGGCCTGGTTGTGGAAGCTGCACTCCAGCTTGGCCTGCTCGCAGATGGCGCGGGCCAGATCGATGTCAAAACCCTGAAACTCGTTCTTGTCATCCAGATATTCGAACGGTGCGTAGGTGGCTTCGGTGGCGAACTTGATCTCTTTGGCCATGACGGAGGTACTCAACAGACCCATGGCAGCAACCAACAACAGACTCTTTTTCATGACAGCTTCCTTATCGATTCAGTATCAATGCATCAAGAATTCGGCAAACCGGCTGGTTTGCGGGGATTGGAAAATGGCAGCGGTGCCGGATTCGATGATCCGCCCCTTCTCCAGATAAATCACCTGGCTGGCTACCTTGCGGGCAAAGTCGACCTCGTGGGTCACCACCACCTGGGTAATGCCGGTCTGGCTCAGGTTACGGATGATCTCGGCCACCTCCTTGGTGATCTCGGGATCGAGGGCGGCGGTCGGCTCGTCAAACAGCAGCACTTCCGGGTCCATCATCAGGGTACGGGCAATGGCCACCCGCTGCTGCTGGCCGCCGGAGAGACGTGCCGGCCAGGCATCGCGCTTGTCGGCCAGTTGCAGCTGGGCCAGCAGATAGGCCCCCTTCTCGATAGCGGCCTCCTTGCTCATGCCAAGCACCTTGACCGGCGCTTCAATCAGATTCTCCATCACAGTGAGATGTGGCCAGAGATTGTACTGCTGGAACACCATGCCCACCTTGCGACGCAGCAGTTGGGACTGGCGGTTGAATTCGGCAGCAGAGAGGGAGTTCGGGAAAGAAAATTCACTTTCACCAATCCGCAGAACACCCGCATCCGGGGTATCAAGCAGGTTCATCATCCGTAGCAGGGAACTCTTGCCAGCACCGCTCGGGCCCAGCAACACCAAGGTTTCACCGGGAGATGTTCGAAAGCTGACCTGTTGCAGAACCGGCACCTTGTGCCAGGACTTCTCGATACCTATTAATTCAATACCCATACAGCCCAATTGAATAAGTTTTCAAAATTTCATCCCGATTCTATCCCGAATAAAGGTTGATGCAAGCCATTTTTGAATCAATATGCAGAACAAGCGCCGCTTCCTTGCAAAAAACGGCATATGAATGCAAAATGGCCCCGCTGTTCGTATCTGCCGCCTGTATCGCACAGGCCGCCACACCTCCTCATTCGTGAGACCAAGATGAAACATAACGACAAGCAAGAAAAACTGGCCAAGGCCTTTAAAGCCTTGCTGAAAGAAGAGCGCTTTGGCTCCCAGGCAGAAATCGTCACCGCCCTGCAAGAGCTGGGCTTCGAGAACATCAACCAGTCCAAGGTATCGCGCATGCTGAGCCGCTTCGGCGCCGTTCGCACTCGCAATGCCAAGATGGAGATGGTCTACTGCCTGCCGGTGGAACTGGGCGTGCCCACCACCTCCAGCCCGCTCAAGAATCTGGTGCTGGACGTCGATCACAACGGCGCACTGGTGGTGATCCACACCAGCCCGGGCGCAGCCCAGCTGATCGCCCGCCTGCTCGACTCCCTCGGCAAGGCAGAGGGGATCCTCGGTACCATCGCCGGTGATGACACCATCTTCATCACCCCGACCAGCGACACCGATATCGAAGAGCTCTATCTCTCCGCCCTCGAGCTGTTCGAACAGACTCCGTAATGGCCGCTACCGCGTCATCGCGGTCAAGCCTGAACGAAAAATCCCGGCCAAGGCCGGGATTTTTGTTTTCTGAGTCTTCGTCAGGCGGGCTTATTTGCCCTGCGCCATCAGAAAACCCTCCGATGGGGCGAAGAAAGCCGCGCCGGTCACTGCCTTGGTGAAGCGCAGCAGGTGATCGAAGTGGCTGCCCTCTCCCTTGTACATGCTGGCCAGCATGGCGTTGAAGTGCTGCGGTGTGCGGCAGCAGGAGATGAAGTAGAGCCCCTGCTCGGTCATGGTGCCCCAGGGCATACTCTGGCGCAGGATCTCCATGGACTCCCCTTTCGGGGTCTTGAGGTTGACCCGCTTGATGTGGGCGGTCAGCGGCTTGGCGGCAGATTCATACTCGATGTTGTCGGGCTTGGTGCGACCGATAATGTCTTCCTGCTCTTTTTGCGCCAGCTTCTCCCAGTCGCTCATGGCGTGTACCCAGCGCTGGACATGAATGTAGGAGCCACCGGCAAACTCGCCATCGGCCACCAGCGCCACTTCGGCACGGTGTTCATCCTGCGGGTTCTCGGTGCCGTCAACGAAACCGGTCAGGTCACGGAAATCCAGATTGCGGAAGCCACGCACCTCTTCGGCCAGCTCGACCAGTCCGGCCAGCAGCGCCATCACACGGTGACCGGCGTGGTGCAGCACATCCACCCGATCGGCGCGCAGCTGAATAAAGAGATCAAACGGGGTGTTGGGAGCTTCCTGACCGTTGGCGGATTGCGCCATAAAGCTGCGGAACTGGGGCGGACGGGCGGCAGGGTAGAGACCATCCCAGGCGTCGGCGCCAACAGCAACCAGACCGCTGAAACCGGCATCGGGGAAATCGGCGGCGACCGCCTGCCACAGGGCGGGCAGTTTGGCCAAACGGCCGACCAGTTCGGCGGCATCGCCGGTGCGATTGAACATCAGATAGAGGGCGTGCAGATTCGGCTCTGCGCAGATCCCGGCTTGGGCTTTCATATATCTCTCCCCTGAGTAGGCGTTAGCGTTACGGGCTATTTGCGTTGCGCGATTATAAACCAGAGTGGATCCAGTTCTTTGATTTCACGACGATATCACGCGTTCAGGGCAAAGGGTCAAACAACACCAATCCATGGGGGGCAACCTTGATCCGTGCCCGCATCCCATCAAGGGGCTCGCCAATGCTCGCCTCCAGCTGCAGATCGCCACACTCGAACAGCACCCGGCAGTGGTGGCCGAGGAACTGCTGCTCCACCACCTTGAGCTCGCCATCTGCGGCGCTCTCCAGCAGCAGTTGCTGGGGTCGAAGCATCAGCTGCAACTGCTCACCCACTGCGCGGCCATGGGGCTCGCTGCCACAAATGACCCCGAGCGCCGTCTGTACGCAGTGGCTGTCCACCACCTCGGCAGCCAGATAGTTGACCCCACCGAGAAACTCCGCCACGAAGCGGTTTTGCGGACGGCGATAGAGCTGCTCCGGCT
>CAMFLW010000086.1 GCA_945957575.1 uncultured Aeromonas sp. | reverse complement strand
GCTCGGCGCGACCTTTACCCTGCCCCATCCGCCCGCCATGGTGCAGGCGGCAAGGCTCGCAGAGAAAAGCTGCCCGGCGCTGGTGACCCAGTGGGGAGTGAGACTGCTGCGGGAAACCACGGCACTGCCGGTCACGGACGGCTGGTACAAGGGGGATGCGGCGCTGGCGCTCTCTCAGGGAGCCTGTCGCCTCAGTCGCCGCCCCATCGCCGCGAGTGAAATGTCCACTGTGGTGCGCCAGCACTGGTTTGCCCCGCGCTTTGCCGCCGAGCCCAGCCTCTGGCTCGCCATTCCCTCGCTGCAGACAATCCAGGAGAAAGTGACAAAAAACATAGAAAGAGCACAAAAATCCGCCAAGGCAACTAAAAAAGAGGGGAACAACTCGGGTACACTCACAGCGCATCCATAACAGACGAGTCTCCTTATGCGTGTAACCAGAGAGTGGCTGTGGGTTTTGTCGGTGCTGACCGGGGCCTGTGCCCTCCTGTTGCTGCCATTCTGGCTGCGTGTCGGTAGCCAAGGCCATGATCTGTTTCACCACCTGCTCTCCGGTCACTTCTTTGCCGTGCAACTGTGGCAAGGTGAACTCTATCCGCGCTGGTTGATGGAGATGAACGGCGCCTTCGGCAGCCCGGTCTTTTTCTTCTATCCCCCCCTGCCCTACTATGTGAGCGCCCTGTTCGCCGGCCCTACCGCACTGGCCCACGAGGCGATGACGCCGCTGCTCTGGAGCAGCAGCGTGGCACTCTGGCTCTCCGGCCTGTTTGCCTATCTCTGGTTGCGCCCCTTTGCCGGCCACGGACGGGCGCTGGCGGCCAGTCTGCTCTATATGGCGCTGCCCTATCATCTGGCCATCGATATCTACGCCCGCTTTGCCCTGGCGGAGAGCTGGGCCTTTGTCTGGGCACCGCTGGCACTGCTGGCGCAGGATCGCCTCTGCCGCGGTGCCCCCTTTGCCCTGCTGCAGCTCGCCTTCGCGGTGGCCATGCTGGTTCTCTCCCACCTGCCTAGTACTCTGCTTGTTTTTGGCTTGCTCACCCTGCGCAGCCTGCTGCTGGTCTGGCGCTACAAGGGGAGCACAGCGCTTGTCTGTGCCCCAATCACAGCCTCCCAACTCATCGGCACCCTGCTGGGCCAGATCTGGGGGCTGGCGATGGCCAGCCTGTTGCTGCTGCCCGCTCTGCTGGATCAGGGGGGGATCTCCATGGAGCAGATGCGCACCGGCATGTTCGAATTTCAGCGCAACTTTCTCGACCGCCTGCCCCAAAGCCGTGATGACTGGCGCTTTCGCGGTCATCTCGCCTGGCTGACGCTGCTCACCCTGGCTCTGCTGCTGGTAGCTTGGGCTGCCGCCCGCGAGCCGCGCCATCCCGAGTTACTGCTCTGGGGGGTCATTGGCACCCTGAGCTTTCTGATGATGCTGCCCCCAAGCGAGCCCCTGTGGCGGCTGCTCACTCCGTTGCAACTGGTGCAATTTCCTTGGCGCCTCAATCTGCTGCTGGTCATCGCTACCGTCGCCGTGGTGGCGTTGGGTACCACCACCTATCGCCCGTGGCAATGGGTCTGGTGGCTGCTGCTTGCTGTCACCCTGCTCTCGCAGGGGCTCTATGTACGCGAGGCGCCGCTCACCCAGGCTCCCGTAAAGAGTCAGCTCGACGGGGAGTTCGATAGCAAGCGCAGCGCCCGCGAATACCGGCCAAAGCAGGTGCCGCGCGGCATGTTTGCCCCCACCCTGCTGGCCTGGAAAGATGAGTTTCAACCCGCCATCACCAGCGACCATCAGGGGGTGAACTGGCAGATCCTGCGCTGGCAGCCGCGCCATATCGAATTGACGGTGGATGCCCCGGCGCCCGCCAAACTGATCCTGCACCAATTTGACTACCCGGGCTGGCAGGCAAGGCTCGACCAGCATCTGCCCCTTAGCGTCAGCAGCACCCGCAACGGGCTGGTGCAAGTCTGGGTGCCCGCCGGACAACACAGTCTCACCTTTACCCTCACCGCCCGCAGGCCGGAGCGGCTCGGTTACGCCATCTCGTTTCTGGCCTGGCTGCTCTGGCTGGGGGGAATGATCTGTGCTGTACGTCGGTACGACCACAAGCGTGATACCCAAGGCGACTGAGCTTCCTCCCCTTTGCAGGGCAGGAACGTCATGCCGACCAAGGATAAACCTGATAGACTCGCCCTTCTCCCTTTTTTCAACCAAGGTTCAATCGCAGATATCCTATGCCCCAAGCACAGATCCCCCAGGCCACCATGCTCTCTCACCGTTTTCTGTTTATCCTGCTCGGCGCCTTGGCGGCACTTTCTCCGCTGGCAGTAGATATGTATCTACCCGCCATTCCGGCGATTGCACGGGAGTTGGGCACCAGCATCGAGGCCGCGCAGCTCACCATCAGCGCGTTCTTGGGCGGCTTTGCCATCGGCCAGCTCTTCTACGGCCCGCTGGCAGACAGTTTTGGCCGCAAACCGGTAGTACTGGTGGGGCTCGCCATGTTTATTATCGCCTCGATCGGCTGCGCCATGGCAGACTCGCTGCCGGAGTTGCTGGCTTACCGGATGTTGCAGGCGGCTGGCGGCGCAGCGGGATCCGTAGTGGTCAATGCCTTGCTGCGAGATCAATTTGAAAAGGATGCATTTTCCCGCGCCATGTCATTCGTCATTCTGGTGATGACGCTGGCGCCGCTGGTAGCCCCCGTGATGGGTGGCTATATCAGCGCACACGCCAGCTGGCGAGTCATCTTCTGGTTGTTGGTAGGACTCAGTCTACTGATATTAGCCCTCATGCAGTGGAAAATTAAGGAGACCCTCAAGCCGGAACACCGCCAACCTCTAAATCTAGGCCTGATCCTCAAGAACTACTGGGGGGTACTCTCCCATCGCAGCGCCATGGGCTATGTAATGTGTGGCTCCCTTTCAACTGCCGGTATGTTCGCCTTCTTGAGTGGCTCCCCTTATGTCTATATCGAGTATTTCAAGGTGCCGACCGAGCACTACGGCTGGTTGTTTGGCCTCAATATTCTGCTGATGATGGTAGTCACCTTCGCCAATAGTCGTCTGGTGAAAGGGGTGGGCGCCGAACGGATGCTGCAATACGGCCTGCTGGTGATCCCCTGCGCGAGCGCTCTGCTGGTCTACAATGCCTGGAGCCAGACCGGCGGCCTGTGGGGCATCGTCATTCCGGTGGTGCTGTTTATCGGCCATATCAGTCTGGTGGGCGCCAACGCCATGACCGGCCTGATGGGTCACTTCCCCCTGTCGGCCGGCACAGCCTCGGCACTGGCGGGCACCCTGCGCTTTGGTATCGGTGCCCTGGTGGGTATTCTGGTCAACCTCACCCCCCCCCAATCACCGCTGCCCATGGCGATCGCCATCGCCTGCTGTGGGGTGGGGTCGACCCTGAGTTACTGGCTGCTGACCGTCAAAAAAAGAGCCTAATGAACCTAAGGCCTGCTCTCACTGCCGAAACGAAGAGGCGCCCGCAATGGGCGCCTCCTTGCCATTCTACCCCTGGTTCAGAACATGGCCAGGGAGTCTCCTGGTAACCCGGGAAGACGCCAGCAGCCACTTCAGGTGGCCAAAACAACAGTTCGGCATATTCCACGAAAGGCCTGCCCGGCTTTAGAGTTGATCCCTTGTTGTGGATAGGCAATCCTGCTTCGGCTCCAGTTTCCCCCACCATCACCAGGGCATAGTCCAGGATAAACTGTCCCAGACAAAAGCGTCCCACTGCGGACCGCTGCTGGCCCCAGCCGGAAAAACAGGGCGTATCAACAAGGGGTGACACGGGTGAGCAAGGCAACGGAAGGGTAACAGACATGGCACTATTTCTTATGGAAGCAGCTGTCTGAAAAACTGGTGCCTGGATGAAAAGAAACGTTCATCCAGGTCAATGAAAGATCAATTAATGCTGGCCTGTGAGCAATCGCTTATTTTTTGCCAAAACCAGACTGTTTAAGGGTATAGCCGGCGCGGTTCTGCCAGGCATCCAGCCCGCTACGGTTGTTGCCCGCCACCAGACTGGCCGCCAAACTCGGGCTGTTGAACAGCTGATCGGCGGTAAAAAGGTAACCTCCTTCACTACGGGGCACCAGAATGCCCTTTTCCAGCAGCTCCAGCCGCAGCTCGATCACCGCTTCGCGCAGGGAGGCGGCATCCTCGCCATTGGCAGTGGAGCCAGCCAGTACCATAAAGCCCGGATTTTGCCGCTTGCCCACTGGATAACCGTGAGCCTCCGCCCCCTTGCCATTGAAGTGGTAAAGCTCGCGCTCTCCCGGCCGATTGTCGGAGAGTGCCTTTTGCAGGGTCATCAGCTCGTTGTAGATCTCGATGGGGACGACGGCAGCCTGCTTGTTGCCCTTGCTGTCGATGATAAAACTGACTTGCTTGTGTAACATCCTTGCGCATCCTGTGACCCATGGAAGCCCCTATTCTAACCAGCTCGGGCAAGCGGGATCCAGCAAGGATCCACTCCTCTTTTGCCACCTTGATCACTAACTGGCACACTTGCTCAAGGACAAAGGAGAGTAAGCATCAGGCCGGGATGTAACATACACAGGATGATGAAATCCATTGCACATCAACCTGTTGCCGCATACAGCCCAGCTATATCCGTTTATTCGATCACGAACCTAATGATGCCTGGTTGACCGGGCTGCGTGAGGCTTGTCATGTCTTCGGTGCCACTACGAAGCGGATACAGCTATGTCGGTGATCTTCGGTATACCAGACCATAAAGTCGCGTGCCCATTCCCTTGCTGCCTCCAGACTGACAAAACCGTCAAATAGCCACGATGGGCTGGATTTCATGATTCGGAACAACGACACCGAGTAGGGATTATCCTTCCCCCTTGCGCCAGCGGATACTTGACCTGTTTGGAGAAAACCAGCACCGGGGTAAACAGCGCGATATTGGCCCGACTGACGTAACCGAGGCTAGCCCCCGGTCGCAATCGCCCGTAGAGTGCGCCGAGCCCGACCACACCGAGCACCGGAATGACGATATTGAGCAGGGCGCTGAACATGGGCTGCGTCCGTTACAGTTCGCGGGCCGGTTTGCCCATCAGCACCACCGGATCCAGCGTCACTTCCAGGGTGCCGTTACTGACCCAGAGCTGACCATCGGAGACAGTGCAGGTGAGCTGCATGGTGCGCTCGACCATGGCGGTAAGCGGCAAGGTCTGGCTGTCGGAAAGTTCGATGATGCTGAGATTGTCATGATGACTCAGCTTGCCCTGGTTCTGCTTCCACCAGACGCTGGTGCCACGACCGCCGTAGAGATAGAGCACCACCTGACGGGCGCGATTGCAGGCTTTTTTCAGTCGTTTTTCATCAGGCTGACCCAGCTCGATCCAGAGTTCGATTTCATCCGAGTAGTTCTTGCACCAGAGTTCGGGTTCATCATCGGCGCTCAATCCCTTGGTGAACTCCAGTCGCTCGGCAGCATGCCAGGCAAAGGCCGCCAGCCGGATCATCATCCGCTCATCGGTTTCGGAAGGGTGGCGCGCCAGCGTGAGGGAGAAGTCCTGATACAGATTGCGATCCATATCAGACAAACTGATCTGGGCTTTGAATACGGTTGCCTTGAGAGCCATAGAAAACCTTGAACACCTGGATAAGAGAAGGGTGAGTGGAAAATACGGGCGCCAGTGTAATCAAAATCGGCAGCAGGTTCGACCATCCTGACCAAAGATTTCCCCTTCCCTGCCGGGATAAGTGCCTTAAAAAGACACAAAAACAAATGCCAGTCCGAAGACTGGCATTTGGCTGCATGGAGAAGCGACTCACTTCTCGGCGGACTGTACCCCGAACGCGTTCAACAGCAGGCAACAGGTCACTGCCACCGCCACGAATCCGCTCAGAAAGATAAAGGGCATGGCCCCGTATCCCAGTACTGTCCAAATGGTGTGTTCAAGAAGACTCATTGTTGTGTCCTTCATCCGGTGAAAGGTGTGTTCCTTCTGGCGGATATTGACTCCGCTCTTGATGCCTCCATTTGACATCAATCAGCGGTTGGGTCCTATGCCACCAAAGTGATAAATACAGGGTTCATTTGCGCTGGATCAAGCTTTTTGGCCAAATCTCCATGCAGTTCAAGCAATTACCATCGCAAATCAAGCATAGACACAAAACCGGAAAGATAAAAAAACGCGCCGGATGGCGCGCTTCCTGGACAGCACAGGCAAAGGATCAGTTGTCGCACAAATCGCTTGGCATGTCCTGGCGCAGGCGGGTCCACAGCTTGCCAGACTCGATACCGTACTCACGAACGGTCATGAACACCGCGTCGTAATTCTTGGTTTCAGCCAGATTGAGCAAGGTCTTGTAGTAGGCGTCCGCGGTCTCGCGGGCCTGCTTGTCGGAGAAGTAGTAGCTACCGACCCGGCTATACAACCCTTTGAAACCGTTCAGGATCAGGGCGTAGATCGGATTGCCGGAGGCAAACGCCAGCTGGTGATGCAACCGGTAGTCGAACTCGGCATAAGCCTGTGCGTTGTTCTCGACCCCATCAGCGCCACGCAGGATCTCGGCAGCTTGCTCCGGATTGTGACGGATCGCCCCGCGAATAAAGATGGTGCAGATGTGGGTACGGGCGGAGAGCAACTGAGCGATCAGATCCGGCACCTTGTCCTGATCCAGACGGGCCAACGTCTCCAGAATGTTGAGACCAGAGGTTTCCCAGAAATTGTTCACCTTGGTCGGCTTGCCATGCTGGATGGTCAACCAGCCATCACGGGCCAATCGCTGCAGCACTTCGCGTAAGGTGGTCCGCGTCACCCCGATCAACTCGGATAATTCACGCTCGGCGGGCAGAATAGATCCGGGAGGAAAGCGATTGTTCCAGATGGACTCGATGATGTATTCCTCGGCAAACCCTGCTGGGCTCTGCGCTTTTATAACCATGAATTGACTCTGTTGTAATGCGTAAAAAGGCTGACGAATGATATCAAAGCGATGATGGCTGGCAAGCATAAGGTCAGTCCTCTGCTCACATATGGCAAATATAGTGTTGGTGAAATGTTTTCAATCACGATAGGGGAGCCGGTCAACACCGATTTGGTGATTATAAAACAAGCGCATGGGCTGAGATCCATCGACTATCGTCGATAATCGTCACGCTTTTTGATTACAATCACGAGGAATCAGACAGATAAAGGTCAACATCCGGAGGTACAGGTCAACTCATCCTTGAGTTCCATAGAAGCAGCTCCTAACAACTACGTTGAGACCCATTATCATGCCAATAAGCCTAGGGCAGGCATTCGCCAAGAATTTTTTGGGCAATGCACCACTGTGGTATAAAAACGCCATTTTGCTATTTCTGGTGATCAATCCGATTGCCTTTCACCTTGATCCTTTTATTGCCGGCTGGTTACTGGTCGTTGAGTTTATCTTCACCCTGGCCATGGCCCTGAAGTGCTACCCTCTGCAACCGGGCGGTCTGCTCGCAATCGAAGCCGTGTTGATCGGTATGACCTCCACCGCTCAGGTCAAACACGAGCTGGTCGCCAATATCGAAGTGCTGCTGTTGCTGGTGTTCATGGTGGCAGGCATCTATTTCATGAAGCAGTTGCTGCTCTATGTCTTCACCAAGCTGCTGATCGGGGTACGCTCCAAGATCCTGCTCTCCCTCTCTTTCTGTCTGGTATCCGCCTTCCTGTCAGCCTTTCTCGACGCGCTAACGGTCATTGCGGTGGTGATCAGTGTCGCCACCGGTTTTTACGCCATCTATCACAAGGTCTCTTCCGGCAAGGAGTTTGGTCACAGCCATGACCATACCGACGATGAAGAAGTGGCCGAGCGCAATCGCCAGGATCTCGACGATTTTCGCGCCTTCTTGCGCAGCCTGATGATGCATGCCGCCATCGGTACTGCATTGGGTGGTGTCTGCACTCTGGTGGGCGAGCCGCAAAACCTCATCATCGGCGAACAAGCCGGTTGGAATTTCGGCGAATTTGCGATTCGCATGTCTCCCGTCTCAATACCCGTCTTTATCTGTGGCTTGCTTACCTGTGTATTGGTCGAAAAGATGGGATGGTTCGGCTACGGCGCCAGGTTGCCAGAGTCGGTACGCCATATCATGGAAGAATACAACCAGCATGAAAATGCCCAACGTAGCCCGCAGGACAAAGCCAAACTGATTGTACAGGCGTTGATCGCGGTCTGGCTGATCGCCGGCCTGGCACTTCATCTGGCGGCAGTGGGCCTCATCGGCCTCTCGGTCATCGTACTGGCCACCTCACTCACCGGCATTACCGAAGAGCATGCCTTGGGCAAAGCGTTTGAAGAGGCGCTGCCCTTTACCGCGTTGCTTGCCGTATTTTTCAGCATTGTGGCCGTCATTATCGACCAACAGTTGTTCAAGCCGGTGATCCAGTGGGTTCTTTCGGCGGAAGAAGAGCAACAATTGGCGCTCTTCTATGTCGCCAATGGTCTGCTCTCCATGGTCAGTGATAACGTCTTCGTCGGCACTGTCTACATCAACGAAGTGAAGACAGCTCTGCTTAATGGCGCCATTGACCGCGCCCAGTTCGATCTGCTGGCGGTAGCCATCAACACAGGTACCAACCTGCCATCGGTCGCCACCCCCAATGGTCAGGCTGCCTTCCTGTTTATGCTCACCTCGGCACTGGCACCGCTGCTGCGTCTCTCCTATGGCCGCATGGTCTGGATGGCGCTTCCTTACACCCTGGTGCTGGGGCTGATCGGCTTCTTTACGGTCGAATTGTTGCTCGGCCCTGCCACCCAGTGGTTCTATCAGCAGGGGTGGCTGGTACTGTCAGAGGGAGCTGCCGCCGTGACGCCGGCGCTCCACTGAGAACGTAGTGCTTAACCGAGAGGGTCCCTTCGGACCCTTTTCTTTTGCTGTCCGCTCTGCTCTAATTCAGCCACTGTTTTTTCTGAGAGATCAATGAGATGATCGAGTTTCTCCGCCGTATCGCCGCCCATCGGCTGGCCTGGGGCCTGTTGGCAGCATCAGCCCTGTTCCTCGAGTTGTGTGCCCTCTTCTTCCAGCATGTGCTGGGCCTCGCCCCGTGCGTGATGTGCGTTTACGAACGGTTGGCGACCCTGGGGGTGCTGGCAGCCGGTCTACTCGGCATGGTGGCCCCGGATAAATGGTATGTTCGCTGGAGTGCCATGTTGCTGTGGGGCTACAGTGCCTTCCGCGGCTTTCAGCTGGCTCTCAAGCATGTGGATTATCAGGTCAACCCCTCCCCGTTCAACGTCTGCAGCCCGTTTGCCGACTTCCCAAGCTGGGCTCCGCTCGATCAGTGGCTCCCCTGGCTCTTTATGCCAGAAGGGGACTGTGCCGAGATCACCTGGCAGTTCTTCGGTTATTCCATGCCCCAGTGGCTGGTCGTCATCTTCGCCGCTTACCTGCTGGTTTTCATCGTGGTGGCGATCGGCAATCTGGTAAAAGGACGTTGCTGCAACTGATCGTCATGCCCGCGTGGAGATAAAAAGGGGGAGCCGTTATGGCTCCCCCTTTTTCGTTCTGGCTGACCATATTTCAGGTTACGCCTTGGCAGTACCCATCTTGGCCTTGATCGCGCCAATCACCATGGGCAACAGGGAGATGCCGATGATGCCGAATATCAGCAGGGTAAAGTTGTGACGCACCACCGGCAGATTGCCAAAGAAGTGGCCGGCATAGACGAAGGAGAGTACCCACAGCAGACCGCCAACCAGGTTGAACGCCAGGAAGCGTGGATAGGTCATGGCCCCCATTCCTGCCACGAACGGCGCAAAAGTACGCACGATGGGCAGGAAACGGGTGATAATGATGGTCTTGCCGCCATGCTTGGCATAGAAAGCGTGGGTCTTCTCCAGATAGTCGCGGCGGAAGATTTTTGAATCCGGGTTGCGGAACAGTTGCTCACCGAAGAAGTGACCGATGGTGTAGTTAACCACATTGCCCAGTACGGCTGCGATGATCAGCACACCGGCCAGGGTGTGGACGTCCAGCACACTGCCCACGGTAAGTGCCCCGGCGGCAAACAACAGGGAGTCCCCCGGCAGGAATGGCGTCACCACCAACCCGGTTTCACAGAAGATGATCAGAAACAGGATGGCGTAAACCCAGACGCCATAGTTCTCGAACAGCTCTTTCAAATGCACGTCAACGTGCAGAATAAAGTCGATTGCAAAGAGGATCAGATCCATTTTTCCATATCCATAAAGTGAACGGCGAGGAGTCTACGCCAATGCCAGTCAGCCCACAATCGCTGGGCCAGCCTCTTTTTAAGCCCGCAACCCCCTCAGCCAAATGAAACCGTTTTTCCTGCTCTACCGCCGCACGAGCTTATCCAGCAAGCGGGAAAATGGTGGCAGAGAGAGTGGCTTACTGCTTTACCTCCAGCTCGTGGCGCACCTGTGGCGGCAGGCAACGCTCCCAACCCCATAGCAGAATAAGCAGCAGGGTCGCATCGTCGAGCCAGCCAAAGAGCGGGATCATGTCCGGCACCAGATCTACCGGACTGATGCCGTAAAGCAGGATAAGGATCACCAGGCCCCTTGCCCACCAGGGGGTACCGGGGTGGCGAAAGCCCTGATAGAGACGGCGCAGTCGTTGCCAGACAAGCCAGCGTTTGCGGCTCATGATTCGATCAACTCGCTGCGCAGCCGCTGGATCTGATCCCGCAGTGCCGCCGCCTGTTCGAACTCCAGATCCCGGGCATGCTGGAACATCTGCTCCTCCATCCGTTTGATCTCTTTGGCAATCTCGCTGGCAGAGCGGGCATGGTACTCCCCTTGCGGCTCGGCCGCCTTGCGCATCCCCTTGCCCGGTTTGCCTGTGCTGCGGCTGCCCCCCATGTCCATCACATCGCCAATGGACTTGTTGAGCCCCTTGGGGGTGATGCCATGCTTGAGGTTATGGGCATGCTGCACGGCGCGGCGCCGCTCGGTCTCCTCAATGGCTACCTTCATCGAGTTGGTGATGGTATCGCCGTAGAGAATGACCTTGCCGTTGAGGTTACGCGCCGCGCGGCCGATGGTCTGGATCAGCGAGCGGGTCGAGCGCAGGAAGCCCTCCTTGTCTGCATCCAGAATTGCCACCAGCGACACCTCCGGCATGTCGAGACCTTCCCGCAGCAGGTTGATGCCCACCAGTACATCGAACTTGCCGAGGCGCAGATCGCGGATGATCTCCACCCGTTCGACCGTGTCGATATCGGAGTGCAGGTAGCGCACCTTGACGTCGTGCTCCGCCAGATATTCGGTCAAGTCTTCCGCCATCCGCTTGGTCAGGGTTGTGACCAGCACCCGCTCCTCCACCGCGACCCGCTTGCGGATCTCGGAGAGCAGATCGTCCACCTGGGTGGTCACCGGACGCACCTCGATCTCCGGATCGAGCAGGCCGGTTGGGCGCACCACCTGCTGCACCACATCGCCGCCAGACTTCTCCAGCTCGTAGGGGCCGGGAGTCGCCGAAACAAACACCGTCTGCGGCATCAGCGCTTCAAATTCGTCAAACTTGAGCGGCCGGTTGTCCAGCGCCGAGGGGAGCCGGAAGCCGTATTCCACCAGTGTCTCCTTGCGGGAGCGGTCCCCTTTGAACATGGCGCCAATCTGCGGCACGGTGACGTGGGACTCGTCGATGATGAGCAGGCCATCCCCCGGCAGGTAGTCAAAAAGGGTGGGCGGCGGCTCGCCCGGCGCACGGCCGGAGAGGTAGCGACTGTAGTTCTCGATGCCGGAGCAGTAACCCAGCTCCTGCATCATCTCCATGTCGAACTGGGTGCGCTGGCTGATGCGCTGCTCCTCCACCAGCTTATTGAGGGACAACAGTTGCTCACGGCGGCTGCGCAGCTCTTCCTTGATATGCTCGATAGCTCCCAGGATGGTCTCGCGCGGAGTCGCATAGTGGGTCTTGGGGTAGATGGTGTAGCGCACCACCGTCTGCTCGATGGCGCCGGTCAGGGGATCAAACTGGGAGAGCCGCTCCACCTCTTCATCAAACAACTCCACCCGCAGCGCCAGCTTGTCCGATTCGGCAGGATAGATGTCGATCACTTCGCCACGCACCCGGAAGGTGCCGCGCTGGAAGGCCATGTCGTTGCGGGTGTACTGCAGCTCGGCGAGGCGACGCAGGATATCCCGCTGGTTGATCACATCCCCCACTTTCAGGTGCAACATCATGCTCAGATAAGCTTGGGGATCCCCCAAACCATAGATGGCCGACACCGAGGCCACGATCACTACATCGCGCCGCTCCAGCAGCGCCTTGGTCGCCGACAGTCGCATCTGCTCGATGTGATCGTTGATGGAGGCATCCTTCTCTATAAAGGTGTCGGTGGTCGGCACATAGGCTTCTGGCTGGTAGTAGTCGTAATAGGAGACGAAATACTCCACCGCGTTGTCGGGGAAGAACTCCTTCATCTCGCCGTAGAGCTGGGCGGCCAGGGTCTTGTTGGGTGCCAGGATCATGGTCGGGCGGTTCAGGGTGGCGATGACATTGGCCATGGTGAAGGTCTTGCCCGAACCGGTCACCCCGAGCAGGGTCTGATGGGCCAGCCCCGACTCGATACCATCCAGCAGTTGGGCGATCGCCGTGGGCTGATCCCCGGCGGGTTGAAACTGGCTGGCTAACTTGAACGATTTGCTCATGAGAACTCCCGACACAAAACAGCAGAGGAGCAGTGTAACCGAGGGGTCGGCAGCGGTACACCCGAGCCATCATCCCGCGAATGGCTTGACCACCTCGGACACCTTCTGTATCATGCCCCTCCTTGCCTGATGTTCCCCCGTAGTTCAGTCGGTAGAACGGCGGACTGTTAATCCGTATGTCACTGGTTCAAGTCCAGTCGGGGGAGCCAAT
>CAMFLW010000085.1 GCA_945957575.1 uncultured Aeromonas sp. | reverse complement strand
GCGATCATACTCCCGCCTGCCGCCAATAGAAAAGGCCCTGCCAATGGCAGGGCCCCTGATTTTTCCGCTTGCCGGGTCCGGCTTAGAGTGAGTAATCCATGGTCACGTAGTAAGCGCGCTCATCGGCAGGGTAACCCACCGCCGTCTGATAGTGCTTGTCCAGCAGGTTGTTGATCTTGCCCGATACCTTGAGTGCTGGCGTCACCTTGTAGCCGACCGCCAGATTCCAAACGCTGTAGCCACCAAGTGTTGTGGTATTGGCCGCATCGCCATAGCGCTCACCCTGATAGATCCAGCTCAATGAACCATCAAACTGCTGCCACTGCGCCTGAGTAACCCATTTGGCCCCCTTGCGGGAGATCAGCTGCAACTGCTTGTCGGTCACCTTGTCTTTGGGATCCTTGTATTCGGCAGAGACCCGATGGCTCAACCAGCCGGTATCAAACTCCCCTTCCAGCTCGATCCCTTCAATGCGCGCCTTGCCAACGTTTTGCGGGCTCCAGACGCTATTGGGATCACCCGGATTGGTTGGTGCCCACTGGATCATCTGCTCGAAGTCATTGCGATAACCGGTCAGCCGCCACTCCACGCCAGCAGTTTGACCATCCAGCATCAGCTCGCTGCTCTTCGACTCTTCCGGCTTCAGGTTGGGATTACCTGACCCCGGAAAGTAGAGGTCATTAAAGGAGGGAGCACGGAAACCGGTGCCGTAACGGGCACTCAGGCGGTAATCCTCCGCAAAACGCCAGCCAGCACCGGTCTGCCAGGTATTGTGGCGGCCATACTGTTCGTTGTCATCACTGCGTCCGCTCAGCTCACCCTGCCATGTCTGGTTGTCAAACTGGGCCAAGGCATAGACCCCGGTATTGTCCCGCTCCTTGGCACCTGCCGGATAGGGAGAGCCAGAAGAGCGCGAGCGATCGTCCAGCATATCGCGCTGCCAGTCAGCCCCGCCGCCGAGCGTCCACAGCTCGTTCAGCTTGAGGCTGTTGACCCAGTTCAGGCTGTATTGACGGGTATAGCCACGATCATTCGCCTGATCGCGGCCACTATTGTCCTGATAGTCGTAGGCGTCCTGTCTGGAGAAGGCACCACGCAGCTCGCTCAGATAGCGATCATCGTGATAGCGCGACCCCAGCTGATAGCTCTGGTTTTCAGTCCAGGTCTCGTTGCGCTGATGGGTGGCAGGGCCCCAGGCTGAGGCAGTGGAAGAACGATCGTACTGGGCAATGTTGCGGAACCAGCGGGTCGTACCGAACAGATCCCAATTGCTGCCGAGTGCCTGCTGATAGTCCAGCATGGCGTTATAGCCACGGTGACCATGCTGGTCACCATCGTTGATGCCGGGCAAGGGGTGTACGTTATACCCCTCTTCATCATCAAAACCGCCAGCCACCTTGAGCTGACCCGCCTCACCCACCTGACCGGTGCTGCTGAAAGAGGCCTGACGTTGCTGATGGGAACCGGCCCCTACATTGAACTTGTGCTGGCTCGCCCCCTTGTCGGGGCGGGTAATGATGTTGATCACCCCGCCGATGGCATCAGAACCGTAGATGGTGGCGCGCGGGCCACGAATATATTCGATGCGCTCTACCTGATTAAGCGGCAGGTTGTTCAGTTCTGTCATCCCGGCGGTCAGGGAGGCACTGCGCACCCCGTCCACCAGCACCAGCGTCTGAGAAGAGGTACCGCCACGTACCCGCAGCGAGCTCATCTGGCCGCGGCCACCATTGCTGACCACCTCCACGCCGGGCAGGGTCTTGACCACATCGGTCACGGTCTGGGCTTGCAGACGATCGATCTCGTCCCGGGTCACCACATTGACCGGGGCCAGAACGCTGGAGGCGGGTTGGGCGACGCGGGTAGCGGTCACCACCATGGTGGGATTAACGGGAATGGTCAGCTGCTGGGCAAATGCCGCGGTCGGCAACAGGGCAGCCGCCAGAAATTTCTTCGACATGAGAGATCCTTAAGTTCGCGTAAGTATCTACTTCGTGGCCGGTTTCTCTCGGCCCGAAATACGAACTCTGGCAGGTCTTCGGGCTCGGGGGCTGATAGCCTACGGCGACGGCTTCCCGCCTGACGGCAGTGCCCTGATGTCGCTTCGTTCCCCCTTACCGCTGCGCGCCAGCTCCGGATTTTCACCGGATTCCCTATTAAGCATGATGCGCCAAAGCGGGAGGATTATAGGCAGAGCAAAGCTGGATGTATAGCCATCCAGATTTCTACTTACTCTTTTCCAACGCCGCCAGTCTGGCTCGGGCCCCCGCCATCACCGCCTGTACACCGGGATGGGAGAGATGACGCCCGGCCGAGACCAGATAGTAAGAGAGGGTGACGTCGGTGAGAGTAGCGATCCGTTCTACCCCGTAGAGGCGACCAATCTCGTCAGCCATCGCCAGCGGCGCCGGGAAGATCCCCATCCCCGCCTTGCCGAACGACTTCATCAAGGTAGAGTCATCAAACTGCCCCACCAGATGGGGATGAATGCCCTGCTGGCGATACCACTCCAGCAGCCGATCGTGAGTCGCCGACTTCTCTCCGGGAATAAGCAACGGCAACCCCTCCAGCGAGGCGGGAAAGCCATCCCGTGCCCGAGCCGCCAGCTCGGCGCTGGCAAACAGCGCCAGCGGGCTGCGCCCCAGCTCATGGTTATAGCCGCGCACGCCGCTGTCGAGGGGAAGCGGGCGATCGATCAGCACCATGTCGAGCTTGTGGCGGGCCAGTTCGCTGAACAGCTGTTCGGCCCGCTCCTCGTGGCACACCAGCCGCAGCGGGGTCGCCAGCGCCATGGCGGGAGCCAGCAGCTCGAACGCTAGGGTGCGGGGTACCGAATCGGCGATCCCCACCTGCATGGTCAGCTCCTGACTGGCGTGGCGCAGGGTGTGCTCCAGCTCGGCGCCGAGCGAGAAAATCGCCCCCGCCTGCTCCTGCGCCTGCCGACCCGCAGCGGTCAGCACCAGACGCCGCCCCACCCGGTTGAACAGCGCCACCCCCAGCGCTTGCTCCAGCTCACTGACCTGGCCGCTGATAGTCTGCGGCGTAAGATGCAATTGCTGCGCTGCACGGGTCACACCACCACAGCGTGCCACATGCCAGAAGTAATAGAGCTGTTTATAGTTGAGCATGGTGTTATCAGTTTTTAACGAAGCTTCATCAGTAATAATCTGATTTTATCGATAAATTACAAGCTCTAGGATCATATAACCTGTTCTTGGCTATCAATCCTCATATGCTGGATATCGTTGTTCTGTTTTTTCTGTTTGGTTTGCTGGCCGGTTTGCTGCGATCCGAGCTGAAACTGCCGCCCGCACTCTATGACACCCTCTCCCTCTTTCTGCTGCTTGCCATCGGTCTCAAGGGGGGCGTGGGCTTGTCGCAGCACCCCCTGTTGCCGCTGCTGCCACAGCTGGGTCTGGTGATCCTGCTCGGGATTGTGCAAACCCTGATCGGCTTCGCCCTGCTACGGGTCAAGCTCAACCGGATCGACGCCGCCGCCACCGCCGCCCACTATGGTTCGGTCAGTGTGGCGACCTTTGCGGTCGGGGTGAACTGGCTGACCGAACGGGGCATCAGCTTCGAATCCCAGCTCTCCATCTTCCTGGCGGTGATGGAGATCCCGGCCATTCTGGTTGGGATAGTACTGGCCCGCGGGATCTGCCGTGATACCCGCTGGCGGGTGCTCGCTCACGAGGCGTTTCTCGGCAAGGGGGTCACCCTGCTGATTGGCGGTATGATGATCGGCTATCTGGCAGGCCCCGAGGGCGTTGCCCCGCTCAAGCCCCTGTTTGTCGACCTGTTCAAGGGGGCACTGGCGCTGTTCTTGCTGGAGATGGGCCTCATCGTCGCCCGTCAGAGTCGTGAGCTGCGCCACCACGGCCTGTTCCTGCTCGGCTTCGCCCTGTTGATGCCGCTGGCCTCGGCCTGGCTGGGCCTGGCCACCGGCAGCCTGATGGGCCTCTCCCTCGGTGGCCTGACCCTGCTGGCTACCCTGGCGGCCAGCGCCTCCTATATTGCGGTACCCGCCGCCATGCGTATCGCTCTGCCCCAGGCCAACCCGGGCTTGTCGCTTAGCGCCGTACTGGGGGTCACCTTCCCGTTCAACATCATGCTGGGGATCCCCCTCTACTATCAGTGGGCCCACTTTTTTGCGGAGTCTTAAGTCATGAAAACCGAGATGAGAACCCTGCTCACCGTCATCACCGAATCGGCGCTGGAAGCGACCCTGCTGCGCACCCTGAGCCGTGAAGGTCTGCGTGGTTATACCATCAGCGATGCCCGTGGCCGGGGCGATCACGGGGAGCGTGATGGCAGCTGGAGCGAGAATGGCAACATTCGGCTGGAGACAATCTGCAGCCGCGAGCTGGCGGAACAGCTGCTGGCCCACCTGCAGGAACGTTACTACCCGCACTACGCCATGGTGGCCTTTCTGCAGCAGGTAGAAATAGTGCGCAGCGAGAAATTTTGAACCCGCTGACGCGGCTTTTTGATAACATGCGGCAAACGTTTGACATCCAAGGAAGCCGTAATGACGACCCCCCCTTTAATCGGCCTGGTGATGGGCTCAGATTCCGACTGGCCAGTGATGCAAGCTGCCGCCCGCATCCTCAAGGAGCATGGTGTCCCCTACGAGGCACGTGTGGTATCTGCTCATCGCACCCCGGATCTGTTGTTTGAATATGCAGCCACTGCCCGCGAACGCGGCCTGCGCGCCATCATCGCCGGAGCCGGTGGTGCCGCTCACCTGCCGGGCATGCTGGCGGCCAAGACCACCATTCCCGTACTGGGGGTGCCGATCCCGACTCGTCAACTGAAGGGGATGGATTCCCTGCTCTCCATCGTACAGATGCCCAAGGGCGTCCCGGTCGCCACCTTCGCCATCGGTGAAGCGGGCGCTGCCAACGCCGCCCTGTTTGCCGTCTCCCTGCTCTCGGTCACGCAGGACGGTGATGCCCCCCGTTATCAGCAACAGCTCGACGGTTTTCGTGCCAACGAGCGCGACCGGGTGCTGGCGCTCACGCTGGAGGAGCCGGCATGATCCTGCCTCCCGCCACTCTCGGCATGCTGGGGGGCGGCCAGCTCGGCCGCTACTTCGTGATGTCAGCCCATCGCCTCGGCTATCAGGTGATCGTGCTGGATCCGGACCCCGCCAGCATTGCCGGTGCCGCTGCGGACCATCAGATAGTGGCCGCTTATGACGACACCGAGGCACTGGCCGAACTGGCCCGCCGCTGCGATGCCATTACCTGCGAGTTCGAAAATGTACCCGCCGCCTCCCTGGCCCTGCTGGAACAGCACAAACCGGTGCGCCCGGCTGCCAGTGCAGTGCGGGTCTGCCAGGATCGCCGTGAAGAGAAAGCCTTTCTGGCCCGTGCCGGTGTGCCGGTCGCACCAAATCTGACCCTGCTGCCTGGCGAGCCACTGCCCGCCCTGGCGGGCGACCTCTTCCCTGCCATCCTCAAGACTGCCCGCGAAGGATACGACGGCAAGGGGCAGTGGACTATCCAGAACGCCGAGGAACTGCCTGCAGCCCTGACAGCCAGTGGCGTACCCTGCGTACTGGAGAAACGTCTGCCGCTGGAGGGGGAGTTTGCCCTGACCCTGGCCCGTAGCCCGAGCGGCACCATCAGTGCCTTGCCATTGGTGCAGAACTGGCACCGCGGCGGCATTCTGGACCAGACCCGCTCACCGGCCAATGTGCCTGCGCTGGAGCGCGATGCCCAGCGCATCGCCGAACACATCATCGCCGCCCTCGACTATGTCGGCGTGTTGACGGTGGAGTTCTTCCTGGTCGGTGGTGAGCTGCTGGTCAACGAGATGGCGCCCCGCCCCCACAACTCGGGTCATCCCAGCATCGACAACGCCGGTTGCAGCCAGTTCGAGCTGCAGGTCCGTGCCCTGTGCGATCTGCCGCTACCAGCCCGGGCCGAGGTTCAGCCCGCCATCCTGCTCAACCTGCTGGGTGATTTGTGGCAAAACGGCACACCAGACTGGGCTGGCGCCCTGGCCCAGCCAGGAGTACATCTGCACCTCTATGGTAAGGGTGAAGCGCGTCCTGGCCGCAAGATGGGTCATGTCACCGTCACCGGCCACGACTGGCCCGTGGTGGAGGCCACCGCCAGCCAGCTGCGCAACCTGTTGGGGCTGCCGCCCCGCTGAGTCTCGCGCCCCTCAATGCAAAGACCCGGGCCTGGCCCGGGTCTCTGTTTTTGCGTGCTGTGGCAGGGAGCCTTGTCAGGCCCGTTCGGTGGTCAGCGCCACGGGAGCCGGCAGACGGATGGTGAGGGAGAGCACCAGCGCCACCACCAGCAACACCAGGATCAGGTGGAAGGTCGCCATAAAGCCGCCAAACAGGGAGGCCACGATGGAGCCGATGATGCTGCCCAGACCAAAGCCCAGATAGATGACGCCGTAGTTCTTGGTCAGGTTGTTGAGACCGAAGAAGTCGCTCACCAGCGAGGGGTAGACGGTGATGGTGCCGCCGAAGCTGAACGCCACACAGGCGACCGCCACGAAGAACAGGTTGGCATTGAGCGGCACGAACAGCAGCAGCGCCATGCCCGCCAGGGTAATCAGCTGGGCGATGGTGATGACCCGGATGCGGGACATCTTGTCGGAGAGGATACCCAGCACCAGACGGCCACCCAGGTTGGCCATGGCGATGATGGCGACGGCATTGGCGGCGACCACGGCAGGCAGACCCACCATCTTCTCGCCGATATCCTTGGCCACGCCGATGACGTAGAGGCCGCTCATGCAGGCGGTGAGGAACATCAGCGCCAGCATCCAGTACTGCGGCTTGCGCATCGCCTCGGCCAGAGTGAAGTCACGGCTCTCGCTCTGCTGCACGGAAGCGGCCTGCTTGGGCGCATCCTTCATCAGCATGCCGCCCACCAGCACCATGGACATGGCGATCAACCCCCACAGCTGGAAGGTGGTCTCAAGGCCGGAGCTGGAGAGCAGCAGCAGGTTGATGTATTTGAAACCGAGACTGCCGAGGCCATAGGCACCGATGGAGCAGGCGGAGATGAGCCCCTTGCGCTCCGGGAACCACTTCACGCAGTTGGAGAGGGTCATCAGGTAACCGGTACCGTCGGCAAAACCGACCAGAATGCCCGCGCAGAGGTAGAGCATCGCCAGATTGCTGGCATGGGCGGTGAGGAAGAAGCCGATGCCGAGCAGCACACCGGCGCCCAGGGTCACGTTGCGCACCCCGAATCGCTCCTGCAGCTTGCCCGCCATGGAGGAGGCGACCGCCAGCGAGAGGCTGAGCAGGCCGAAGGCGAAAGCGACCTGACTCACCGGCTCGTCCAGCTTGTCGGAGAGCTGGGCGTTGAACAGGCTCCAGGTGTAGACAGAACCCAGTGCGAACTGGGTGATGATGGTACCGATCAGTGTCAGGTACCGGGTGCGATTCATCTCTTTGGTCATGATGCGTCTCGGTCGATGGCCTTAAGGAAATTGAGGCCACTATAGGCAAGACGCAGCTCGCGCCGATCGATTAAGGCATGAAATGCAGATCGGCGGGAATGAATGACAATCAGAGCCGCATCAGCTGACGGAACGCCTTGATGTTGCTGCGACTGACCGGCACCTCGAACGGCAGATCATGGAGCCGGATGAGATAGGTGCTGTTAAACCAGGGGACGATTTCGCGGATCTTGTTGATGTTGACGCAGTAGGAGCGGTGGCAGCGGAAGAACCCCTCGGCAGGCAGCCGGCTGACAAACTCGCTGATGGTCATGGTCATCACGTAGCGGTCATCGCGGGTGTAGACATAGGTAAGCTTCTCGTCGGCTTCCGCGTAGTAGATCTGCTCGCAGGGGGTAACGATGATGCGCTCCCCCTTCACCAGATTGACGGTGCGATTCTGCACTGCCCCCGGCTCGCTCCCCTGCCCCGCCTGCGACTTGCCCGCCTGCTCCAGCTTTTGCAGCAGGCTGATGAGGCGCGGCTCGTTGTAGGGTTTGAGGATGTAGTCGAACGCCTCCAGCTCGAACGCCTCCACCGCGAACTCTTTGTAGGCGGTGACGAAGACGATGTGGGGCGGATGGCTCGACTTGTGCAGGTTCTTGGCCAGCAGCAGACCATCGATGGAGGGGATCTGGATATCCAGAAACACCACGTCCACCTCGTGATCCTGCAGGTATTTGAACGCCTCCAGCCCATCCTCAAAGCTCGCCACTATCTCGATCTGGCTGTGCTGATTCACCAGATAGATGAGCTCCTCGCGAGCCAGATACTCGTCTTCCACTATGATCGCTTTCAACATGACATTGCCCCCTGAAGGAGCGCAGGAGAAGCAAGCTCCTCACGAATCAAACACTCGTCTTCCACAATGATCGCTTTCAGCATGACAACACCTCTCGCGGCACACACTTATCCTCAACCATGATGGCTCTCAGCATGGCATCGACTCCTGATCCGGCAGATAGAAACTCACTTCGGTACCCGGCTCCAGCCGCTTGAGGTGCAGGCCATCGCCATAGAGCAGCTTGACCCGCTGATGTACGTTCATCAGGCCGATGCTGCGACTCTCCACCCGCCCGGCGGCCACCCCGTCGATCACCTCCTGACTGATGCCGTAACCGGTGTCCCGCACCGCCACCCGGATGCCGCCCGCCAGCTGCTTCACCTCGATGGTTACCCGACCCGGCGCGCTGCGGGGCTGGATGCCGTGCAGGATGGCGTTTTCCACCAGCGGCTGCAACAGCAGGCTCGGTACCTCGATATGCACGTCATCCACATCGAACACCACCTCCAGCTTGTCGCCAAAGCGGGCCTGCTCGATGGCCACGTAGTCGCGCACCTGCTGCAACTCCTCCTTGATGTCGATGAGGGTGTCACCCTTGTTGAGGTTGTAGCGCAGGTAGTCCGCCAGATTGGCAATCAGCTGGCGCGCCTGCTGGGGCCGGATGCGGATCAGCGACGAGATGGCGTTGAGGGCATTGAACAGGAAGTGCGGGTTGATCTTGCTCTGCAGCGCGGTGAACTCCGCCTTGCGGGTCATCTCTTTCAACTGCTCGATGCGCGACACCTCCATCTGGGTGGAGATGAGCTGGGAGAGGCCCACCGCCATCTCCCGCAGCGAACTGGTGATGCTGTGGGTACGGCGGTAGTAGATCTTGAGGGTGCCGCTGACGGCGCCGTTCTCCCGCAGCGGAATAATGATGACCGAGTGGAAATCGGCCAGATGGTACTGGCGCAAATCGTTGTTGATGATGATCTGATCGAGCAGCACCGCCTGCTGGGTCATGCCGCTGATGGCGTGGTGCTCCTCCAGCTCGTAGTAATCCTTGCCCACCCCGACATAGGCCAGCACGTCGCGGGTGTCGGTGATGGCTACCGCATCGGCACTGATCTCGCTGCGAATGATGGCGCAGACCTGGCTCAGGGAGTGGCGGTCGATGTTCTGGAAGAAGGGCAGCGTCTTGTTGGCGATATCGAGCGCCAGCTTGGCCTGCTTGGCGGCAATCAGCTCCTTCTCGTCATCCAGATCCTGCACCAGCTTGATGATGAGGCCGATGCAGAGCGCCCCGGCAATCATCGGGTAAGCGATATGGCTGACGATCTCGACGCCCACCTCGTGCGGCTCGGTCAGCAGCCAGATAAGCAGCATGGTGAGCCCTTCACAGAGCATTCCCGCGAGAATGCCGTAGAGCCAGAGCCGCGACTTGCGACAGCGCAGGTGCAGCCAGGTGGCGAGCAGGCCGGCGATGATGCTGGCAATCAGGCACGGGATCGAAGTGTGGCCATCCATGTCGATGAGATAGCGGTGCAGACCGGAGATGACCCCGGCCGGAATGCCGACCCAGGGGCCAAACAGGATGCCGCCCGAGATGATGGCGATGATCCGCACGTTGACCAGCGCCCCCTCCACCGGAATACCGGTGTAGGTACTGAACACCGCAAACAGACAGAAGATGGTGGCAACCAGCACCCGCTCCGCCGGGGTGTGATCCTGTTTCTGGAACAGCCGCTGGAACGGCCGGGTGCGGGTCAGGAAGAAGAGGGTCATCAGCATCAGCGCCGCCCGTTCGAACACCGCCAGCAGCATCATCTGATTTTCAAGCATCCAGACCCCCTTTTGTCACTCGTTCAACCCGCAATCATCACCAAAAACCGGGGCCGGATAAACCAGCCCCAGCGACATCAACAATATTGGCCTGCCACCCAGCCGGAGGACCAGGCCCACTGGAAGTTGTAGCCACCAAGCCAGCCGGTCACATCCACCACTTCGCCGATGAAGTAGAGGCCGGGCACCTTGCGCGCCTCCATGGTCTTGGAGGAGAGCTCGTTGGTGTCGACGCCGCCCAGGGTCACTTCGGCGGTGCGATATCCCTCGGTGCCGTTGGGCAGGATCTGCCAGTCACCCAGCAGGTTGGCGATCGCCTCAAGTTCCCGCTCGTTATACTGGCGCATCGGCTTGCTGACCAGCTGACCCAACTCCACCAGCTTGTCGACGAAGCGCTTGGGCAGCTCGCGCCCCAGCACGGTTTTCAGCTCCTGCGCCGGATGCACCAGCGCCCATTCGCGCAAGGCAGCCGGAATATCCAGCTCCGGCAGCAGGTTGATGTGGATCTTCTCGCCGGCGTGCCAGTAGGAGGAGACCTGCAGGATGACGGGGCCGGATAGGCCACGATGAGTGAACAGCATCGCCTCCTTGAAGCGAGTGCCATCCTCGGCGGTCACCGCTACCGGCAGGCTGATGCCCGCCAGATCGGCAAAGGCCTCTTTCTCCGCCTGATGGAGGGTAAAGGGCACCAGACCGGCGCGGGTCGGAATGACCTTGAGGCCAAACTGCTCCGCCAGCTTGAAGCCGTATGGGGTCGCCCCCAGCTTGGGCATGGAGAGACCGCCGGTGGCGATGACCAGCGAGTGACAGCCGATCTCCCCCTTGCTGGTCGTCAGCACGAAGCCCTCATCCTGCTTGCTGACGGTGAGGATCTCGGTCTGGAACTGCAGGGTCACCCCGGCCCAGTCGCACTCGGTAAGCAGCGCATCGACGATCTCCTTGGCGCTTTCGAGACAGAACAGCTGCCCCAGGGTGCGCTCGTGATAGTTGACCCCATGGCGATCCACCAGATCGATGAAATCCTGCTGGGTGTAGCGAGCCAGCGCCGACTTGCTGAAGTGGGGATTCTCCGACAGGTAGGCGTGAGCGCCAGCCTGATGGTTGGTGAAGTTGCAGCGACCACCGCCACTGATGAGGATCTTGCGGCCCGGTTTCTTGGCATTGTCGAGCACCAGCACCGAGCGGCCCCGATAGCCTGCCTGCGCCGCACACATCAATCCGGCCGCACCGGCCCCGATCACCACCACATCGACCTGCTTCATCATCACTCACTTATCAAAATAGAAACGGCACCTGGCCAGAACCGTGATTGCCTCTGGCGGAACACAACCATAGTGGCTGCCAACCAGAATAAACAACGGCCCTTAAAAGGGCCGTTATTGTACTGGCTGAACACTAAGTGTCCACGACTATCAGGCGTTGCTGTCCATGATGCTGGCCGGGGCGCCCTTGGCCAGCTCGGCCAGCTCCTTGTCGATGAAGTAGAGGCCCTTGCCATCTTCACCCACCAGACCGAGACGGTCGACGATGCTCTTGAACAGCTTCTCCTCTTCATGCTGCTCGGCCACATACCACTGCAGGAAGTTGAAGGTGGAGTAGTCCTGAGTAGTGAAGGCTACGTGGGCCAGACCATTGATGCACTTGGTGATGTGGTACTCGTGCTCCAGGGTGGTACGGAACACGTCGCCCAGCGACTTGAACTCGTGGGGAGGGGCATCGATTGCGCCCAGCTTGGGCATGGCTCCGGTCTCGCTCACATAGGTGAACAGACGCTCCATGTGCTGGCGCTCCTCGACCGCGTGCTGGCGCAGGAAGGTGGCAGCCCCCTCGAAACCCTTGTCTTCACACCAGGCGCTCATCTGCAGATAGAGATTGGAGGAGTAGAACTCCAGGTTAATCTGCTCGTTCAACTTCTCGATCATGGCTTTGGCCAACATCTTGTTTCTCCTCAGTGATTTGGTATCGATTGTCGCCACACTCCGGCCATGAATCAACCCGCCAGAGAGAGGGGGATCCCGTTCCTGCCAACTCAGGGTGTCAGCTCGCCAAGGGAGGTGACATTCACCGGCGCACCGTAATCGACGCCCGGCAGATCGAAGCCGTTGAGCTGCATGAAATCCTGCCGCAACCCGGCAAAATCCCCCAGCCCGTGGAAATTCTCCGGCGTCACCTTGGGCCAAAGCGCCGAAACGGCAGCCTGAATGGCCGGGTCGAGCTCGTGGTCATCCATCCGGATCAGCCGGTTGCCATCGGCCACCACCCCATTGGGCCCGTACATCTTGGCGGCAAACAGTCGCTGCATCTGCTCGATGCAACCCTCATGGACGCCGCGCTCCTTCATCACCCCCATCAGCAAGCCGAGATAAACCGGCAGCACCGGAATATAGGCGCTCGCCTTGGTCACCAGCGCCTTGCAGACCGATACCCAGGCGTGACCACCAATCTCGGCCAGCTGCAGGTTGATGGTCTCGGCGGTAGCGTGCAGATTCTCCTTGGCATAACCGATGGTGCCGTCCCGATAGAGGGGGTAGGTCGATTCCGGGCCGATATAGGAGTAGGCGACGGTTTGCGCGCCTGGGGCGAGACAATCCGCCTGCTGCAACGCCTGCATCCAGAGTTGCCAATCCTCGCCCCCCATCACGGTGACGGTGTCGCGGATCTCCTCCGGCGTGGCGGGTGCCAGCGACTGCTGCACCAGCGTATCGCGCTCCAGATCCAGCCCCCAACCGCTAAATGGCTGGCCGGTGGTCTTGAGCACCGAGCGCACTTGCGTGCCGTCGGGCAGCACCCGGATGCCGCTCGCCAGCGAATAGATCACCAGATCCACCTGCCCCAGCTGCTGGCGGATGGTGTCGATGG
>CAMFLW010000084.1 GCA_945957575.1 uncultured Aeromonas sp. | reverse complement strand
CTTCGGCTTCGGCTTCGGCTTCGACCTCAGCCACAGGCTCAACCAGGGTGAATGCTGCCACCAGCTCTGGCAGGGGCAACGGGTTGTCGCCATGCAGGTACTCGTCGATGTCCTTCACGCTTTCTGGCAGCTTGACTTGGGTCAGCTTGAGACCGAGTTGGGCCACCTTGGAACGGTACTTGTCGCCCGCTTCATCAGTGTCGAAGAAGGTTACGACGTCACGGTCAGCCAGCTCACGCTTCAACCACTCCAGCTGGGTCTGTGACAGTGTGCCAATGCTAGCCAGCACAGGGCCCGGCCAACCGGCATCTACTAGTGACAGGCGGTCATTCTCTCCCTCTACCAGGGCGACAGGACCTGGAGCATTCAGACACTCTTCCCCGTAGAACTGCACCCCGTTAAGCCAACAGGCGCTCGGCAGTTGGTACTGGTGCTGCTTGTTCGGGTCCTTGAAGGTGAAGCGACTGACTTGTCCGTTGCGGTCGAAGTGCGGGAACACATAGACGCCACTCGGGAAGAAGTCGCGAAGCTGGTCAGGTGCATCCTTGCGAGGCTTGACCAGACCGGAGGCCAGCCGCTCCTCTTGGCTGAACCCTGCATCCTTCAGAACCTTGTTCAGGCCACCGGAGAAGCCGATATCCAACCCCACCAACACCTCCTCAGAGTGGCCACGCCGCTCCATCAGTTCGTCTAAATCCAGACGGGACTGATAGTGACTAGCTGCGAGATTGAAGAGTTCTTGCAGGCGAGCAGGTGGGGCCGTGTAGATCGGCTGCTCCAGCTTCACCACTTTGCGAACGGTTGGGGTGACTGCCAGTTCTCCCAGCAGGAGCAGACGAGCAGCATCAGATGCCTTGTCGGCTTGACCGCACTTGACGATCAGATCGAACACGTCGCCTCTTTCCTCGCAACTGAAGCAGTGGAAGCTATCGCCGTCAGGGTAGAGGGTGAAGCAATCATTATGGCCGCACAGTGGGCAACTGGCATCATCCAGTCGGTAGGTGTTGGAGCCGACTTTTTTGACGTCTTGCCCGGTCAGGGCTGAGGCGACATCCATGATGGGGAACTGCTCTTTGATGGCAGCAAAGTCGATAGTCAGGGAGTGGCCTGCATCGGCCAGGGCAAATTCAAGGTCAAACTTGGTGGATTGAGACATGATGTCTCTCCTCTTAGATGACCGCTGCTGTGGAACTAAAATTAGGTTGTGTGTGTTCCAAGCGGCGGTAATCAGATCGGGTAACAGCGCCCCCCGTGGGCCTATGGCGTGAGCCAAGGTGCGATGTGCGGGGGCGTCTGCCCGCCGACAACCCCGACTATACGGATCGGCAGAAGCAATACAACCCCTCTTTTTTCCTCCCCAAGGTCCCATTTCGAGTTTTCGTTGTGAACAACGCAAAAACGGCTATTCATGAAATATTCTAATGATTGACAACAGGTGATGTAGTGACATTCCTTGCTAAGTTGATAGCTGGCCTCCGCCCCCGCCAAATAGGTGGGATATGAGGTCTGCCGATCTGCTGAAATTTTGGCAGATTTAAGAACTTTTTCTACGAAGTCTCACACAGAAAAAGTTCTATAAAATGCTGAAATTTCCGCAGATTGAGCACCCTAATTGGCCCTTTTGCCCTTGTTGGTGGGCAAAACGGGAAAATCAAAAACGGCAGATTTACGCAGCCTGCTCCGAGGCCACGACTGGAGGCCAGATGCTGTGATAGGATCACGCTGTTTCGAGCGTCCCACGGGGTTTCCATGACAACCAATATCTCATCCCTTGCCAACCTTATCTGGTCGGTGGCTGACCTCCTGCGAGGTGATTTCAAGCAGTCCCAGTATGGTCGCATCATCCTGCCATTCACCGTGTTACGTCGTCTTGAGTGCGTACTGGCCCCGACCCGTGACAAGGTGCTGGCCACCGCCGAGAGCACCAAGGCCATGCCCGAGCTGGCCCGCCATAAGCTGCTGCTCAATGCCGCCGGGCAGAGCTTCTACAACACCGCCAAGCTCACCTTGGATAACCTTGGCGAGAAGCAGATTGGCGACAACCTGGATGCCTATGTGCGGGGCTTTTCCCGTGAGGCATTCGAGGTGTTCGAGCACTTCAACTTCGCCGCCAGCATCGATCTGCTGGAAGATGCCGACCTGCTTTACAAGGTGGTTCGCAACTTCGCCAACGTCGATCTCTCCCCCGAGACCGTAGACAACTACCACATGGGTCTGGTGTTTGAGGAGCTGATCCGCAAGTTTGCCGAGAGCTCCAACGAGACTGCCGGGGAGCACTTCACCCCCCGCGATATCGTGAGGCTCACCACCTCGCTGGTGTTTGCGGCTGATGACGAGGCTCTGACCACTGCGGGCGTGGTGCGAACCATCTATGATCCCACCGCTGGCACCGGCGGCTTCCTCTCCTGCGGCATGGAGTATCTGCACGAGCTGAACCCCGCTGCCCGTCTGGCCACCTTCGGGCAGGAGCTCAACCCCGAGTCATTCGCCATCTGTAAGGCCGACATGCTGATCAAGGGGCAGGACATCAGCAACATCAAGCTCGGCAACACCCTCTCCGATGATCAGTTACCGCAGGAGAAGTTCGACTACTGCCTCTCCAACCCACCATTCGGGGTGGACTGGAAGAAGGTCGAGAAGCAAGTAAGGGACGAACACCTGCTAAAGGGCCACAGCGGCCGCTTCGGGGCGGGTCTGCCCCGTGTCTCCGATGGATCGCTGTTGTTCCTGCAACATCTTATCGCCAAGATGAAGCCGGAGGGGGCTCGTATCGGCATCATCCTCAACGGCTCCCCGCTCTTTACCGGTGGGGCAGGTAGCGGCGAGAGCGAGATCCGCCGCTATATCCTCGAGCACGACCTGCTCGATACCCTGGTGGCTCTGCCCACCGACATGTTCTATAACACCGGCATCGCCACCTATGTCTGGGTGCTGTCGAACCACAAACCGGCCGAGCGTAAGGGCAAGGTACTGCTCATTAACGCCAGCGACTTGCACAGCCCAATGCGAAAATCCTTGGGCTCCAAGCGTAAGCAATTGGGCGACGAGGCTATTGAGCAAATCGTCCGCCTCGCCAGCCGTTTCGAGGCGAGCCCGATCGCCAAGATATTCCCCACCACCGCCTTCGGTTATCGCCGTATCACGGTGGAGCGGCCGCTGAAACTGGCGTTCACTCCGCAGGATGCCGAGCGCCTTGCCAGCCTCACTGCCGATAAGGGTTGGGCCAAGCTCGATGGCACCCTGCAGTCTGCCATTCTGACGGCCCTGGGCCAGTTCAGCGAAACCAAGTTGCTCTCTCGCGACAAATTCAAAAAGCAGCTGACCAAGTTGCTGGGGGAGGTCAAGCTGCCCGCCCCGGCCTTCAAGCTGCTGGTGAACCATCTGGCTGAGCAGGACGATGCCGCCGAAGTGTGTAAAACCAAGGGCGAGCCGGAGGCTAACTCCGATCTGAGGGATAACGAAAATGTGCCGCTGGGGGAAGACATTCACGAGTATTTGCAGCGGGAGGTGCTGCCCCATGTGCCGGATGCCTGGATCGACACCAGTAAAACCGACCCGGTCGATGGCCAGGTGGGTATCGTTGGCTACGAGATCCCCTTTAACCGCCACTTCTACCAGTACCAGCCGCCCCGGGAGCTAGCAGCGATTGATGCTGATCTCGATGCGGTAGCCAAGGAGATTATGCAGTTGCTGGCGGAGGTGCATTCATGAGCGAAGTCGTTGGTACTGCTCAGCAAGGGCTGGCAGGTAAATATCCCCCCTATCCGGAATATAAGGATTCGGGAGTTACATGGTTGGGTCATATTCCTGCACAATGGTCGTTAAAAAAATTAAAGTATCTATGTAGCATACAGACTGGAAATAAAGATACAGTAAATGCAGAGGATGATGGAGAATATCCATTCTTTGTCCGATCACAAACAGTAGAACGAATAGGTACTTATACTGCTGATTGTGAGGCTGTACTGACAGCAGGTGATGGCGTTGGTGTTGGGAAAGTTTACCATTATTATAATGGTAAGTTTGATTACCATCAGCGAGTATATATGCTGAGTGATTTCACCAGAGTTACTGGTCGATTTGTATATTACTATCTGTCATCAAACTTTTATAAGGTCGCCTTAGAGGGAAATGCAAAGTCTACAGTGGACTCGTTGCGGCTACCTCAGTTTTTAAATTTTGAGTTTTCTATACCACCTCTCGATACTCAAGATGTAATAGTTGCCTTCCTCGACTACGAAACCGCCCGGATAGATCGGCTGATTGCCCAGCAGCAGCGACTGATCGAGCTGCTCAAAGAGAAACGGCAGGCGGTGATCTCCCACGCAGTGACCAAGGGCATCAACCCCGATGCCCCCATGAAAGACTCCGGCGTCGAGTGGCTCGGCCAAGTGCCGGAGCATTGGTCTGTAATATACATTAAGCATTTATCAGAAGTGAAGCGAGGCGCTAGCCCTAGACCGATTGATGATCCTAAGTATTTTGACGAAGATGGCGAGTATGCTTGGACGCGTATTGCAGATGTCTCAAATGCGGGGATGTATCTTACATCAACAACGCAGCGACTATCAGCGTTAGGTTCATCATTAAGTGTTCGTTTGAATGCAGGTGAGCTATTTCTAAGTATAGCTGGAACCGTAGGTAAACCATGTATTACAATTTTTAAATCTTGTATCCACGATGGATTTGTTTATTTTCCATCACTCAAGATAAACAACAAGTTTTTTTATTATATATTCGATGCTGGGCAAGCCTACTTAGGTTTGGGAAAGATGGGAACCCAATTAAACCTCAACACTGAAACTGTTGGCGGTATAAAAATTGGCTTACCTCCAGTTGACGAGATTGAAAATATCATTGGTCACATTGAACAACAAAAAGAGAAATATGAAAAATTAATCTCAAAGGCTTCTGACACTATCGAACTATTACAAGAACGCCGCACCGCTCTGATATCCGCCGCCGTTACCGGCAAGATCGATCTGCGTGGCTGGACACAGCCTGCCGAAGAGGTGGCCGCATGACGCTAACGGGGTTGGCGTGCTACGACTTTGTCAGCCAACTGGCAGCCTTGCCGTTTGTCGAGGCGATCTGGCTGTTTGGTTCACGGGCCCGTGGCGACCACCGTGAGCGTTCCGATATCGATCTGGCCATCGAGTGCCCCGATGCCAGCGAGGCGCAATGGCAGCAGGTGTTGGCGATCATCGATGAGGCCGATACCCTGCTCCCTATCGATTGTGTGCGACTCGATGAGGAGTCGCCCCAGAGCCCGCTGTATCAGGCCATCCTGTGTGACAGGGTGCCGCTCTACCGTCGAATGACGCCTTAAGGAAGTGCAATGAGTCTGGATCTGAATCTGGTTGCCCTTGGCAACGCCCTCAAACGCCTCGCCGAATCCCTGAGCTATGACGCGAGCCAGCCGCTGGTGGTGGATGCCAGCATCCAACGCTTCGAGTTCTGTATCGAGCTGACCTGGAAGACCCTGAAAAAGGCGCTGGCCGCAGAAGGGATTGAGGCCAATACCCCCCGTGAGTGCATGAGCCAGGCCTATGCGGCCCACTGGCTGGCCGATGAGACGGTCTGGTTGTCGATGCTCAAAGATCGCAACCTGACCTCGCATACCTACAAGGAAGATCTTGCGGTCGAGATCTATCGCCGGCTGCCGGGACATCTGGCGGCGATGCAGGCGCTGTATCAGGTACTGCTGGCCCGAGGGGGTCAGTCATGAGTCAGGACCTCAGTTTGGAAAATAGGGCTCGGGAAAAAGCCTTTCAGGATCATATCATCGAGCAACTGTCTGCATCAGGTTGGCTGGTCGGTAAGTCGGCACGCTATGACAAAGAGCGAGCACTCTACCCGGAAGATGTGATCGCCTATGTGCAGGAGAGCCAGCCAGAGGGGTGGCAGAAATACTGCAAGACCTACGGTGAGGAGCCAGAGCGTCATCTGCTCAACGCTGTGGTCAGGGCCCTTGAGAGCGATGAGCGGGGCACCTTGTGGTTGCTGCGGCATCAGGTAGAGGATCGAGGGCACCGGCTGGCGGTGGCCACCTTCAAGCCCGACCATGACCTTAACCCAGAACTGGTCGAGCGGTATGCCAAGAACCGACTGCGGGTGGTGCCGGAGCTGGTCTACAGCCCCCATGGCTATGAGGGGCGGCTCGATCTCACTCTGTTTCTCAACGGCATTCCGGTGGCAACGCTGGAACTCAAATCGTGCTTCAAACAGAGCCTGGAGAACGCCAAGCAGCAGTACCGCTTCGACCGCCCACTGGTGACGGCGGGCAAGCGTGAGCCCTTGCTGGCTTTTCGTCGCGGAGCACTGGTGCACTTTGCCGTCAATCAGTTTGAGGTGGCGATGACCACCAAGCTGGCCGGAGCAGATACCTTCTTCCTGCCGTTCAACCGGGGCACCGCCAAGGGTGGGGCAGGGAACGATCAGCCTGAGACAGGCTATGCCAGCGAGTACCTATGGCAGGAGATTTTCGCGCCTGAGACCTTCCTCAATATTCTGGGCCGCTATCTGCATCTGCAGGTGAAATTGGATGAGGACGCACTGGGCCGTCTCAAGAAGAAAGAGACGATGATCTTCCCCCGCTATCACCAGTGGAAGGTGGTGGAGACGCTGTTGGCGACCCTCCGGCAGGAAGGCAGCGGCCAGAAGTACCTGATCCAGCACTCGGCGGGCTCGGGCAAGTCGAACTCTATTGCCTGGTTGACCCATCAGCTCGCGTCGCTGCGGCGTGACACCGATGCCGGAGAGAGTGAGAAGCTATTCAATTCCGTCATCGTCGTCACCGACCGTACCGTGCTCGATAGCCAGTTGCAGGAGACCATCGCTCAGTTCGATCACGCATCCGGGGTGATCTCCCGCATTAATCGGGAAGAGGGGGATGGCAGCAAATCTGCTCAGTTGGCCGAGGCACTGACCAGCGGCACTCCCATCATTATCGTCACCATTCAGACCTTCCCCCATGTGCTCAAGGCGATTCAAGAGAGCTCCAGCCTGAAGGCCAGCCGCTTTGCGGTGGTGGCCGACGAGGCTCACTCCAGCCAGACCGGCAAGACTGCCCGTCAGCTGCGTGAGGTGTTGATGGCCGAGCAGTTGAATGATGAAGAAGAGCTCTCGGCCGAGGATGTGATGAACCTGACCTTGGCTGCCCGTGGCGGCAGCCAGAACATCAGCTACTTCGCCTTCACTGCTACCCCGAAGGCCAAGACGCTGGAGCTGTTCGGTCGCCCGCCCAAGCCCCATCTGCCCATTTCTGATGAGAACAAACCCGAGCCATTCCATGTCTACACCATGCGCCAGGCGATCGAGGAGGGGTTCATCCTTGACGTGCTGCGGAACTACACCAGCTACCAACTGGCCTATAAGCTGGCGATGGAGAGCGAAGCGGCTGATGCAGAAGTGGACAGCAAGAAGGCCAAGCGCAAGCTATCCCAGTGGGTCCGGCTGCACCCGCACAACATTGGCCAGAAAGTGCAGGTGATAGTCGAGCACTTCCGCCAGCACGTTGCACCGCTGCTGGCCGGTCAAGCCAAGGCGATGGTGGTGACCAGCAGCCGGATGGAGGCGGTCCGCTACAAGCTGGCGTTCGACAAATACGTTAAGGACCAGGGTTATCAAGCCATTCGGGCCATGGTGGCCTTCTCGGGCGACATCGAGGACGAGGGACAGACGTGGAACGAGCGGAACATGAATCCGGAGCTGAAGGGCCGGGACATGCGTAAGGCGTTCGATACGGCTGACTATCAGGTGATGCTGGTGGCCAACAAGTTCCAGACTGGGTTCGATCAGCCCAAGCTGTGTGCCATGTATGTGGACAAACGCTTAACCGGGGTGGACTGCATCCAGACCCTCTCGCGGCTCAATCGCACCTATCCGGGCAAGGAGAGTACCTATGTACTCGACTTCGTGAACGACCCGCAGGATGTACTGGAAGAGTTCCAGAAGTATTACGAAACCGCCACGCTGGACTCAGTGTCGGATCCCAACTTGATCTATGACCTGTTCCACAAGCTCAAGGGCGAAGGGATCTTCACCTGGCCCGAGGTGGTGGCGTTTACCGATGCCTACTTCGATCCCAAACGGGGGGCCGATGCCTTCTTGCGGCACGCCGTTCCGGCCAGAGATCGCTTCGCCAAGCGTTACCGGCTGGCCATCGATGCTATTCGGGAGTGTCGGACCCAGCTCAAATGGCTGATGGAACAGGGCGGTTCAGGTAGCGATCAGGTCAATGCAGAGCGTCGCCTGAAGGAGGCGGGGGAAGCCCGTTCGGTGTTGGAGCTGTTCAAGAAGAACCTCAACGGCTATGTGCGGTTCTACGAGTTTGTCTCCCAGATCACCCCCTTCGACGATTACGACATGGAGCGGCTGTGTGTCTTTGCACGCCACCTGCTGCCTCTGCTGCGGGAAGAAGTGCTGGATGAAGAGCAAGTAGACCTTTCCTCGGTGATGCTGAGCCACTACCACCTCAAGGCCAAGCGGACCCAGGATCTGCAACTCAAAGAGAATGCTGCCGGTTATGGGCTGGAGGGGATCGCCTCCCTCGGCAGTGCCAAGCCGAAAGAGGAGAAGAAGGATTTCCTCTCCGAACTGCTGGCTCGGATGAACGATCTGTTTGGCCTGGAAGTGACTGATGGGGACAAGCTCGACTGGGTGCAGGGGATGGTCAGCAAGCTAAGCGAGAACGGCCCCCTGATGGAGCAGGTCCGCAATAACCCACGGGAATCGATTCTGCATGGCGATTTCCCGAATGCGGTGGATGAAGCCGTCATCGGACGAATGGAAACCCAGCAGGGCATGTCGCTGACGTACCTCTCTCACCCCGATAAGGCCAGGGCATTGCAGAATATGCTACTGGACTTGTTGCTCGAGGGGCTGGCTGGTCATCCGTCACTACGGACACAGAGCCAGTAGGCGTTTGCTGGAGAAGCATGTCAGGGCTGACGTGCTCTTTCAGCGGGCAACGAGCCCGATCAAAAGAGGCGGGAACACCATCCTAGGGCTAGGTAGGTCGAGGAGGTCTGCCGAGCTGCTGAAATTTTGGCAGATTTAAGAACTTTTTCTACGAGATTTCATACAGAAAAAGTTCTATAAAATGCTGAAATTTCAGCAGATTGAACATCCAAAATGACCCCTTTGCCTTTGATGGCGGGCAAAAGGGCCAGATTCAAAATCAGCAGATATTAGCCTTGCGGGTTCCGCAGTGGACGCCAGACGTATCCTGATAGCTCTTTGGCATTTGCCGGGGGCAGAGTATGCAGATCATCTGCTTCGAAACCGAAAAGATTCATCATCTCTGACAGGGAGTAGCAGAGGTACTCGCCATCGGCTCGACTGAAGGTGCCGTCATGGCGCTGGATGAAATTCGGAGTGAAGCTCTCGCCGGTGGTGCAGACCGGCAGCGTCTGTATCTTGATATCTTCTGGCCCACCGTCTGTAATCTGGATGGCGTACCCGATCAATGGGTAACGCTCTAGGGTCGTTTCTCCGTTGTCATTTGGTTCGACAATGATGTAACCGTACTCACTGGGCTGAGCGGGGATAAAATGAGTAGTTGCCACTGGTGTTCTCCTTCACACAAAACGAGACGATATTGCTAACAATTGGTCTCAAGTGGGTTTTAATCCCTCTTTTTTGACCACAAGTGGAAACATATCGCGTCATGAAAGGGAAAACCGTGAAATCCGTCTAAAAAGTTTTAAGAGGGCTCATAGGTGAATGTGGGCCCCTGCACCCCTTATACCAGTCCCGTTCGGATTCAATAACAACCAAGCCCCCTGGCATAAGTAACTCGTGTACCCAAACGACGCGAGGTTACTGTTATGACACATCACTATGATGATCACCCCGATCACATCATCAATCAGGCATTGGCCATTCTGGAGAGCCGACAGCGGCATCTGGGCCACGCCTTCACTCAGCCCAAAGCGGCAGCAGACTTCCTTCGGCTCAAGATGGGGGAGTACGAGCGGGAAGTGTTCGCGGTCATGCTGCTCGACAACCAACATCGACTGCTCGATTACCAGGAGCTGTTCTTCGGCACCATCAATGCGGGCACTATTCATCCCCGTGAGGTGGTCAAGGCGGCCCTCAACAGAAACGCCGCAGCGGTCATACTGGCCCACAACCATCCCTCCGGTATGGTCGAGCCTTCAGATGCAGACAAAGCGATTACCACCCGTCTCAAGGAGCTGCTTGAGATGGTAGACGTGCGAGTGCTCGACCACTTTGTGGTGGGACAGCACGACATCGTCTCGTTTGCCGACAGGGGGCTGCTATGACCCCATCCAAACCGCTACAGGCCCTGTTCACCAAGATCATCGGCAGCTACCCCGACGCCACCGCCCTGACCCTCAACTTCCGCAGTCCCGATTATTCCGCCGACACCGGTGGTTACCGTCCGGTCGAAATCCGTCTGGAGAAACGGGCTGGCAGCTGGGGGATGGCCTACGTCACTGAGTTCACTTACCTCGGTGGCGAGCTGGTCAAGGATCTCGATTTTGACTTCAACGCCGGGCTGGCATCACAGCTCTGGAGTGGAGAGCGGCCACTGGCCACCACCATGGACCTCTACCGGCTCTGGGAGAGGAACTTTCTCGACTATCACCGGATGGAGGTCTACCGCCTGAAGATAACCCCTGAGTAATCGCCATGAATGACTTCATGAAAACCTTGCTGCTGGACGCCTTGAAGGCAGCCCTGACGGCATTTGCGTCGGTCATCGTCAACGCGATGATGGCCCGCTACATGCCGCCACACTTCTACAACATGAACGAAGAGGACTACCCATGAACAAAATGATCCTGACCTCGGTGACACTGGTTGCCATTGCAGGGGGAACCCTGATGATCCGCTTCATCGCCCGTGACAAGGCTCATGCCGAGGAGCTGGCCAAGGTATTGCGGATGCCGGGCGGGGCAACGCGTCATTGAGATCCCCCGGTCTGCACCCTGCATGACCAATAGATAAAGCAGCCAGAGACATCTGGTTTACTACCCCTGCGGGCCCTCCATCACGGAGCGGCCCGCTTTCATTTGTATCACTGGCAGAGGTCAATAGACCAAGGTCATGTGACGCTATCGGAAACACCCCACCTTGCCGGTCACATGAGTTCCTTTTGGGCTTTTGACCGGTCACATCTTTTTGCCAACCCTATTGACCAGGAGGAAACCATGGCACAGGTCGGATATGCCCGAGTCAGCACGGTAGGACAGAGCCTCGATGCCCAGCTTCAGGCTCTGGCCACGTGCGACAAGATATTCCAGGAGAAGGTCAGCGGGGCCAAGGATGACCGCCCTCAGCTCTCACTGCTGCTCGATTTTGTACGGGAGGGGGACGTGGTGATGGTGACCAAATTGGATAGGTTAGCCAGAAACACCCGCCATCTGCTGGAGATCTCGGAGTTCTTGAACCATAAGCGGGTCTCGCTACGGATCCTAAACCTAGGGATCGACACCTCGACCCCAACCGGAAAGCTGATGTTGACCATGATCGGAGCCATCGCCACGTTTGAACGGGAACTAATGCTGGAACGGCAGGCTGAAGGGATCGCATTGGCCAAGCAGCGAGGGGCATACACAGGTCGCCAGCCGACTGCGATGGCTAAGGGGGAGGAGGTACTTGCCCTGGCTGGGAGGGGACTCGCCAAGGCTGAAATTGCGAGACGGACCGGGATCAGCCTGTCCAGTGTGCAGCGGATCATGCGTGGCCACTGACGGTTGAACAAACGTGACTATGAAAAAGACTGTTTGATGTGATTTTTCTAGACGGCTCCTTAGCCGATGACATGCAGAGGCCCCTTGGGGTAGCCGTCTAGGTATTTGCCCGACGCAAGTTTGATATCCGATAGTTGAATCGGAACTTCGAGTTTCTGAAGATTTGCCAACTTCCAAAAGAAGCTCCATTTCTCTCCAGCCGTGGATTGTGGCCGGTAGCCATCTTTCGTTAGCTGCCGCATTTTAGGTTGCTCACCTACCAAGCCTTCGTACGTCCCCGTGTATTTCACCAAGGGTTCGGCTTGGTCGTGCGATACATATATGAGTACTTGGGAACCTATTTCTGTATTCTCAAAACGATCCCATGCTTCGCTTCCAAACAGAACAAATGGTTTTTGCTTCAGAACCTCGAGTGCACTTTCGAGATGGCAAGCAGGTATGGGTGCAAGAATCGCAGTACCTTTCATTTTTCCTCCTCCGTAAGGTTGCATTTGCATAACATGCATACAGTTCATCTTCTCTTACTGGGGGCCCCTATCCCTTAGTAGGGTCCATATGCCAGTACAAGTCTAATCCTCTACAAATTAACAGGTTTGGGCTGGGTCAAGTCAATAGCAGTACTTTTCCAGACCACTCCTGCCATCCTTCGGAAACCGAATTTCCTCACACGATGGAATACATGATGTCTTCCAGGTTGTTGTTGCTTAACTACAGAGTCCTGGCTGATTCCCCCACGGAAAATGGCTTGAAGCTCAGGGGGAGGGCATGTAGGATTTAGCTGTTTGATACTAATTTAGCTGATCCACTTGATGTGGATGACCTGTGCTACTGGCAGGTTTAACTTGTTGAGGTTTCAGAACTCTGTTGATGGCAATCAGTTCCATCCCCAAGTGCCTGATTTATTTGGGCTCGCATTGATAACCCGTCGACCTGGTCAGGACCGGAAGGTAGCAGCCAAGGCGGGGGACTCGAGTGCCGGGATGTGGCTGGTAGGGCCACCACTTGTTTCTGCAATTCAATAAGTTAGCTTCCTAAAGCCCTTGGTCATCCACTTTGTGTGGACGACAAGGAGCTCATCAATGAATCTCTGGCTCAGTCCCCACGGCATCTGGTATTACCGGAAAGTCACCACGCTCCCCTGTGGTCGTCGTAAAGAGATCAAAAAATCCCTGCATACCCGAGACAAGCTGACGGCCCGTGCAGCTGTTGCGAA
>CAMFLW010000083.1 GCA_945957575.1 uncultured Aeromonas sp. | reverse complement strand
AGATATCCTGCACCACCAGAAACTCCAGCTGCTTGAGCCCTTCGATGACGTGGTGTTGATCCGGATCGCTCAGCACCGGGTTTTCCCCCATCACATAGAGCCCCTTGATGCTGCCCGCGCAGGCGGCATCTATGGTTTCGGTAAGGGTGAGGCCGGGTGTGCGCGGCAAGTCAGGCTGTTGCCAGGCGGCCGCGAAGCGGGCATGCACCTCTGGGTCGGCCACCTTCTGATAGCCAGGCAGGCAGTTGGGCAGCGCTCCCATGTCACAGGCGCCCTGCACGTTGGATTGGCCCCGCAGCGGGTTGATACCGCCCCCTTCGATGCCGATGTTGCCGCACAATAGTTGCAGGTTGGCGATGGCGCGCACATTGTCGTGGCCGGTAGTGTGCTGGGTGATCCCCATCGAGTAGTAGATGGCAGTGCGCTCGGCGGTGCCGATGAGGCGAGCGAGCTCGATCACCTGCTCGGCCGGTACGCCGGTGACGAGGGCTACCTTGTCCGGTGCATAGGCCGGGGAGAGCACCTCCGCTTGCAGCGCTTCGAACCCTTCTACTCGTGCGGCGATATAGGCCTTGTCGTGCCAGTCGTGCTGGATGATCTGCTGCATCAGGCCGTTGAGCAGCATCACGTCGGTGCCGGGTCGGTGAGCCAGATAGAGGCTGGCATGGTCCGCCATCTCGATCCGCTTCGGATCGGCCACTACCAGCCGCGCCTTGCCCATGGTGACGGCCCGCTTGATATGGGAGCCGATGATGGGGTGGGCCGCGGAGGTGTCGGAGCCGATGATGAAGATGAGATCCGAGTGATCAATGCTCGGGATGTCGTTGGTCATGGCGCCGCTGCCAAGTGACGCCTCCAGCCCGGTGACGGTGGAGGCGTGGCAGAGCCGCGCGCAGTGATCCACGTTGTTGGTACCCAGCTCCCGGCGCATGAACTTCTGGAACAGGTAGTTCTCTTCGTTGGTGGTTTTGGCCGACGAAAAACCCGCCAGCGCATCGCTGCCATAGTGCTGGCGCAGGGCGGTGAAGCGCTCGGCGACCAACTCTATGGCCTCCTGCCAGCTGGCGGGCACCAGCTCGTCATCCTTGCGGATAAGCGGGGTGGTGAGGCGCTCCTCGCTCTGGATAAAGTCAAAACCGAAGCGCCCCTTGACGCAGAGCAGACCCTGATTGACCGGCGAGTTGCGATTCCCCTCCACATAGCGGATGCGGTTGCGCGCCTCATCGACGTAGAGGGTGACGCCGCAGCCGACCCCGCAGTAGGTGCAGATGGTATTGACCGGTGTGAGCAGTTCGGTGCGCCCCTGCGACTTATCGCGGGCATCTACCAGGGCTCCGGTGGGGCAGACCTGTACGCAGGCGCCGCACTGCACGCAGTGGGAGTCGCCCATCGAGAGTCCCGTGTCGAACTGCGGCCGGTTCGAGAGGGTACCATCGCTGTTCTTGGCAAAGCGCAGCACCCCCTGCACCGCCTGCTTACCACAGGTCTGCACGCACTGGCCACAGCCGATGCAGCGGTTGGCATCGAACACGATAAATTCGCTGCTGCTATCTACTGCAAACTTCTGGCATTGACTGGTATCGAGAGCGCTCTGCTCGACCTTGTGTTCGGTGGCGTAGTCGCGCAGTGCACAATCGGTGTTGGCCTGACAGCCGCACTCGAGGCAGCGGCTGGCTTCGCTGCGGGCATCGGCATCACTCAAACCACGCTCCACCTCGGCAAAGCTGCCCTCGCGATCCTGCTCTGCCAGATGAGGCATGATGGTGCGGGCGACTTTTTTCAGGTGAGCAAACTGGGCGGGATCGACCTGCTTGAGTTTGGGGGCCTTGCAGGCGTTGAAAGGACGAACCGGGTCGATCATGTCACCGTGGAGGAACTGATCGATGGCCAGCGCCGCCTTGCGGCCATCGGCAACCGCCTCGATGGCGGTGGCGGGCCCGCGGCGCAGATCGCCGATGGCGAACAGGTTGCCGTGGCCGCTGTGCATGGTTTCGGGGTGGGACTCCAGCGTCTGCCAGCGGGTGAAGGGGAGGGTGAGGGGCTCCCCTTCCATAAAGCTGAGATCCGGCTGCTGCGACACTGCCGCAATCACGGTATCAAACTCTTCAATGAGGTACTCGCCGGTGGGCTCCGGGCGGCGGCGACCGGAGGCGTCCGGCTCGCCGAGGGCCATCTTCTCGAGGCGCACCTGACAGACGCGACCACGACTGTCCGCCAGATTCTCCACCGGATTGGTCAGCATCATGAAGCGCACCCCTTCGTGCTCCGCCTCGTCAATCTCATATGCCTCGGCGGGCATCTCGGCGCGGGTGCGGCGATAGATAAGGGTGGTGTCAGCCCCCAGCCTGACCGCTGTGCGGGCGCAGTCGATGGCCGTGTTGCCGCCGCCGATCACCGCGACTTTCTTGCCGGTGGTGAGCCGCTTGGCCAGCATCCGATCCTTGAGGTAATCGACCCCGAGATAACAACCTGCCAGGGTGCTGCCGGGGTAATCCATCGGCACCGCCTTGGAAGCGCCGACTGCCAGACAGACCGCATCATAGTCGCGGCACAGTGCCGAGAGGGTGATCTGGTGGCCCAGTCGCTGCTGGGTGTGGATCCGCATGCCACTTTGGCACATCAGGCCGATCTCCTGATCGAGGATCGCCTTGGGTAGCCGGTATTCGGGGATGCCGTAGCGCAGCCAGCCACCCGCCTCGGGCATCGCCTCGAACAGGTCGACCTCGAACCCTTCGTAACTCAGATAATAACCGCAGGTGAGGCCGCCCGGGCCGCTGCCGATAATGGCCACCCGCTTGCCCTTGGCGGGCTTCTTTGCCGGTTGATAGGGGGCCACCTCGGCCAGATCGAGATCGGCGGCATGGCGCTTGAGCTGACGAATGGCCAGCGGCTCATCCACCAGCGCGCGGCGGCACTCCACTTCACAAAAAGCGGGGCAGACCCGGCCAATGGAAAGGGGCATCGGCAGGGTCTGTTTGATGACGGCCATGGCCGCCTCGTGCTCCCCCATGGCGATGTGATGCAGATAGGATTGAATGTCCACCCCGGCCGGACAGGCGCGCTGGCAGGGGGCTTCGCAATCGGCGTAGTGATCTGCGAGGATGCGGCCGAGCGCCTGTTGGCGGTGTGCGCGCAGGGCATCGCTTTGGCTGGTGATCACCATTCCTGCCTTGGGGAGCGTCTCGCAGGCGCGCCGGATGCCGAGACCGGCAATCTCGACCACGCAGAGATCGCACGGCGTCTTGGGGGCGCTGGTGTTGTCACCGCACAGGGAGGGGATGTCGATCTGGTGCTGTTTGGCTATCTGGAGCAGGGTCTGGGTCGGGTTAACCGTCAACTGAGCCCCATCGAGGGTGATGGTGATCATAGCGTCATAACTCGGTTTCAAGGCGCAGAAAATGCTGCATCTGGCTGGGCCAGCAGGGAAGCGATAGAGAAGACCGCTTGGTATGACCTCACCATATCAAAGATGATATGCAACTTTATTTGATTTAACTCAGGTTCTTTGTCTAAAAAGAAAACGATTTCACCGGTGGCGATAACCGTGGCGGATGTTCTGGATGTTGGCTACCCATATCGAGTTAAAACATGATATTGCCCGTAGTTTGATGGCCGTTAAAGCAGCGGTAAGCTGCATCAAATATGGTGATTACTCGTGATTACTCGTGATGACACGATGAGGGACATCCTAAAATATGCAACTTTTGTTTCGGTTTGTGGGGGCTGGGCAAGCGATATTGGGAACAGCCGAACTGGCAGCACCTTGCGATCTGCAAAATGAATTCAGATATGGCCCCGGATGGGCCATCTAATGAAAACTGCCGCTAGTCTCCGTTTGGCCGTACTGAGACCTGATGTTACAGCTCCAACTCTATGATTGGGATCTCCCAGCGCTCGCTGCATATCTGGGGTTGATACTCTTCTTTCTCCTGTTCTTTACGTCGTTCCACCAGCGCAATCACTCGGGCTTCACGGATGCTATTCATGTCGAATTTCCAGGTCTCTTCGCCGAGCAGGGAGAGGCGAGCTATTTCGTGATTCTGGTGATACACATGAAGCTTGTTGTTTTTATCGGGAGCGATACGCACGGCATCGCCAACCTTTATCTGACTGAGCAGGCGGTGGATACGATGAGTCTCGCTACTGCGTCCGGCATAGCCCAACACCAGTTGCGACATACCCATCATGGCGAAACGACGTTGTCTATCCGGTCGGGTTGCGTTAGGTCTCTGCACGTAGCAGTGGGAGGCGATCAGTGGAATATGGGGATTACGTTGATCGTGGCGAGCCATGAGAACCAGCCTTTCGATAGCACGTGTCATCCCCACATAGAAGAGACGCCGCTCCTCTTCCAGGTTACAGTTCGATAGCTCCGCTACGCGTTGCCAGCCGCCGTCGAGCAGTATCACATGGCGATACTCCTCCCCCTTAACCCCATGCACCGTACTTAACAACACTCCTTTACCGAAGCGGATCTGGCGCTTTTGCTCGCTCAAATACTCGTAGAGGAACATCAGGAAGTGGTGGGCAGAAAGAGCGTGCTCTCCCTGGCTGGCTTGCCATTGAGCAATCAGATCGTGCAGTAGCTCCTCCCAACGGTTGGCCAGTGAGAGTGGAGGGAGAGGGGCTGCAAGTTGCTCCGCTGTCAGCAGGGCATGACCTTGCTGTTGTAGCCAATTCTGATAGCGCAAGATTTCACGGCAGCGATGCACAGGAAAACCGTTCTCTTTATCCAGAGTAAAACGACAGGGAATATCGGCATCTGCCAGTGCCGAGCGTACCCAGGCCAGTTCCTCCTTCTCTAGCCCATTACGGGCCAGCACGGCGATAGATTCCAGTGGGCAAGTGGGGGTCTTCTCACGGATAAGCGCGATATGTCTCACGACCTCTGCTGCCTGTTGGGCTGCATCCTGGCACTGCTGGATGATGACGCGACCCTGTGCTGTCTCCATCCCCTCCCAGTGCCCCCCAGCCACTTCCATCTTGCGCCTGTCGTCGATCTCGATGGGATGTGTACGCTTCATGCGATCCTGATTGTGCTCAATCAGGCGGTTGGAGGTCTCGATGATGTGGGCGGTGGAACGATAGTTCCAGGTCAGGAAGTGAGTCTGGGCGTTGTAGTCTTGCTCAAAGCGGCGAATAAAGCTGACGTTCGCGTCGCGAAAGGCGTAGATCGATTGGTCATCATCACCCACAGCCATCAGATGCAGTCGGGCCTCCTCATCCTCTTCGCTTTTGCCCACCAGTGCCGCGATAAGCTGGTACTGTTGTTCATCAATGTCCTGATACTCGTCGACGAGCAGAAATTGCAGCCCACCGAGCAGCTTTTCCCGCTGCTCTTCCAATTCGAGACCGAGCTGGTTCTGCTCTCCCCGGAGCAGCTTGATTGCGTCATCAATGATGGTGGTAAAGTCGATATCGTCGGATGTCCGGTTTTGCACCGCATTGCCCGTCAGGCTCATCGCGAGACCGTGAAAGGTGAATACCGAGACCCGAGCTCCATCACGCCCCAGCAGTTCGGTCAGGCGCCGGCGCAGGGACATCGCCGCATTATGGTTGTAACAGAGCAACATGATCCGCGATGGGGAGATCTGCTTGACCCGCATCAGGTAGGCGCAGCGGTGAATAATCACCTTGCTCTTGCCTGACCCCGGGCCTGCCAGTACCAGCAAGTTTTGCTCGGGCGGTGCCTGGACGATCTGCTCCTGGGCACGGTTGTGAAGATCTTCGACGATGCGCTTCCAGGAGTGTTCGCTGGTCGCCAGCTCCAGGATCTTGTTGCGCCCTTTGAAGTAGTGACCGAGGAACTTGTCAGCTTCCATGGAGAAGTAGTCTGTCACCAGCTTTTTGGCTTGCTTGAAGTGTTCCAGGCTGATGCGGGCGTATTCATTCATCACATGGATCTGAATCACCTTCTGGCGATAGTGATGCTCAAGCGGCTGATAGTCTGCCTTGTTGTATTGTTGCTGCCGCTCAGCGGTCAGAGTGAGGGTCATGGCGCTTCGGAACACTGCAAGACCATTTTGCAGCACGATGGCGTGTTGCTCATGCAGGTAGAGCAGTGCCCGCTCTGCCCCTTTGAGCAACCACTCCTGCTGGCTGCTTGCCTCCCGCTTGTTCATTAGCTGAGCCACATCCATGTCTTCTCGCAGGTATTTGACCAGTTGTTCCAGGGCAAATGACAGCATCACTTGACGCTGGACACTCTCTTCGCTGCTTGCCAACAGGGTGTAGAGAAAATCGAGGGTGGCGCCTGTGACGCGATGGCGTTGATCAATTGTCTGCTCAATCTGGGACCAGGTTCGGTTGAAGGTGAGTTGGTAAAGATCCCGAGAGAGATATTTGACATCAATGGAGCCTTTCTCGCCCCCCGAGCGACCATCCTGGGCCCAGCTGGTCAGCAAATTGCGCAGCAAGCCAGGGTTACACCGCTCATGCCCCAGATCTTTGATGGCCTGATTGACCAGTCGAATGTTAAAGGTCAGCCCTTGCCCTGTATCAGGTTCGGGTTCTTTTTCACGCAAGATGTCCAGCATCGCCTTTTCAATGCTGTGTACTTGCCCGCAGAGCACCCGGGCATTGTCTCTTCCTTTGGGGCGAAGCCAGGTAGTCAGTAACATCCCCTGAGAGAGCAGACCGACATCCGCCATCTGGGTGAGTACCCGCATCACTTCACTGGCCTGAACTCCACTTCCGTGATCGGCCATGTATTGGCCTGCCTCTTCGGCAATGGCATCGGCACTGAGACCATCATCATCGGCAGCACTCATCAGCGCCTGGATAACCGCTTGCCATATGGCTTTGGCCTTGGGAGCCAGTTTCAGACTGTCTACCCTTTTCATCGCCTCCTCGGTGGAAGCAAACAGAGGGCGCCCCTGAAAAACCTGAGTGATGTTGTCGCTACGCTCCAGATAGCCCGCTCGTTCGAGCCAGGCAATAGCTGTCTTGACCTTGGTATCCGCATTGCTGTCATCTGCAGCGAAGCTGGTTTCCACCTCTGGCTGGTTGATAAGCTCTGCACTGGTGGCGACCAGTGGCGAGTTGTTATCCTGCTTGCCTCCTTTGCTGGCCCTGAGTCTTATTCCGCGCAGGATCTGTTTGATATCGCGCAGGCTGACTTCACTCATGGCCTCGAGCTGGAACTGTTTCTCGATATCCTGTTCATCAAACAGCAGTACGCAGTGAGCTTGTGCTGTATCGCGTCCCGCTCGTCCCGCTTCCTGTAGATAGTTTTCGAGGGAGCCGGGGATATCGGCATGGATCACCAAACGCACATCATCCTTGTCGATCCCCATCCCGAAGGCGTTAGTCGCGCAGATGACCCGGATCTCGCCATTGATAAATTGTTCGAGAGTCGCTTTTTTCTGTGCACTGTCCATTCGGGCGTAAAAGCGCGAGACAGGGAGGGATTGTTGCTGACCGAGGAAATCGGCCAGCTCGTCCACGCTGCGCTTGGTTGCGCAGTAGATAACGCAGGAGCCGGGCTTTTCCTCACCAAAGAACTGCTCGAGCAGGTTAAGGATATGGCCCTGTTTATTGAGACCTGGACACTCAACGACGGCATATTCGAGGTTGGTACGTTCAACCCCGCCTTCCAGTCTGAGAAGAGGTCTGGGTTGTTTATCGAGAAACTGGGCGCAAATATCCTCAATCACATCCGGTTTGGCGGTCGCGGTATAGCAGAAGACAGGGGGCATGGGGACCTGCTGTTCCTTGGCAATGGTGGCGATGGCCTTGGCGCAGTAGAGATAGTCAGGGCGAAAATCATGTCCCCATTTCGACAGGCAGTGCGCTTCGTCAAATACCCAGCCACCGATTTGACGTTGTCGTATTGCTTGTTTGACTGTGCGGTTGCGCAACTGCTCGGGAGAGATATAGAGCAAGGCGATATCCCCCATGCGGATCTGTTCAAGAATCGCGCCTCGCTCTGGTAGCGTCAGCAGCCCCGAGATAGCGGCAACCCCTTCAATACCGGCCTTGTGTTTAAGGTTATCCACTTGATCTTTCATCAGTGCCTGCAGAGGGGATATCACGACCGTGAGAGCACAGCTTCGCTGGTTACGCACCAGTGCCGGGAGCTGGTAGCAGAGCGACTTGCCACCGCTGGTTGGGAGTATGCCGAGCAGTGCGACGCCAGCCATGGCTTCCTCGATCAAGGTCTTCTGCAATGGTGTCCCATCAGGCAGGTTGCGAAAGTTGTCGAGCTCGAAAATTCGCTGCAGGTGGCGGCGTGCGTCGTGGTTCTCCTGACAATAGCTGCAGTCAGCATGACCGCAGTGACGTTCACGAACTGTGTGAATGATTTCTGCGGTCTGGGGGAAGCGGCGCCAAATCCAGGGGGGCAATACGGAGTTCCCGCCGGACACGGGCAACCAGGCGCAGGCATAAGCCAATGGTAACAACAGCATGGGTTGACGCAGGGCATCACCAATCACCCGGTTGAGCTGATTGGGGCACGCTTTCTCATGGGCAATGCTCTTGATGAGAGTGGGTAGCTCAGAGACTCGTACTGGCGGGCGGCCTGTCAGTCTTGCGAACACCAGTGACAGGCCCTGAGTGTTAAATTGCGCCATGACTCCCTGGTCGAACAGATATTGATAAAGCTGCAATTGGGATAGGGGTAAGGCTTGCAGGGCTATCAACTGTTCCGAGAAAATCTGCAAGGCGAGCCTTGCATCCGCGACCGGATCATTGAGTGTGTCCCGAACCAGTTTGTAATCCTTGACCAAGCGGTGATAGGGGTTTTTCGGAAAGGCAAGGGGAGATAGATAGAGGGTATCTATTACCGGCTTTTCGAGAAGCAACTGGGGACGTACAGCCTGTTTGGCCAACCAGGGGAGATCAAAATCGAGAATATTGTGGCCAAGGACCACATCAGCCTCTTGTGCCAGCGCATTTAACGCCTTGATGGAGAGATCCTGTGGCCCCTTGAGATTGAGCTCACGATCAGCCAGGAGTGCACCCAGATGACGGAGTTTTTCATCCCGGGTCAGTTCAAGGTCAAAAGAAAGAATCTTGTCACCCCCAAACAGGGCCACGACATCAGTCGAGTTCATCAATAGCCATCTCCATCTGGCGTTGACCTCTCATGGCGATAATAAGTGCCAAGAGATCAGTGAGTTGGACGAATATTACCCGAAATGTTGAGCGGTGGCATCATTCAGAGCCCTCTGGCCGCGCTTCTTTTGGCTGCATCCCGTTTTTGTAAATGCCTCTGCCCCCTTAATCGTTCATGTGTGGAAAGTGTCGTCCTAGTCATGGTCAACCCACTGATCTTGTGAGACTATTTCCCTTACTTCTCCGATCGGAACGCATCGTGTCCCTCGATTACTACCAGCGCCACGCCACCGAATTGGCGGCCCGTTACCAGCAGGTATCTTCGCGCACTGTTCATTGCGACTGGCTCACTCTGCTGGAGCCTTGGCTCCTTGCGGCACCGCGCAGGTTACTCGATGTGGGGGCAGGCAGTGGTCGCGATGCCGCGTTTTTAGCCGGGCGCCATCAGGGCAACACTGTGGTCGCTGTCGAGCCCTGTCAGGCACTCGCTCTACAGGGTCAATGTCATACCCGTGAGGCCGCGGTGGCGTGGGTCAATGACGCTATGCCTGCTCTCTCTCGCGTGACCGGTACTTTTGATCTGATTTTGCTCAGTGCTGTCTGGATGCATCTACCCCCGGAGTCTCGCCCGTTGGCTCTGGCACGTCTTCATGAGCTGCTCTCACCAGATGGTTATCTGGTACTGAGTCTGCGCCTGGTTATCTCGGAGCAGGAGATGCGGGAGCGAGCCATGTATCCGGTAGCTATCAATGAAGTGGAGCGGCTTGCATTGGAGGAGGGGATGACACTGCTCCATGTGTCAGAACCACAGGAGGATGCCTTGGCGCGTAGCGGCTTGAGTTGGCAGAGTCTGATCCTTGGGGGCGAACATGCACGCCTCCCCTGAGCAGCAACTCGCTTTTATTGCCTATCTGCAACGCATCTTTACCGAAGGCGATTTTGTGGCCACTTACAAGTGCGCCTTGCTTCACGGGATTGCAGATATCGCGATTGAGCGCAGTACCGAGACCCATGATCTGACCGCGGCGCGCACTATTACGCTGGACGAACTGGCCACCAAGTTTGTGGAGCTTTATTGGCAGCACAGTCTGCCCTACTCGGCGACGGGAGAAACGGCTACCTTGCTCAAACAGAGCAGCGGTCGTCAGGCCATCATGCTGACGGAGTTGTCCCGGCTGCGTGCAGAGGGGGTCCGCTCGGTAACTGCACTCCGTCTTCACGACGCCTGGCGGCCTCTTCTTGCCCGAGTTCGGCGCATCCTTGTTGAGGGGCCCTTGTGGCGTCTGCAGATATTGGGTGGGCGAGAGGAGTGCCACCTCTATCCTCATCAAAGGGGCGCGGATCATATCTGCCTTAACCCCGGCATTCTCTACTGTCTCCACCGCTTTTACGATCTGGTGGTCTCTCTCTCCCGACAGCATTGGTTACAGCTTATCTGCGACATCAAGGGTAATCAGCCACTGATTGGCCCAAGTGTGGGGTTGGAGAGTTTTCTATTTGGTTCAAGCCGTCAGGCGCTGGGGCGAGTAGGAGAGGTATTGAGGGGCTTGCAGGGGGGAACCTGTTTTTACTGTAACAAGGCGATACACGGGAATGGCGAGGTAGACCATTTCATCCCCTGGCGTCGTTATCCAATCGATTTGGGCCACAACTTCGTACTGGCACACGCCAACTGTAACCGGAGCAAACGGGATTTTCTTGCCGCTCCCGAGCACAGGGATGCTTGGTACGAGCAGAATATCCTGACTCACGGGGCGTACCTCACGCACGAGCTGGCCCCTCTGGTGAGCGTCGATGCCGAGCGTTCTACTGCCATCGCTACTTGGGCCTATCAGCAAGCACTCCGTGAGCATGCTCGGTTGTGGCGCGGTCTTGACCAGTTTGTTGACGTCACAGCCCCCAGTGGGAATATTCCCCTGCGCTTTTTATGAGACGTTGAGGCTTTCAAGCTGGATAAGACCATTTCTTGCGAGATGGCCTTATCCAAATATTTGGTAAGCCGGGTCTGCTCATTGATGTAGTCAAAGAAGTCGACCTCCTGCTCGGCCATCTTGATCTTGACCCGCTCCACCAGATAGGGGATGGGGTTGCTGAAGTCGTCATATCCCATCAGGCTCACCTTGCCTGAGCGGATGTGCAGCTTGATCACGTCGATATCGGTCAAGTCACCGTAGAGCTGGCAGGCCGCCCCCAGGTAGACACGCAGCAGCGGCGGTAATTGCGGAATAAAGCATTTGTGCAACAGCAGTGAATGGCTGGGATAGAGCAGGCTGTTGGGTAGCTGTTGATGGGCCAGCTCGCAGGCCTGGTTGATGAGGGCAATATCCGCAATCTGGTAGAGCAGTGCTTTGGCTGCCTGCTGTGCCTGCGGGTTGCCACCGAAAAAGGCTTTGATATCCCGCTGCAGCTCGCTGGGGTACTGGGTATAGGCTTGGCGTTTGCCAAACAGGTTGAGTGCCAGGTAGACCAGCAAATCTTGCTGCCGCTCCAGCTCGGCCTGCTTTAACTGGGCAAGGTCAAAATGTTGGCCAAGCAGGGTCATGGCTTTGCGATGACTGCCAGCGATCTCTCTTAACTCATCGCTTTGTTCAAATTCGTCATTGGCCGGGATTCGGCCAAGGGTCAGCGCCCGCTGCCAGAAGGCTTCAAACAGCGGTTGATAGCGAGTGACCAGCAGTGCTGCAGTGGCCTGATGGTTGGGGGTGGGCGAGGTCAGCTGCTGCCAGCTGTGGTTTCGGCGTTGGCGCTGCACCAAAAAGCGCTGCTCTTCGAGCTTGTCTTTGAACACGTAGAAGATGCCGGGCCCAACGGCGATGGCATTTTCATCCAGTGTTCTGTCTATGTAGTGCTTGAGCTCGCTTTGGTTGTAGTAGCGCTGAAAGGTGTTGCGCGAGGTGATAACGCCATCTTTATAAGGGGTGAACTGGGCAATAAAGCTGTCGTTGGCCAGCATGGCCGAGACGACCAGCAGGGTTTGGGTCAGCTCCCAGGCGCCGAGCAGCGCCTCCATTCGCTCATCTTGATCCTCAATCACGTTGATCACAAAACCGAGATTGACCAGATGGGAGACCACCTTCTCCCCATCCGGGCGAAAGTTCGGGTCCCAGCCCAGCGCATCAATACCGTGTGCTTCCAGCTCCCGCAGGTCATCCCCTCGGCCGCAACCGTAATCAAACAGCGCATAGTCGCCGTTGAGATAACCATGGCGTGCCAGCATCTTCATGGGGGCCGAGAGTTCATGGCGAACCAGCGCGGTTTTATGGCGATCAATTTGTGGGCCCCCCCTCTTCGGGCGGCAGGGCAGAGGTGCGAAAGAGGCGCCCATCAACCAGTTGGTAGCCGTATCTTGCGATAAGCCGCTCCCACGAGGCTTTGAAGCCAATCATGCGGGGATGATCGTAAAGTCCCGCCAACTCCCCCTCTTGGGTGATCTGGCGACAGTTCTCTGCCTGTGGGTGATCGGGGGTCAGCATGCACTCTTTGCGATGCAGAATGGGGGGGTTGTCCTGGCTGTCGTAGCAGGTAACGGTATGGCTCAGTTTGGCCAGGTCAACGGTCACGCTTTGCTTGAGACTGGGGTAGGCCTCTTCGAAGAAGGTGGGGTAGCTGAGCAGGGACAGCCTAAAGTCCTGCTTTGCCAACTTCACCAGATCCCATTCACACTCCGGCAGTTTGAGCGCTTGTGCCACCGCACAGACAAAACGGTAGAGCTGTGGGCTGGTCGTGGTCAGGGTCTCTTTGTGCAGATAGACCGCGTCGGGCAGCACTTTTTTGTATGGCAGGGCTGCGACCAGTTGCGTGAAGCGTTCGGGGGTCAGCATCAACACATTCCTTTGAGTTGGGTGAGTGTCAGCCGCTTGGGCATTCGTCTTTCATGGTGAGTGGTGAGTTCGACCAAGGCGCCGTTTTGTTCGGGCCCATAGCTGATATGCAGTGGCCGATCTGGGCCATAGAGATAGAGACGATCAAACGGGGTGTGTTGCGCCAACCAAAGGGCTACCTGATAGCTGTTCTTCCCTGGGTATATCAGATCAA
>CAMFLW010000082.1 GCA_945957575.1 uncultured Aeromonas sp. | reverse complement strand
AGAGTTCGAGCAATACGTTCAGATAGCGATGACCGAGGGAGGTAAGCTGCCAGCTATCCCCCAAATCCTCGATCAGCTCCTTGCTTTGGGCGATGGCGAGCACCGTCTCTACCCGCTCCAGCGGCAAGCCAGTATAGGCCTCGAACTCCGCCTTGGGAGCAGGTTCAAACAGGCGGAAGCGGTTCATGAAGTATTCGAGCGGCAGATCGTCTGCCGTCACCTGCCATTGCTCGTCCAGATAGGGGCGACTCTTGTCCAGATACCCTTTCGGATGCTTCACCTTGGCGGTGCGCAGAATCTGTTGGTTCGCGAGATCGGTCACCTTGCCGTGGGCGCCACAGCCAATCCCCAGATAGTCGCCGAAACGCCAGTAGTTGAGGTTGTGATGGCACTGGTAGCCCTCTTTGGCATAAGCCGAGATCTCGTACTGGCGATAACCGCTGGCGGTGAGCATGGCGTGGCCCTGCTCGTAGATGTCCCACAGGGTGTCATCTTCCGGCAGTTTGGGCGGCTTGGAGGCAAATGCTGTGTTCGGCTCTATGGTGAGCTGATACCAGGAGAGGTGCGGCGGGGCGCAGTCGATCGCCTGCTGCAGGTCGTAAAGGGCGTCATCCAGACTCTGATCCGGCAGACCGTGCATTAGATCCAGATTGAAGGTGGGCAACTTGATGGCATGGGCCAGTGCAGCGGCCTTGCGCGCCTCTTCCGGGCCGTGAATGCGGCCGAGCCGGGTCAGCTTCTCCTGCTGAAAGCTCTGCACCCCGATGGAGATACGGTTGATGCCGGCGCGCTGGAAACCGGCGAACTTGTCCGCCTCCACCGTGCCCGGATTCGCTTCCATGGTGATCTCGCAATCGGCGGTGAGCACAATGCGTGCCCGCACCCCGTCCAGCAAGGTTTGCATCGCCTCCACCGTCAACAGGCTTGGAGTGCCACCGCCGATAAAGATCGAGGAGAGCGGCCGTCCCTGCGCCCACTTCAGATCCTGATCCAGATCCTCCAGCAGAGCGGCGACATATTCGAGGTGAGGCAACTCCCCCTTCTGGGCATGGGAGTTGAAGTCACAGTAAGGGCACTTCTGGACGCACCAGGGCACATGAATATAGAGAGAGAGCGGCGGCAGTTGCAGCATGGGGCTTCCAATAAAACGGGGGCTCAAGGCCCCCATTGTAGATGACTATGTGTAATTGACCGTGTGTAACCGACAAGGTGGCGAAGTGACTCAGTGCGCCGCAGCCAGCGCCGCTTTGAGCTTAGCCAGCGCCTGACCGCGATGGCTAAGCTGGTTTTTCAGTTCGGCCGGCATCTGGGCAGCAGTGCAGTCGTGATCCGGCACGAAGAAGACGGGGTCATAGCCGAAACCGTGCTGACCGCGCGGCTCGTCGATGATCATCCCTTCCCAGCTCGCCTGACAGATGATGGGGGTGGGATCGTCGGCGTGGCGCATATAGACCAGCACACACCAGAAGCGGGCGCTCTTCAGGTACTCGGGGGCACCTTGCAGCTCGCCGAGCAGCTTCTCGATATTGGCCTTGTCACCGGCACCCACACCGGCAAAGCGGGCGGAGTAGACGCCGGGGCGCCCTTGCAGCAGGTCGACTTCCAGACCGGAGTCATCGGCCACAGCGGGCAGACCGGTAATGCGGGCAGCGTGGCGGGCCTTGATGATGGCATTCTCGACGAAGGTGGTGCCGGTCTCATCGGCATCGGAGACCGCAAACTCGCTCTGTGGGATCACCTGGATCTTCATATCGGCCAGCATGGCGGCCAATTCCTTCACCTTTTTCTGGTTACCTGTTGCCAGGACAAGCTTGTTCATCGAGCACCTCCGCAAAAATAATCTGCGCATTCTATGCGGCGCAAGCGTTTAGTAAAAGCGTCAATTACACCCGCTGTGATGGGGTTACGGGGGATTTGCCGCCATCGAATAACCAGCTTTTTAATACATGTTTCCATAATGGAATAACCAAAGTGATTAAATACCATTTCTATTCATTACTGTGAGTCAGTAGACTCGCGCCCCAATTCATTAACCTGGCTGACTAAAGAGGTGACAGATGCCATTGATACTTTTGCTCGTACTACTGGTGCTGTTCAGTCCGCTGGCTATCGACATCTACCTGCCCGCCATTCCGCAGATGGCCGAGCAGCTGGGCGCCGAAGTAACTCTGATGCAGGGCACCATCACCTGGTTCCTGTTCAGCATGGGACTGGGACAACTGCTTGTTGGCCCGCTGGCCGATCGCTACGGTCGCAAGCCCATCGCGCTGGGCGGCGTGCTGCTCTATGGCCTGAGCGCGCTGGGGGCCGGCTTTGCCGCCAGCCTCGGCGAATTGATGCTGGCGCGGGTGCTGCAGGGCTTCGGCGCCTGCGCCACTTCGGTTGCCGCCTTCTCGGTGGTTCGTGACAGCTATGGCCCGAAAAAGAGCGGCCAGATGATCTCCTATCTCAATGGCGCCATCTGCTTTATTCCTGCGCTGGCCCCCCTGCTCGGTGGCTGGCTCACCGCCAAGGCGGGCTGGTCTGCCAACTTCTGGTTTATGGCCGGTTATGCGCTCATCGTCGGCAGCTGGCTGATGTGGCGGATGCCGGAGACACGCCCGGAGGAGACCCGCAGTGAAGGGGCCCTCATCAGTTGGTCCCGCTACAGCCCGGTGCTGCGCTCCCCCAGCTTCCTGTTCAACGCGGCGCTGTGCATGCTGGCGATGGCGGTGATCCTTGCCTATGTCACCGCCGCACCGGTGCAGCTGATGGTGAAGCTGGGGCTGGATATGAGCGGCTTTAGCTACTGGTTTACCGCCAACGCCGCGCTCAACATTCTGGCCTGCTTCATGGCGCCGCGCTTTATCGCCAAGGTGGGGCCAAGACGCACCCTGCGCATCGGCCTGCTGGTGTTGATGCTCTCGGCCATCACCCTGACTCTGGCCATGCACATCGAACATCCGCTGGCGATGATGGGGCCGGTATTCCTCTCCAGCATCGGCTTTGCCATGATTCTGGGCTCTGCCGCCGGGATGGCGCTGGCACCGTTCGGCCACTGCGCCGGTACCGCCGCGGCCCTGCTCGGCCTGTTCCAGATGAGCGGCTCCGGCGCTTTGGTTGGCCTGACCGGCGCCCTGATGCACGACCCGCTCAGCCAGCTGGCACTGCATATGTGGCTGCTGCTGCCGCCTCTGGTGATGCTGATGACCCGCCGCGGTCGCCGCTTGTGTTTGCAATAAATCCTGTGCTCTGATGGGCACACTCAGGGGGCCATCGGCCCCCTTCTCGTTTGTATCGCCTTTACAGCACATGGCCATCCGGCAGAGAGCCTGCGATGGCAACCCCACTCACTCGATGTCAGCGGAGAACTCCCGATGAGCCACACTCTCAACGCAGCCCTGGTGGGCTATGGCTTTGCAGGCAAGACCTTCCACGCCCCCTTCCTCTCCACCACGCAGGGCTTGTCCCTCAGTTGGGTGGTGAGCCGCGATGCCGCCAAGGTGCAGGCCGATCTGCCCGGCTGCCGGGTCGGTTCACTGGAGGAGGTGCTAAGCGATGAGACCGTCGATCTGGTGGTGATCGCCACCCCCAACGACACCCATGCCCCCCTCGCCCGCCAGGCGCTGCTGGCAGGCAAACATGTGGTGATCGACAAGCCCTTTGCACTGGATCTGGCCGAGGCGCAAGCGCTGGTCGAGCTGGCCGAAAAACAGCAGCGGCTGCTCAGTATCTTCCACAACCGTCGTTGGGACGGGGATTTCCTTACCGTGCGCCGTTTGATTTCCGAAGGGACGCTGGGGCAGATCGCCCAGTTCGAATCCCACTTCGATCGCTATCGCCCCGAAGTGCGCCAGCGCTGGCGCGAAGCGGGTGGCCCGGGTTCCGGCCTCTGGTTCGATCTCGGCCCCCATGTGCTGGATCAGGCGCTGCAGCTGTTCGGTCAGCCGGACTGGCTACAGGCCGATCTGGCCGAGCAGCGCCCCGGCGCACTGGCGGACGACTACTTCCATGTGGTGCTGGGTTACGGTGCTCTGCGGGTTATTCTGCATGGCAGCTGTCTGGTTTCAGCCACCATGCCGCGCTTTGTCATTCACGGCAGCCAGGGTTCGTTCGTGAAATTCGGTATGGATGTGCAGGAAGATCAGCTCAAGCAGGGCTTGCGGCCACCGGCGGCAGATTGGGGCATGGATAGTGAACCCGGTCAGCTCAGCCGCATTGTCGATGGTCAGTTACAGCAGCAGAGCGTGGTGGGTGAGCCGGGGGATTATGGCGCCTACTATCGTGGCATTTGTGCCGCCATCAAGGGCGAGGGGAGCAACCCGGTGCCAGCATACGAAGCGCTAGCGGTGATGGCGCTGCTGGATCTGGCCCGTCAGAGCCACCTTGAGGGAAAACGGCTGCCCTGTCAGAAGCTGTCTGATTAAGGTGCGGGTCATCGGCCACGCTTGACCAACCTTGACCTTGTTAAACCGCCACAAGATGGCAGCAATGCGGTGTTTTATTGTGCAATAAGCATCATTTAACGGCATCTTGTATTGATATCTGTCGTTGCAGTGGAGCTTTTTATCCATTGAACGAAAAAATGTCATTGTGATATCCGTTTTCATCGGTAACTAATGGGGCTATATTGCGCCCGCCTGCTGCCTCCCGGCTTCTTGTTTCAATACCGGGCAACGGTGGGCGCTGTGATGGTTGCACAGACCATCTCTCCATCTTTTTTTGAGGGAATGCACATGAACAAAGTACTGGTAGCCGGTATCCTGGGTCTGATGTTGACTGCTTGCGGTCAGAAAGAAGAAAAAGCTGCCGCGCCTGCTGCTGCTCCGGCCGCCGAAGTTGCTGCAACTGTCGAGAAAGCCGCTTCCGAAGCGACTGCAACCGTTGAAAAAGCTGCTGACGAAGCTGCTACCAAGGTTGAAGCTGCAGTGAGCGATGCCAAGGCCAACTAAGCCTGCACCTCATTCGAAGACGGGTCCGAAGGCAACTTCGGGCCCGTTTTTTTATCTGACGATCAGGGAGCCGGATTAATCAGCGAGGTGAGGATGTGATCCTCCCAGCGACCATTGATCATCAGATACGCCCGCGCGAATCCCTCCCGCTCGAAGCCGAGCCGCTCCAGCAAGGCGCCACTACGCAGGTTGGCTGGCATATAGCAAGCCATGATGCGATGCAGATCGTGCTCCCGAAACAGGTAGTCGATGGCGGCTGATAGCACCTCTCTCATCACCCCCTGCCCCTGATGCTGCTGGTCGATGGCATAGCCCAGATGACACGCCTTGAAGACTCCCATCAGGATATTGCTGAAATTGCAGGTGGCGATCACCCGCTCACCAGCCGGATCGAGCGCCACCAGATTGACGCCGGTGCCGTTGAAAAACTGGCTGTAGCTATCCTGCAGCCGGTTATGCCAGTAAGAAAGCGTGTAGAAATGGTCGTCGCGCAGCGGCTCCCACGGGGTAAGGTGGTCGCGATTGCGCCGGTAGAAGTCGAGAATCATCGGGGCCTGATCGGGGGTCAGCAGCGTCAGGTGGGCCCGTGAGGTCTTGATATGGGGTAGCGCCATCAGGACTCCCTCTGTCTTAGCCACTCATCGCGCAGCAGGCTGTAGTGGGCATGGTCCACAATCCGGTTGCCCAGCCGCTCTGCGCGTCGGGTCACCCCTTCCTGCTGCATCCCGAGCCGCTCACAGACGGCTCTGCTGGGCTCGTTATCGGTGGCGGCGCTGATCTCCACCTTCTCCATCCCCATCTCCTCGAAGGCGTGGTGGATCAGGGCCTGACAGGCCCGGGTGATGATACCGTTGCCCTGCCAGCGCTCCGCCAGCCAGTAACCGATGACCACCTTGCCAAGGTCGTGATCGATGCTGTTGTAGCCAATGACCCCAACCACCTCCCCCTGATACTCGATGGCGGTGGTAAGCCCCTCGCCACGGGCAAACTTCTCGATGGCACTGCGAATGAAGAGGGCGCTGTCGACAGGGCGCTGGATCAGGGGCGGCCAGGGTAGCCACTGGGAGAGATACTCCCGGTTGTCATGGCAGAGGGCAAACAGTTCGCTCGCCATATCTGGCTGCAAGAAGAGCAGCACAAGCTCATCGTCCAACTGCCATGAAAACATGGGATTCTCCTTTCAAATCAGTGATCAAATAGCGAACCAGCCACCCAATGTAGCCAATCGCCACTGGCCGCGCCAGCCCATTTACACACCTGATACGCCCTTCTCGTTTACCCCTCGTTACGCCAGCGCCGGGCCAGCGAGCGGGCGGTGGCCAATACGGTTTCCCGGGCCGGATTGGGCCGCTTGCCACCTCGCCACGCCATCATCACATCCCAATGATCCTGCGGCAGATTGCGCACATCGAGCCTGACCAACCGTCCCACCTCCAGATCCCGCTTGATGGCCAACTCCGGCATCAGGGTGATAAACCCGTGCTCCAGCGCCAAATCCCGCGCTGCACTGGCGGGCTGCACCGCATGCAGAGGGCTTGCCGCCCGCCGCAGCCGCCGCAACTGCTGGATAAAGGCATCACAGCCTGGCCCCCACACCTGAGGCGCCAACCGCTGGTCGGCAATATCCTCCAGAGTAAGGCCGTGACAACCGGCTAGCGGATGCAGCGGCGAGGTGATAGCGATGATAGGGGAGCAGCAGAGCAGCTCCATCTGCAGACCTGCAACAGGCGGGCGCTTGAGCACAAAGCCGATATCGGCCTCCCCGGTCAACAGTGACTGCATGATCTCGCCGGAGTGATCCGTGGTGCAGCGGATCTCGAAGGGCTCATCCACCAGCTCCATCAATAACGAGCCAAACACCACCGAGGTGAGAGATGGCAGGCTGGAAAGGCGGATGCAAGGCAGTGCCGGCGCCCCCTGCAACGCCAGCCGCCCTTCGCTCAGGGTCGCCAGTGCCGATCGGGCCGATGGCAGAAACTGCTCGCAGGCACGAGTCAGCGTTACGCCACGCCGATGACGCTGAAACAGTGATGCCCCGAGGCTCTCCTCCAGTTGGGCAATCCGCTGGCTCACCAGCGGCTGTGACCAGCCACGTATGGCCGCCGCCTGACTGAAGCTGCCCAGCTCGGCCACATCCAGCAGCAGTTGCAGATCGTCCAGATCCATAGACATAAATAATCCTGATATGAAATATAGGTAGTTGTCGTCTACCACTATATCTAAACCCTCTCCAGAATGAAGTTATCTGTGAATGAGAGGGCGTTATGGTCGATAGGGCGAGGTTTTGGGGACGCTGGTTTCTGGCGCTGGATACCACACTGGTGATCCTGGGTTTCTTTGTGGTGATGCCGATGATCAGCCTGCGCTTCGTCGATCAACTCGGCTGGGCCGCCGGTCTGGTGGGGCTGGCCCTTGGGCTGCGCCAGCTGACCCAACAGGGGCTGGGGATCTTCGGCGGCTCGCTGGCCGACCGTTTCGGCGCCCGCCCGCTCATCGTCACCGGCATGCTGCTGCGGGCCATCGGCTTCGCAACCCTGGCCTGGGCCGACAGCGGCGCCATGCTGATCTTCTCCTGCTTTCTCTCGGGCCTGGGCGGCTGTCTGTTCGACCCGCCCCGGGCTGCGCTGGTGATCAAATTCACCCGTCCCCATGAGCGGGGCCGTTTTATCTCGCTGCTGATGATGCTGGAGAGCGCGGGAGCCGTCACTGGCGCCCTGCTCGGCAGCTGGCTGCTGCGCTTTGACTTTACCTACGTCTGCTTGCTGGGTGCCGGGCTCTTCACCCTGGCCGCCCTGTGCAACTGGACCCTGCTGCCCGCCTACCGCCTCTCGGTCAAACCCACTCCGATGCGCGAAGGGTTGGGGCAGGTGCTGGCGGATCGCGCCTTCTGCCGACTGGTGCTGATCTTGAGCGGCTACTACATGCTGTGGGTTCAGGTGATGCTGATCTTCCCGATCCTGGTCAAGCAGCTCTCCGGCACCACTACGGCGGTAGGCTGGATGTACAGCCTCGAAACGGCGCTGTCGCTGGCGCTGCTCTACCCCATCGCCCGCTTCAGTGAGCGGCGCTATCGGCTGGAGAGCCGGCTGATGGCGGGCATCCTGCTGATGACGGTGGGGATCGGGCTGGTCGCGTTTGTCAGCACTCTCTCTGGCATCTTCGTGCTGCTGGCCTGCTTCTATCTGGGGATCATCATCTGCGAACCGGCCCGGGAGACCCTGATGACCCGGCTTGTCAACCCCGCAGCCCGCGGCAGCTACATGGGCTTCAGCCGCCTCGGACTGGCACTGGGGGGCATGACCGGCTACGTGGGCGGCGGCTCCCTCTATGATTTCTCGCTGCAACAGGGACAACCGGCCCTCCCCTGGCTGGTACTAGGCACAATAGGCGTGGCTACCATGCTGCTGCTGGCCCGCTGCTTCTCTCGTCGCCCGGAACTGGCCATCAGAGCCGCCGCCTGACGGCCCACCTTGCCTGCGGCAGCCCTTCCTGGCTGCCGCACCCCCATATTCTGCAAGCCATCACAGAAAAAGGTTGCGAATTACAACTTGTGCGCTACTTTAGTTGTTATGCACAACTAAATAGGCAACCACGACATGGATCCCCGTCCCCTGCGCGCCCTGTCGCGCGATCTGGTGCGCGAACTCGGCATGCTCTCCCAACAGTGCGGCAATCTGGCCCTCACCCCTATCGAGGCTCACCTGCTGATCGAACTGGAAAACGCCCCCGCCACCAATCAGCAGCTGGCAGAAAAACTGCACATCGACAAATCCAACGCCAGCCGCCCGTTGGCCCGCCTCGCCGAGCGGGAGCTCATCAGCTGGCACCCGCACCCCTCCGACGGGCGCAGCAAGGAGGCCCGTCTCACCGTCAACGGTCAAGCGATGCTGCTGGAGTTGCACCGGGAGATGGACGGGGCGATGGAAGAGATGCTGGCGCAGTTGAGCCTGAACGAGCGGGAGCAGCTCTGGAGCGGCATGCTGATCTATCGCAGCGCCCTCTCCCGCGCCCGTCGCCAGCAGGGTTACCAGATCCGCCCCATCACGGCAGCGGACAATCCCCAGATCGCCTTGGTGATCCGCGCCGTATCGGCCGAATATGGCCTCAGCGCCGACAAGGGGTATGGGGTCTCGGATCCCAATCTCGACACCCTTTCCCAGAGCTATCAGGGGGAGAAGAGCCGCTACTGGGTTATCGAAAGGCCGGACGGTTCCATCCTCGGCGGTGGTGGTATCGCGCCATTGGCAGGAGAAGAGGGAATCTGCGAGCTGCAGAAGATGTACTTTATGCCAGCCCTGCGTGGACTGGGCCTTGGCAAGCGGCTGGTGTTGCAGGCGCTGAATACCGCTCGTGGCTTGGGCTATCACCGCTGCTATCTGGAGACCACAGAGGTGCTGCGGGAAGCCACCAGCCTCTATGAATCACTGGGCTTTGAGCATCTCCCCACCCCCCTCGGCTGTACCGGCCACGGGGATTGCGAAATATGCATGGTGCTGACATTGGAGTAGCTCTCTTTATTCCACATGGGGAGAAGGCTATCGACTCCACGCTAGTAACCCGGAACAAGTGCCGAGTATATTCTTTGAGAAGTCAATGCACGGGCAATAAACCGGCCATCACACAAATGAATCAGGCAAGCGGCTTGCTAAGGCGCAGCAAGATAGGCTTGTGATGCAATAATGCGGTATCTGTGCCTTGTCAGCAGCTAAGATGGGAAAAATATCGACTTTCTGGCTGATGATCAGCCCCGGCTACCAACCCGACACTAAAACTAAAGAAGAGCCCTTTTTTGAAAAAAATGGGGTTCTTCAGCAATCTGCAGGAGCATAATGCGCCCTGTTCTTATGCTGTATATGGGTTGATCAACCACGCGAGGACCTGGGGAAAGTGATCCTCATGCGCCTGCGGTGCGGTCAGCATATTGATATGGTCATAATCAAGGCGGTTGCCGTTGTCCCGCCCCAATCGGGTGTGGCGCGTGGCCGAGCCCATCTCATCGCTGAAACGGCGCACATCGGTGGGGTGACCCAGCACCTTGTCCGCTTTGGCCGAAATCATCCAGAGCGGTGGCCAGTTGACCCGCGCCGCCGCCTCGTCATAGGCAAAACCGTCGTGCGGATCCTGCCAGGGGCCGCACTTGACCCAGGGGATGGTCTCTTGCAGATAGCGCAGTGGTTCGTCATCAGCACCGATCTTCAGAGTGCGTGCTGCCAGAAAACCGCGGCGACGAGCCAGCCAGGGGGCCAGCCGGTTCCAGATCAGATCCACCTTCAACCAGCGCTCGGGATTGTGTACCGATACTCCGCGCTTGGTGCCAAAAAACAGCAGGCTGGCCACCTGTTCCGCCAGCTCGGGGAAGCGCACCAGCGTGGAGGCCATGATGACGCCGCCCCAGGAGTGGGCCACCCAGTGTACCTTGAAGCCGTGATGGCGCTCGGTAATCCAGCGGTGCAGAGTGGGCAGATCTTCGGTGATCAGCTCGTGCTGACCGTGCTCCGCCTGCTTGGAGATGGCCGGAGTGCTAAGCCCCCGCCCACGCAAATCCGCTACATAGACCTGGTAGCCGTGGCGGGCCAGAAAGCAGGCCAGCCCCTTGCCGGATTCGGTATAGAAGATCCGGCCGTTCTCGATGGCGCCGTGCACCATCAGGATGGGTTCACCATGAACGGCCGCCCCCGGTTTGATGTGGCGAACATGCAGTTGATGGGCGCCACAGGAGATAAACAGAGACTGCTGCAACAATTCCATTTTAATGAGTTTCCTCCTTGAAATACGATCAGCGCAGGTCCCAGCGTTGCTTGCTGCAGGCCCGCGCCGCCAGCAGGCAGAGCACCCCCTCCAGATCATGATGATTGAGGGTCGCAGCAGCCTGCGCCCGCACCAGTGGCTTGGCGTGAATGGCGATGCCAAGGCCTGCGACCCCCATCATCTTGAGATCGTTGGCGCCATCGCCGATGGCCACGGTCTGGGCGGCAGCAATGCCGTACTCCTGCCCCAACTGCTGTAACACCTCGGCCTTGACGCTGGCATCGACGATGCGCCCGCTCACCTGGCCGCTCAGCTGCTCTCCTTCCACCGCCAGCTCGTTGGCGAAGATGGCATCGAGCCCCAGCTCCCGCTGCAACTGGCCGGCAAAGCGGGTAAAACCGCCGGAGGCGATGGCAACCTTCCAACCCGCCCCTTTGAGGGTATCGACCATCAACTGCAAGCCAGGCATCCACGGCATGTTGGCGGCCACCTCATCGAGGATGGTGACGGGCGCCCCCTCAAGCAGCGCAACCCGATTACGCAGGCTGTCAGAGAACTCCAGCTTGCCCTGCATGGCAGCCGCGGTCACCGCCGCAACCTGATCGCCCACCCCCGCCAGCCGAGCTATCTCGTCGATGCATTCGATGCGGATCGCGGTGGAGTCCATGTCCATCACCAACAGACCTGGCTCGCTCAAGGTCGGCAGCGCGGGTAGATGGCAGAGATCGATCTCCCACTCACCGCTCTTGAGCTCGGCCACCAGGTCGGGGGAGAAGCGATCGCAGCCAAGCAGCAGCAGCGGCACATCTGCCACCTCGGTGGGAGGGTAGAGTGTGGCCGTCACACCCTGCTCCGCCAGCAAGGGAGCCAGCCGCGCCAAATGAGATGCTCCCACTCCCTTGCCAAAGAGCACCAACCAACTGGCGGCAAGCGAGCTCGGCACAGGTTGCAGCCCATCAAGAACCAGCTGCCAACAAGGGGAGCCAGACAACAGCGTGGGCCATTCGGATAAGGAGGTGGGGAGCCGGGACAACAACATAAGCGATACGCCTTCCATGGTGATCAAGGGGTTAACAATAGTGGCCCAGAGTAGCGTATTGCTTTTTGCGCAGGCAAGCGCCAAGATCCCGCAATTCTTGGTCAGCATGAGGTCTCGCGCTTGCAGCGTCATCTTCCCATCAAACGCGTGATCAGTCTGGTTGCCGGCCTGCTACTCGGCTGCTGGGTACTGGTTGTGCTCCTCCATATGCAGGGAGAAAGTCAGGCATCGCTACACAGCGAAGCGCGCCATCGAGCTCAGGCGCTGGTCGCCTATGCCGCCCGCGACATGAAGCGCTGGCTCAAGGAGGAGAACAGCAGCGAGCTGGAGCGACTGGCGCGGGTTCTGGCGACCGAGCCCGAGATCCTCGATGTTACTCTTTATGATGGACGCGGCATCCCGCTCGCCCAGTCGGAGCAGGCCGTGCCGCTGGAGAGCCTGCTCCCCATCGGCAGCGACAACAAGTCGATGCCGGAGCAGGGCAAGGGACGCATCCAGTTCGTGCAGGAGATCCAGGACGGAGCCCAGACCCTCGGCTATCTGCGCATCACGCTGGAAGAGCAGCAAATGCTGGCGGACAAGGATACCCGGCTCAAGGTGACACAGGAGAAACAGCGGCTGATACTGCTGATCGCCCTGCTGGCCGGGGTGCTCATCTCCTACGGCGTGCGCCGTAACTACATGCGGGTGCACAAGCACAAGAAAAAAAGCACACCCCCCTCCCCGCCTCCGGAAAACTGATGGCGTGATCAGAGAGCAGATACAAAAACGGCGGCCCGCAGGCCTAATGCCAGTCAGTTAAGCCTGACTGGCATTGTTTTTATTGGCTTTTTTTACACTATACTTCTGTGGCCTTGGCTTCACGCAGCGGGGATAACTTCGCTCCCTGCGTTCTGGCAATACAAACTGCCCCGCTTGTTTCTCCAGCTCCGCCACCCGCTTCGGGATAGTCCCCGGTGACATATATGGCATACAGCTCAGTTCATGGATGAGATAGACCGATGCCATATGAAAACTCAACTGACTCGCCGTGTATCCCTTCAGGCTCGCCGCCATCTTTACCATCTGGCTGCGCAGCAGGTTGTATGCCAGCAGCACGCCCCACAGCTCTTGCCGTATCCCCGAAGCCTTCTTGCTACGCAGGGTCAGCCGGTGTTGTTGCAAGCTGTGCTTCATCTCCCGATAGCCCAACTCGATTTCCCAGCGATGGCTGTAGAGCTCGACAATATCCGCACCCGGGAAACGCATCGGGTCAACCATTGAGGTCAGCACTTGCCGCTCTTTGCCGTTGATGGTGCGGGTCAGCAGGCGGGCTTCAACGGTTTCAGGGAGTTGCGGCCACTTCTTCCTCGCTTGCGGGCTGGTCATCAGACTCACCAAGGCATCCTGACGCCCCAGCTTGCGCACTACCTCGTATTGCGTGCCCTTT